>JBAUMB010000316.1:0-56241 GCA_049578465.1 Anaerolineales bacterium
CCAATATATAACTATATCTTCATTTAGTCGTGTTAGGTACTGTTTCTCTTCAGTAGACAAAAGTCTTTTCCAGATAATAAATCCACGTCTAGGATGACCATCTGAACGAGTCAAGCGAATAGATTCAAAAATTGCAATTACAAACAACAAAAGCAAAAACAAAATTATATAAACAGGTTCAAAAGGAACAGTATTCGCCATTACTCCTCCACTATTCGCCATTCACTATTACCTTTTTAATTCTTTTCGCATTATTCGACCATTGACTTAATAATTCCGGCACACGCGATTCAAACGAACCATCTGCAATGTAAACTCTGATTTGCTCCATCAATCTTATCAAGGCTCGCAAATTATGGATAGAGATCAATGTTCCGGCTAACAATTCTTTCGCCACAATGAGGTGACGAAGATATGCGCGTGTGAAAGTTTTACAAGTATAACAATTGCACGACTCATCAATCGGATGTTCATCGCGGGCGAAGGAAGCATTCATTAAATTGAGTCTTCCATCCGATGCAAAAGCAGAATGATGACGCGCCAGACGAGTCGGAAGAACGCAATCAAAGATGTCAATGCCGCGCAGAACGCCGTTGATCAAATCTTCGGGCGTGCCGACGCCCATCAGATAGCGCGGTTTGTTTTCAGGAAGAAATGGATGCATCACATCGAGCATCGAATGCATTTCATCTTTGGTCTCGCCCACCGAGAGTCCGCCGATGGCGATGCCGGGTGTATCGAGAGACGAAATAAATTTAGCGGACTCCGCTCGCAGGTCAGCTTGAACGCCGCCTTGAATGATTCCGAATAAAGCCTGATCGTCGCGCGTCTTCGCGTCGACACAACGTTCCGCCCAACGATGAGTCCGATCCATGGCGAGTTTGGTGTAAGCGTGGTCGTTCGGATCGGAACATTCGTCGAAAGCCATGATGATGTCGGCGCCGAGATTCTCTTGAATAGCGATGGACTTTTCGGGCGTGAAGCGATGCGTCGAGCCGTCAATGTGACTCTTGAAGGTCACGCCGTCGTCGTCGATCTTGCGAGTCTGCGAAAGTGAGAAGACTTGAAAGCCGCCGGAGTCGGTGAGCATGGGACGATGCCATTGCATGAATTGATGCAAGCCGCCGAGATCGCGGACGAGTTCGTCGCCGGGACGCAGATAAAGATGATATGTGTTGCTCAACACAAGCGTGGCATTGATGTCTTTGAGATGTTCGGGCGTGAGCGTTTTGACCGTAGCTTGCGTGCCGACCGGCGCGAAGACCGGCGTGAGCAGATCGCCGTGAGGCGTGGTGAAGACCCCGATGCGGGCGCGCTTGTTTTTGGCGGTGATGGTGAATTCAAACATCGTGCTGATTATACGATATTCGGGATTCAGGAATTGGGAAAAGAAAACATACTTCACGTACAGTGAAAGTTCATAAACATACATGCCCTACGGCTTCAAACTATACAGAATTATGAAATGTATGTTCTAAACATGTAAACAAAAAATTGTGTTTCTAAGGTCTTTTCATGTTCCGTTCCAGAATCATGAGTAAATTCGTTCAAAAAACGCTTGACAAACATCGGAAACGCGATAGAATCCGTATGGTTTTTACTGGTTTAACTTTTTGAAATTCAGAGATGTTGTATACCCCCCATATATGGTGGCTATAGCAATTAAATAACCCAATATATAGGGTATATACACAATTTTTGTATATAAAATTTGCATAGATAAAATAAGTAAAAAGAGGAAAATATGAGAAGCTACGAAGAAGATGTTATCAAGTTATTGACAGAAATAAAGGAATTGCTGACCCCCATTTCTGCTCATTATGGTCCAGAATATATCGGGACAAAGCAAAAACAACTTAAGGAATTTTTGGCAACAGAGACCAAGCGAAAGATTTTTTCTTTGCTCTTTGATCCAAACAACCTTTCTCAAACCGATATTGCAAAGCTGGCAGACACAACACAGCCCAGTGTCAGCAGATTGATAGCATCCCTTTTAGAAGCTGGATTAATCGAAAAAGATATAGATGAGAATGGAAAAGAATATTTTATCGAGAAATTTAAGTTATCCGAGAAACCAGAGGCTAAGAATGAATAATCTAAACACTAACGAACTTGATATATTAAGTGAAATTGCCAAATCATTACAGGAAATAAATCAATGGGTACGTTTAATTGGCTTTCCTGCCGCAAAGACAACATTGGAAAATGTTCTCGATACTGATGAAAAAAAGATCGTATATCATCTTTGCGACGGAAATCGAGGCGCCAAAGAAATAGCAACCCAAAGTGGAGTGAATATTCGATATGTTTCAGAATGGGGACAGGCATGGGAAGTAATTGGAATTCTGGCACAAAGCAAAACAACAAGTGTCAAAGGACGTCGCCAGAAACTATTTGAACTTTCTGATTTTGGAATATCAATTCCCAACAAGCTTATTAAGCAGGTAGAGGTAAGTACTGATGAGCATGCCACCTAAGCAAATTTTAGCAAAAGAATTAAATATTTCCCGGCAAGCAGTGGAACAACGCCGTGACAAGATTATAGTAAATTACGGCCCAATGTCCGAACTTGAAGCCTATGGCGTAATTGGTCATACTGAAAAGAAAGATGTTGCGAAACTCTTAGGTTTAGACAGTGAGACCTTATCACGCGTTCGAGATATCTGCTTTAGAATCCAAAGCGATGGCTCAGAAAAAACTACAAGTAAATCTGTCTCTAAGAATAACAAAGCAAGCAAGAATACAACTAAGGTTATTCGCATTGGGGGTAACGCTAATTTCAAAGACCCGTTGCTCTCTCAAAGTATCCTAAATGGCGCAAAAGAGATGACCGATATTTACGCAACACTTTATGTTTTTGAAAATTCTGTGCGCGATGTCATCAGTCGAGTAATGGCTAAAAAATTCGGCAAAGAGTGGTGGAATAAACTGAATGCAACACGTGCTTTAAAAATGAGACAAGACGTAAAGGGTCGAATGACCCAAGAAGAAAAGAACTCTTGGCATGGAAAAAGAGGATCACACCCTATAGACTACACTGATATTGCAAACTTAATTGACATATTTGATGAATACTGGTCTGACTTTAAACCCTTTTTTCCGACTTTAAAGTGGGTAGAAACCCGCATCAGCGAAATTTCGATGTCTCGAAATATTGTTGACCATCACAATCCGCTCAACCCAAATGACCAAAAACGAGTGCAAGTCTATTTCACGGACTGGTGCAATCAAATTGCATCTGTCAAAGATCAACTTATATCTAAGGAGGATGAATTATGACAGCAACTCTAGACGATGTGGCAAGACAGTTAGAAATATTGAACAAAATTTGTTCGCGCATGGTTGAGCTTCTCGAATTTTCAAATCATGAGGCATTGGAAAATGCTCTTTCTGGAATTTTTGCAAATCCGAGAGATAGAAAAATCTATGAGTTATCTGATGGTTCTCGATCTACTCGTGAAATTGGAAACATAATTGGTTTAGATCAGAAAGGTATTTCTAATCTTTGGAAAAAATGGGCGAAAATGGATATTGTTGAATCCACTGGACATTTAAAACCATATAAAGCTAAATATACGATTATTGAACTTGCCAAAATCAATAAGCATAAGCACGAAAAATAAATTATTTTTTCCTAAAAGACGAACGGCTAGAACAAACTCGACTCTTCTCTGTCCGCTTGGATGTTGCACGGTATAACTTGAACAATTCTATTAAGAGAAAATTCAAATGGACAAAACCATAACAACCTCGCGCGGAACCATCATCGTACGTCAAGGACAGGAAAGCGATGCCCAGGCTTATCGCGAATTGCGTCTGGAAGGATTACGCAACCACCCCGAGGCATTCAGCGCGGATTACGATATAAACGAAAAGCGTCCGTTAACTTTTTGGGTTGAGAGAATGCGTTCGCTTGGGGACGAGAACACAACCTACTTTGCCATCCACGAAAATGACTTGATTGGAACATGCGGAATTTATCGAGGCGATTCGCCAAAGACCCAGCACAGCGGAACGATTGTGGGAGTCTATGTTCGGTCAGAATGGCGCGGCTTGCGGATTGCCGATGAATTGGTCGCAGCCTGCGTTGAGTGGGCAAAGAGGCATGAGATAAAGATTATCAAGCTGGGAGTGACAACCACTAATACATCCGCGATTCGATGTTATGCCCGCTGTGGATTTACAACTTATGGCATAGAACCACAGGCGATTTATACAAACAGCACGATGTATGATGAGTTGCTAATGGCGAGAACGATATAAATTCAAACATCGCAGTAACAATCTTAATATTTTCTACACTTGAATGCAGGCTTGCTCTCGTTCAAGCATTATCGCTTTGAATTTATTTTCCGCGCAGTGCAGACCCGACCTTTTCATTCACCTATGAATTACTTTTTTAATTGTTTCTCATCGAAGAGTTCGCGGTTCTTATAACTGGCGGCAAAAACCACTTCCACTTCGCGGATGCGCATTTTTCTAAAGCGCTGGACAATAATAAAAATGGCAAGCAAGTAAGCCGCCAATAATCCAAAGAGTCCAAGTACTAATTGACCCAACACAAAATAGCGCAAGACAATCGTTATGACAATTAGCAGCGAGCCTAAGAGCAGCGCATAATACATACTGGCGATATAACGTGTGAGCGCTTCGGCAGCATAGATCTCATTCGCTGCGTTCTCGTCATTACAACTCACAACGAGTTTGCAAAAGTTGAAAAACTGTTTGTTTTGGTTGCTCGCACGCTGTCGTTTCGACCAGACCTTTTGGTAAAAATGCAATGCTTCCGGCGGTAGATAACCACCTGCAACCTGACCAATCCAGCCAACGTAAGGAAATCCTTCTGTAGCGGATAATCTATAACTCCGCTTGCCATCCGATGATTTCTCAAGAACGTTCTTATCGAAAGTCCGCAGCCACCACGCTGAAAATTTATCTAGCGAATCAGTTTTGATCAAGCGAAGCAGAACTCCAACTAGATAGCCGAAGCAAATGCCGACGACCAAGTCGAGCACTGAATTCGACGCTAACGTGATAATCAGATTTTGGGTATGTACATCAAGATAGGGTAACGAATAAATCGCTGCTCCAATATTCAAAAGCAAAAACACGCCGGGCACAAAGATTTCAAAAATGCCGCGCGTCCCACCGATTGTTGGAATGTTCATTTTGCCTCCCGATGTTAAAAATTACGTCTCTCCCGAACCCTCCCAGGTTGAAGAACACGCACCATTATCTTAATTCAAATCTCTGTGCGGAACAAGGCTTCGAGCCTCACTGTTTTGTTTTCGTTTTCCGGGCAGTGCAGACTCGATTCTTCCCTGTCCGCTTGGCTTTATATAAAGCCTGGTCTGCCAGATTGATCAAACTCAACGGATCGCTGTTGCGCGTGGGAATCATCGCCGCCACGCCCGCGCTGATGGTTACAAAAGGTTTCGTTTCCGATGTTTCATGCGGGATTTTCAACTTCTCCACTTGACGGCGTAATTCCTCTGCCATGCGTTTGGCGTGGGAAAGATTCGTCACAGGCAGAACCAGAGTCAACTCCTCGCCGCCGTAGCGCGCCGCCAGATCGGAAGTGCGGCGTCCGATGATTTGCATCACACGCGCAATGCCTCTCAAACATTCATCGCCCGCGGCGTGACCATACGTATCGTTATATTTTTTAAATGAATCGATATCCGCCATGATCAACGCCAAGGATTTTTTGGTCCGCATGGCGTGAGCCCATTCATCATCTAAGAACGCATCGAACCGACGACGGTTGGCGAGTCCAGTCAAGCCATCGGTCATTGATTTCTTTTCCGTCTCTTCGAATCGGTTGGCGCTTTCGATGGCAAGCGCCGCCAAATGTGCAAACTCCGGCAGGATATCCAATTCATCCGGAGTAAAGGGTTTATCCGAGTCGGTCCGCCCCAAGCTGAGCACCCCGACTGCTTTATCACCAATGACAATCGGAAAAGTACAAGCGGCTTTCAAATGATAAGGATCATGAATCTTCACGCGACCCGGAAGAGCAATATAATTTTCAACAAACTGCGGCTGGCGCGTCTGAATCGCGCGACGCGTCAGGTGAGAATTCCGAAGCGGGATGCTTTGTCCCTTGAGTGATTTGACCATTTCGGTCGCGCCGTGAATCACCAGCATGTCGCCCTCTAAAAGATCCAGCAAACCGAATGGTGCGTCCAGCAAATCCGAAGCGCGCAGGACAATCGTATTCAACACATCCTCTACGTGAGGATGATTCAGCAAGTCCAGCGCAATATCGTAAAGCACCGTCAGCCGTCCATTCTGACGCTTCAAACTGGATTTCATAACTTAAGCATTCCTAAAACGATCAACTATTTTCAACGAAGAAAAAACCAAACCACAAAAAGCAATATCATTAATAAAGCAATAAAAACAAACCGCTTAACATAACGGCCAATCCGTTTGCTTTCGCCGTGTTCATATTCGCGTATCGCGTCCGCGTTGCGAATCACTTTGGGGAGATGGTACCAATGCATTAATTCTCTTCGCCTGCTCTAAAGTCAAGATTACATGCTCGAACTCATCACTCAAAAACTTACAATCCGAAGCTCACCTGCTCCGGGCGCACCAACATCATCGGCACATGAATGGGCGGCATCTGCACCAAGAACGGATTCGCAATATCAGCGTCATAAATCGAAAGCCAGTTCGCGCGTCCAACTTCGATGCTGGTCGCAAAATCAGTATGGGTCGAGATGCGAAGTTTCCCTTTTACCACAAATGAGCCGAGCACCAAGTTAGTATCGGCCATGGTGCGGTTGGCTTCGTTGGCATCGTAATCCAATGGGTCAGCCAGCGGCGGTGCCAAATGAAAAGCAATGATTTGCGTGGTCGGAAAATAAAGTTCATTATATACAACGGACTTGGGCGGCGTCCCGCCGAAGAGCAAGATTTGCGGTTTCAACAAATGAATATAATTTGTTACGGCTTGCGTTCTTAACCAAATGCTGACGCGCACATTATCTTTAGTTACCACGTCGCCGCGCACAAAAGCGTTATTGGTATAACACATTACCGTGGATGTTTTTTCATCGGGTCCAACGTTATACATACAAGATTCTCCGCTTTCAATTATGATTCTGTAGTATCGAACCATAATGGTTCACAAGTTTAGAACTATTATACAACGTTAAAATCTCTGCCACAACTTTACTCGTTGAAGCAATCTCCCGTATAATCAAGCTATGCAATCCAAACGCTGGCTGATCCAACCCAAGCTCACCCCGCAAGCTGATGAAAACCTCGCGGCTTTCCCCCCGATTTTGCGGCAGATTCTTTTCAATCGCGGCTATGCCACAGATGCGGACGCACGCACATTTCTCAAAGCGGAAGCAAATTTCGATACCAATCCTTTTCAAATCAAAAACATGGATATTGCGATTGAGCGCATCCGCTTCGCGCTCGATCATCAACAAGCCATTGCCATCTACGGCGATTACGATGTGGATGGTGTCACCTCGACGGCTTTGCTTCTGCAGGCGCTTCAACAACTCCATGCAGATGTACGCGGCTACATTCCGAATCGATTCGACGAAGGCTATGGACTCAACAACGAAGCGCTCGATCATCTAAAAGCGGATGGCGTCAAACTCGTCATCACAGTGGATTGCGGAATCCGCTCACCGAATGAAGCACAGCACGCGCGTGACATCGGATTGGACCTCATTATTTCAGATCACCATCATCCCAGCGATGAATTGCCGCCCGCTTTTACGATCATCAATCCAAAACAAGCTGGTGATTTATATATTGATAAAGATTTAGCCGGAGTAGGAATTGCCTACAAAATCTCCGAAGCATTAATCGGGAGCGGAGATTTATCTCTGATTGAGCTTCTCGATCTCGTTGCTCTTGGCACAGTTGCTGATCTTGCCCCGTTGGTTGGAGAAAACCGCGTGCTTGTCCGACGCGGAATCAAACAAATCCGCGAGACAAAACGACAAGGTCTATATTCACTTGCTAATATAGCAGAGATGAATA
The DNA here is from genome assembly GCA_049578465.1 of Anaerolineales bacterium. Taxonomy (GTDB): domain Bacteria; phylum Chloroflexota; class Anaerolineae; order Anaerolineales; family Villigracilaceae; genus Fen-1038. The sequence goes on from JBAUMB010000316.1 coordinate 8,011, forward strand.
TCGGCAAAACCACAGCCGATCAAATCGGATTCATTTTGGGGCCGCGCCTTAACGCGGCCGGACGACTCGAGTCCGCATTAGCTGCATTGGATTTATTAACCACGAATGACGTGATGCTGGCGGGTCAGCTCGCGCAACAACTCGATGTGCAGAACCGTCAGCGGCAGGTATTGACGCGCACCACACAAGAGAAAGCTGAATCATTAGCAATAGCTGATGAAACAAATCCATTTTTACTTTTTGCTGTTGATGAAGAATTCAATGCCGGTGTCATTGGTTTAGCCGCCTCACGTTTAACTGAAACACATTATCGTCCATCGGTCGTCGCGGCAAAAGGCGCGGAAGAAACACGCGGCTCATGCCGCTCGATTCCCGAATTCCATATCACCGAAGCGCTCGATCAATGCGCGGACTTGCTGGTTCGTCACGGAGGACACGCCGCCGCGGCGGGATTCACCGTCCGCAACGAAAAACTTCCAGAACTGATCAGCCGCTTGAAGTTTATAGCCGAAGCGCAGTTAAGCGGAAAAGATTTGCGTCCGACAGTGACGGCGGATATGGAAGTCTCGCTTTCACAATTAAATTTCGATTTACTTAAGCATCTCGCATATTTTGAACCGACCGGTTATGGAAATCCCAATGCGATCTTTGTATCGCGCGATGTGAAAGTAAAATCATCGCGTGTGGTCGGAGCAGAGGGCAAGCATCTTAAATTGACGCTTGAAGATGAACACGGCGCGCCCTACGATGCGATTGGCTTTCGCATGGGAAGCCTGAAAAATAATTTAGGCCTGCGCGTGGATGTGATGTATTCATTTGAAACCAACGAATATAACGGGCGAACGTCATTGCAATTGAATTTGAAAGATGTAAAGGCGGCCGGATCGGTTAACGTGTAATGCGCCCGTAACGATAATATGCCGCACAAGCTCCCTCGGATGAAACCATCGTCGCACCCAGCGGATGCTCGGGCGTGCACACCGAACCGAACGCGGGACAATCGTGCGGCTTCTTTAATCCTTGTAAGATCTGTCCCGCGATACATAACGGCGACTCTTGGGTTGTAATTTCGCCCACATCAAATTTCTTTTCCGCGTTGAACGAATCAAACTTAGACCTCAAGCGCCAGCCGCTCATGGGAATCATACCAATGCCGCGCCATTTGCGGTCACATTCTTCAAAGACTTCATTAATCGTTTTCTGCGCCGGAAGATTTCCCTCAAAGGTTACGGCACGCGAATAAGCATTATTGATTTCCAATTTACCGGCTTCCAATAATTTCACGGCTTCCAAAATGCCGAGCACAATATCCAGCGGCTCAAAACCCGTGACTGCCATCGGCACTTTAAATTTTTCGACCAACTCTGGATATTCGTGATAGCCCATCACTGCACAGACATGACCCGCGAGCAAAAATCCCTGCACGCGATTCACAGGCGATGAAAGAATAGCGTTGATCGCGGGCGGCACTCGCACATGAGAAACCAAAATACTATAGTTCGTCAATCCAAGCGAACGCGCTTGCACAACGCTCATCACATTCGGAGGCGCAGTTGTCTCGAAGCCGATCGCAAAAAAGACAATCTGTTTATTGGGATTTTGTCTTGCCACTTCAACCGCATCAAGCGGGGAATAGACGACGCGCACATCTCCACCCGCGGCTTTCACTGAAAACAAATCGCGGCCCGAGCCCGGGACGCGCAACATATCTCCATACGAACAAAAGATCACGTTAGGTTGGGATGCAATCACGAGCGCTTTATCGATCAACTCGAGCGGCGTCACACAAACGGGACAACCCGGACCGTGAACCAATTCGATTTCAGATGGAAGAAGCTGGTCAATTCCATACCGAACGATAGCGTGTGTTTGCCCGCCGCAGATTTCCATCATCGTCCACGGACGCGTCATCGTATGGCGGATTTCGTCAATCACTTCGCCAACCAGCGCGGCGTCACGATATTCGTTCACATACTTCATTCGGGCCCGAGTTCTTCTTCCAAGCTGGCAATATCTTTTAACAATGTGAGTGTTTCTTGGGCTTCCTGTTCGCTCAATAAACTGATCGCAAAGCCGACATGAACAACGCAATACTCTCCCACTTTTGCTTCCGGCACATAATCCAAACAGACTTCGCGCGTCACGCCGCCGAAGTCAACCTTCGCCATCTTCAAACCATCTTTTGGATAAATCTCTTCAATTCTTGCTGGCACCGCTAGACACATATCAAACTCTCATTCTTGCCGCCGCAATCGCAGCTTGCCCAAGTGACAAGCCGCCGTCGTTGGTCGGCACTTCTCGATGTAGGTATACTCTAAAACCTTCTTTTTCTAAAAGTGTCAAAGTTCGTCCTAATAGGGTGATATTCTGCCAAACTCCGCCGGATAATGCGATTTCGTTAATTTTTGTTTTATTTCTTAGCGTTACACTGGCTACCCGCACCATTTCCGCGAGACCATTATGAAAACGAGCTGAGATGATTGGCGCGGGAGCTCCGGCTAAAACGTCAGCAACCAACGACTCAATCACGCCTCTTACCTCGACTCGATCTTGATTCAAACCAAATGAATAACCCTTGGTTTCAGCTTCATCTGCCAAAGCCTCAAACTCAATCGCGGCTTGCGCCTCATAATTGACTTTCTGCCGCACCGACGCCAACGCCGCGGCCGCATCGAAAAGACGGCCCATACTTGATGTCAAAGGCGTATTGATCTTGCGATCCAATTGTGTTCGCAAAGTCGCGCGTTCCATTTCACTCAATTCAGCAACGGGTGCAAGTCTTTCATCCCATTCAATTCCCAGCGACGATAACAAAGCCAACGCGATACGCGCGGGATGTTTGATCGCCGCATCACCGCCGGGCAGAGGGAAATATTCCAAATGAAATGGACGTTCGTAATTTTGATAATCCGCGACCAGAAATTCTCCGCCCCAAATATTTCCATCATCACCGTAACCTGTTCCATCGAAAGCAATGCCGATGACCGAATGCGAACCATCCAATCCGTGTTCCGCCATGCAGGCGGCGATATGAGCATGATGATGTTGAATGCCAATGGTCCGCAAGCCTTCGCGCTCTGCCCGTTGCAAGGCATAACGAGTTGACAAATAGTTCGGATGCAAATCAAAAGCAATCGCTTCCGGTTTGACCCGAAATAGATTTTCAAAATGTTCAATTCCCTGCTCAAAGGATTGAAGCGTTTCGTAGTTTTCCAAATCTCCGATATGGTGACTCAGAAAAGCATAGTTGCGATGAGTAATGCAAAAAGTATTTTTGAGTTCCGCACCGACAGCGAGAAGCGGCGGCGCCTGCCATGGAAGCTTGACAGGAAACGGAGCATATCCGCGCGAACGCCGAATGGGGAAAATTTGCTTTTCGAATACACGCGCCACCGAATCGTCGCAACGAATGTAAATATCACGGTTGTGCAAAAGAAAAGCATCTGCAAGAGGAGCTAGTTTTCGACGAGCTTCATCGTTATCGGTTGCAATCGGTTCTTCTGAAAGATTACCGCTCGTCATCACCAGCGCGTCCGGAAATTGACCTGACTTTTCTAGAAGCAGATAATGCAAAGGCGTGTACGGCAACATCATGCCAATCACATCTTGTCCCGGTGCGATTTCACGGACAAGCTTGGACTCTGGTTTACGTTTCAGTAAAACAATCGGTCGCGCAGACGATTTCAACAACTCGCGTTCTGATGCGCTGATAAAACAATGCCGCTCGATAGTTTCGATATCGGGCATCATCACAGCAAAGGGTTTATCCACGCGCAGTTTACGGCGGCGAAGTTCAGTGACGGCAGATGGATTGAAAGCATCACACGCAAGGTGAAATCCGCCCAAGCCTTTGATAGCAACAGTTTTTCCTTCAGCCAATAGTCGGCGCATTTCAACAATGGCGTCATCGTTTTCAAGTATAGGCGCAGAATGTTGTGTCCCTACAAATTCCAGCCAAACATGAGGTCCACATTTCGGACACGCCACCGGCTGCGCATGAAATCTTCGGTTCGAGGGATCGGCATATTCGCGCGCGCAATCAGGACATAATTCGAATCCCGCCATCGTGGTCTTTGGACGGTCATAAGGAATATCCTGAATGATTGTAAAACGCGGGCCGCAATTAGTGCAATTGATAAACGGGTAACGAAAGCGGCGATCATTTGGATCAAAGAGTTCGCGCAGGCAATCATCGCAAATGGCAACGTCCGGTGAAATCGGTTGAAAAGCTTCGGGGATAGATTCGGAATGGAGAATTTCAAATGAATGGAAGCCGTTAGCAGATCCGAAAGAGGCCGTAAATTCATCAATTCGCGAAAGCGGAGGCGCTTCATCGCGCAATGCTTTGACGAACGTATCCAGCACATCTTGCTCTCCATCCACTTCGATATCCACACCTGCGGATGTGTTGCGTACCCAGCCATTAAGTTGAAAACGGGTTGCGAGATTATAAACAAACGGACGGAAGCCAACGCCCTGCACAATCCCCGTGATGTGGATCTTGGCTCCGATCGTCATTCCACGTCAAGCGCTTCCATATAGAATTCTTCACCGGCAACAATCTTAGCGCCGACTCCGCCGCAATTTGGACAGACGATTTCGCCTTCAGTCGGATGATATTTTGTGAAACAGCTCATGCACTGCGCTTCAGTTTGCACAGGCCGGAAGTGCAGGATTGCGCCTTCTGCCACTGTTCCTTTGCTGAGGTCGTCCCAATAGAACTGCACCGAGTCATTGGTGTAGGTTGAAATCTCGCCAACCACAAGATATAAATTGGTGATACGTTTGGCGTTGGCTTCGTTCGCTTTTAGAATCGCTTTTTCAAGTATGGCTTGCGTTGCATAAAGTTCGTGCATGATTTGTAACCTCGATGAATGATTTAAAGTAATACCTCAGGTCGGTCTATAAGCCGCATTTTGTAAAACAAGCCGCACAGGTTTACGCCCTGACGAGTGTCATCCCTGTCGACTCGTTCCGGCGATCATCTATCTATGCAGTCTACCCGAGACTAAAAGGAGCGGGCCGCTCCGTTGTCTCTGCTTGACCTTGCTCCCGACGGGGGTTGCCTGGCCGCCCACATTGCTGTGAACGCCGGTGGTCTCTTACACCGCCTTTTCACTTTGACCGCTCGCGCGGCTACTTGTTTCTGTGGCCCGCTGCGACAGATCACTCCATCCCGGGATTTCCCCGGCGTCGTGCCCTATTGAGTACGGACTTTCCTCGATTCTTTGCTTTCGCATGGAACCGCGACCGCCCAACCGGCCTGAGGCGCATTCATCATACACGCGAGGCAAAGAGCAGTCAACTCTATTCGCCGGCTCTTTTTAATGTAAAATAGGAATGTTATTATCCTTTCTTTGAGGAATCGATTTGAGCAGCATACCCGGAAAATATATCATCGGTCTGACCGGCAACATCGCCACCGGCAAAAGCGTTGTACGCAGAATGCTGGAGCATCTCGGCGCCTATACGATTGATGCAGATGCCTTATCCCATCGCGCGATTTCAAAAGGGGCGCCGGGCTATCAACCGGTGATCGAGAAATTTGGCAAATGGATCGTTGATAAAGATGGCGAGATTGACCGGAGCAAACTCGGCGGCGTTGTATTTCGCGACTCAGCCGCGCTGGCTGAACTGGAAGATATCGTTCATCCGCTAGTTGGGCAAGCCATTAATGTATTAGTAAAACGAGCCAGCCAGCCTGTCGTAGTGATCGAGGCGATCAAACTTTTAGAAAGTGAATTACGAAAAGCGTGTGACAGCGTCTGGGTGACGTACGCGCCGGAAGAGGTCCAGATTGAACGATTAATTCGCAAGCGTAATTTAACGCGCGACGAAGCGCAGCATCGAATCAGCTTGCAAGCCGCTCAAGGCGAAAAGATCGCAGCGGCGAATGTCGTGATCCGTAATACCGGCTCATACGATGATTTATGGAAACAAGTCTCGAGTGCATGGAAACAAATTTCACCCTCGACCGCTGAGATCACACAACCTGTCATTATCAAACAAGGTGCGGGAAATTTCGTCGTGGTGCGCGGCAAACCGAAAAATTCCGAGTCGATTTCCAAATTGATCAACCATTTAAGTAAGGGCCAGCAAAAATTATCCGGCGACGATGTCATGGCAAGTTTCGGAGATAAAGCCTACATGCTTCTCCAACTTGAAGATCAATTGGTGGGCATTGCGGGCTGGCAAGTGGAAAATCTGGTGGCGCGTACGACTGAACTTTATATTGAAAATGGAATCGATGTTCAAAGTGGTCTTGAAATGTTGATCGCTGAAGTGGAACGCGCCTCTGGTGATTTACAATGTGAGGCCTCGCTGATTTTCCCGATGCCTGAACTTGCCGCTCTGGATTCAGTTTGGAAAAAATTAGGTTACGAATCGCGCGCACCGAATGCGTTGGGCGTTCAAGCCTGGCAGGATGCGGCCATCGAATCGATGCCACAAGGTAATACGATTATCTTATTCAAACAGCTTAGGCAAGATCGCGTTTTGAGGCCGATTTAATTCAACCTTGATTCTGTACAGCGCTGGAATATCCAGCACTTGAAACTAATCTGTCCGGTCATTAGAATATGTGCTCGAACCTCCGATGAACGGATCAACCATCTTAAAAAGTGTCAGAGTTTTTAAACAACCTCCTCTTCATCTTTCAACGCTTAAGCTGGCTCAGCGCAATTGACATTCTGCTGGTCACGCTGATTTTTTACAGCCTGCTGTATTGGCTGCGCGGCACGCAAGCGATGGTTCTATTGCGCGGTGTAATTCTGATCGTGGTCGCGCTGGTTCTGATCACAAGTTTCATAAACCTCCCGGCGTTTTCATGGCTTGTCCAAAATTCCTTACCGGCTTTATTATTATCTGTGCCTGTGATCTTTGCACCGGAAATCCGCCGCGCTCTTGAACGCATTGGACGCGCCGGAACTCTGTCGATTGCATTCAACAAAACGCCCAATCCTGAATTTGAACAAACCATACATAATATTGTGACGGCCGTTGCGCGTCTATCCGCTCGTCAACACGGCGCGCTGATCATCCTGCAAAGATTGGACAATCTCGACGAGTATATTCAAAGCGGTGTGAAGATGGATGCGGCGGTCACGCCGGAATTGTTACTGCAAATCTTTTATCCGAACACGCCATTGCATGACGGCGCCTCGATTCTTTCTGGGCCGAAAGTGGTGGCGGCCGCCTGTGTCATGCCGCTCTCTTCGAGCGGAATCCTGAACCGCTCTCCCGAAAGACAGATGGGGCTACGTCATCGCGCTGCCCTTGGCATCTCTGAAGAAAGTGATGCGATTGCCGTAGTCGTATCTGAGGAAACAGGCTCAATTTCCATTGCTCATGCAGGACGTATGATCCGTAGAATTGATTCGGAACGCCTAGAGAATATTCTGGTAGCTTTCTTTCGTCCCAGTGCCAGTGAGCACGTTCCAAATTGGTTGAGACGTTTCATGCCATCCAATTCCCCGCGCAAGGATGAATAACAGCAACATGCTTAGACGCATCGCCGATAATCTTCGTTTATTCTTGTGGGCATTTGCATTAGCCTTGGCTGTTTGGGTGGCGGCTGTCACATCGTCGGATCCTGATGAAGTTCGAGTTTATCCGACTCCAGTCAATATTCAAATCGTCGGCCAGGATTCGGGAACGATCATCACTGGAGACATTCCTCATCAAACCCAAATCACACTGCGCGCCCCGCGCTCGATATGGGATCAGCTCACTGCGAAACCCGATAGCGTGCGCGCAATTCTTGATCTTTCAGGATTGAGTCAGGGCAAACACCAATTAAAACTTCAAGTCCAAGTAGACGAACGTCCGGTTCGAATTGTAAGTGCCAGCCCAGATTTGATCACCTTGACATTGGAATCACTTGCCACGCAAACCTTTCCGCTTAATATAGATGTCACTGGACAACCCGCGGTAGGTTATCAAGCTGGGAATCCAACTGTGGACGTAGGCCAAGTTGTCGTGACCGGAGCCCAATCTCTTGTTTCGCGCGTGAAGCGGGTCAGTGTTTCGGTCAATCTGGGTGCAGCGCGGGAAGAGATCTCATCATCCGCTTCCATCGTTGCATATGATGGAAGCAATCAAGCTGTGAATGGCATCAACATCCAGCCGGAAACGGCGCATATTATTTTGCCGATCAGTCAAGAGAGCGGTTTTCGTGATATGGCTGTCAAAGTGATCGTGCACGGACAAGTTGCAAATGGTTATCGCTTGGATAACATCTCGGTTTTTCCTCCGGTAGTGACTGTATATTCATCGGACCCCGAGTTGGTAGGTTCATTACCGGGCGTGGTTGAAACACAGCCGCTCGATTTGCAGAACATGAACAATAATATCAACACGCAACTCGGACTGAATTTACCCTCCAATGTTTCAGTCATCGGCGATCCGAACGTTTCAATTCAAGCGGACATCTCAGCCATTGAAAGCAGTCTCACTTTATCCGGCGAAAACGTAGAAGTATCCGGTTTACCACCGGATATGAGCGCGCAAATCTCACCGGCCGCAGTGGATGTAATCATTTCAGGTCCGCTTCCATTATTGGATACACTGACACATCAAGATGTGCTCATTACTGTAGATGCGACGGGATTGAGCCAAGGTACGCACCAACTCACGCCGAATGTGCAGATATTGGTTTCCAATTTGCAAGTTGAATCGATTCTTCCCGGAACGGTAGAGGTGATTCTAACTTCCAATCCAAGCCCTACACCTCATCCTTAATCGCAAAACGCCAACAGACTTAGTAACCTTATAGACAAAAATCAAAGAGAATTTTTATCCTTATTTTGTTTCAGCTTCCTAAGTAGTTAATAAACATTGCGATTATATTATAAGGAATAGTTATGAATAAACCTGCTAAAGTAAATGGCGATTATGGAATAGACGCTCCGCTAGTTATTCGCAACTTGATAATTGCAGGTCTGGCCTCTATGATCGCTGGCATCGTTCTGAATCTTATTCTAATGTCCGTTCAATCGTGGATCGCTGCTATTTTACTAATTTGTGGTCTGCTAACCGGAGCCAGCTTATTGATGACGGCGGCATTGATGGTGTGGAGCAGCAAAGTTGGCAAAATAAAATTCAGAGAGCAATTGATAGAATCGCTTGAATTACGTGGAACTGAAACAGTCTTAGATGTAGGTTGTGGACGCGGCTTATTGTTAATGGCCGCCGCTCGACGACTGACGACGGGACAAGCGATTGGAATTGATCTCTGGCAAAGCGTAGACCAATCCGGAAACCATCCTGAAACCACGCTGGTCAATGCTCAAGCCGAAGGTGTAGCAGATCGTGTTTCTGTAAAAACAGGCGATATGCGCCAATTGCCCTTTAAAGACCACACGATGGATGTTGTGATTTCAAGTTTGGCAATTCATAATGTGCCTGACAAAGAAGGTCGCTCTCAAGCTGTGCGTGAAATTGCACGCGTGTTAAAACCAAATGGGCAGGTAGCTTTACTCGATTTTCAGTGTACTGACGAGTATCTTCGGACTTTACAAGAGTTGGGATGGCGTGAAGCGAAACGATCGGGGCTAATCTTTCAAATTTTTCTGCCCGTGCGGGTAGTGACCGGAAAAAAACCTGCATAGAAGCGAGGCTAACCAACTCTTATTTTCGTCTATTATCTGCATGAGCAGGTAGAGAATTTTTATTTCCTTATATATGCTCCATGGCAAAAGAAAAGCCCACAAAAGTATTTGCTCGCGAAAATGCTGTATACTTGACATCCTTCATGATAAAAAGGAATTATGACTAAACCCATTGTCGCTCTCGTTGGTCGTCCCAACGTTGGCAAAAGCACTCTCTTCAATCGACTCGTCGGCGAGCGTCTCGCTATTGTAGACGATACGCCCGGCACCACGCGTGACCGCATCTACGCCGAGTCCGAGTGGAATGGCCGCGCGTTCGGAATTATAGACACCGGCGGAATTGATCCAACGCACGGCGGCAAGAGTCCGCTATCGATCGGTTCCGCGGATTTCATTAACGAGATCAAAGCTCAGGCGCTGATCGCCGCGCAAGATGCGGATGCCGTTTTATTTATCACGGATGGTGAAGCGGGCGTCACACCTCCTGATCTCGAGGTGGCTGAAATCTTGCGCCGTGCTCAAAAGAAGAATTCCGATGGAAGTTTTCATCCTCCTATTTTTGTCGTAGTCAATAAATGCGAGTCGCTTGAGCGGCGCGAATCGGCTGGTGAATTTTATGAACTGGGACTCGGCGAACCATATGCCATCTCCGCAATACACGGCACAGACACCGGCGAATTGCTGGATAAACTGGTTGCCAGTTTTCCTGAAGCGGAACATGAAGAAGATGAATCGATCAAGATTGCCATCGTTGGCAAACCGAACGCTGGGAAATCAAGCCTGCTCAATAAATTAGTTGGCAAAGAACGCGCCATCGTCAGCCCGATCGCCGGGACCACGCGCGATGCAGTCGACACTCAGTTTGAATATGCAGGTTTATCACTCACATTGATTGATACAGCCGGTATCCGCCGCCGAGGCAAGATCGAACAAGGTGTCGAACAATACAGCGTCCTTCGTTCTTTCAAAGCCATCGAGCGCGCAGACGTGGTGTTATTGATGATCGATGCAACGACCGGCATCACCGCTCAGGATGCTCACATCGCTGGTTTCATTCTCGATGAATGGAAATCATGTATTGTGCTGGTCAACAAATGGGATATGGTCAAGAAAGATAACGAAACCATGAATGAATTCACGCGGCAGATCCGAACGGATTTGAACTTCGTGGATTACGTGCCGCTGTTATTCATCTCCGCCAAAACGGGTCAGCGCATGGATGAAGTTTTGCCGCTGGCTTTACGCGTTCAGGAAGAACGTTTGGCGCGATTAACCACATCCAAGGTAAACAAAATCTTGGTCGAGGCACAAGACGCGCATTCCGCTCCCGCACACGCCGGACGACAGCTCAAAATTTTTTATGGCACACAAGTCCGTTCCGACCCGCCGACGTTCATGATCTACGTCAACGACCCAAAGCTCATGCACTTTAGTTATATGCGCTTTCTCGAAAACCAGTTGAGGGCTGAATACGGTTTCGTTGGAACGCCGATCAGAATCGTTCCAAAGGGAAGAAGAGAATAAAAAAGTGACCGTCATCTTTGAGATGACGGTCACTTTTTGTTTTGCTAACTTCTATTGCGTAAACGCGAACGTTGAAACAATCGTTGAGAAGATAGCCGACTCCGCGGTCATGTTAAAAGTCGGCGGCGGCGTGGTGTAAACTCCGGGGTTGGTCGAATGCAGAGTGAAACTGAGACTGATGCAATTTGTCCCTTTAAGAGTCGAATACGCAACCCAATCGTAGAAGTTGCCCGCCCCAGCATTTGATCCGCTTTCCTTAACGAAGTTCACATTATTGATGGTCACTTGCTGAGACTGGAATGAACCCGGTGTATATCCGTGTGTCAATGGGCTGGAACAAGTGGTGGCGTTGGTAGCTACATTAACATCCAAATACTTCTCGACCAAATTCGTGCCCGGCGTGAACGGCAAGGTGATATGAGCTCCGGTAGTTGTCTGGTTGCTGATCTGCCCTTGGCTGGGATAATTGAACTGGAAGTTATAAGTCTGATTGACATACATCAGCGTATTGGCTTGAGGCGTGCCCGTTACAGGCGTTACCGTGGGACTTACAGCAGAGGTGTTGGTCGGCGTTGCGGAAACAGCCGAAGCATTGTAGATCATCGGCGCGACCCACAGTGCGCGGTCGCCGATTGGGGATCCGGCAGAAAGAACCGTGAGAATGAATTTTACATTCTGACCAACTAGTGAACTCAGATCAACATCAGCCTTGCCATACAAGCCATCATATTTTTCTGCAAAAGCCCACAGAGTTTGGACTGGATTGCTTCCGGTTTGATAATCCAAACGGAAAACCACATAACAAGAGGTTGAGTTATAGGAACAGTTAACAATCGACCGGAAACGATCACCAGGCTGAACCGTATAGCTTGGATAAGAGCCTTGAATGTAACCGTTATAGATATTTTGCGGGAAGGTAATTAGGCCCACCGCGCCTTGATCAACCGTTCCATTTTCCAAGGTGGGACTCGCGACTTCCATCACGAATCCTCTCGAGTCGCCGTCGGCTCCGGGACAAGGAAGCGTGCCTACGCCGGAGGTCCAAGCGGCCGAACACACATTTGCTGCGAAATCATACGCCGTGCCGGTCGTTGATACAGACGTGCTGGTGGATATCGGCGTACCGATTGTTCCAGTTGCAACCGGCGTTGAAGTGACAACTGCGGTGCCGGAAACAGTGATATCCACCCACCACGATTGCGTGCCAGCAAAGCCAAGTCCGAACGGGATGCCGTTATTGTCTTTGAATTTCCAATAGCCGCGATAAGAACCGGGCGTGCTCGGTGCAGTGAGCGTGATCGTCAAATCAGTAGTTTGACCGGGTGCAACCGATTGCGGAAGATTAACGGAATTTGGTCCACCCATTTGATCGCCAGTATCAAAGACCAATGAGTAAGAAGTTGTCCATGTGCATGTGCCAATGTTCTTAAGCCGCCAAGTCTTTGTAAAGGTTGCGCCGGGGTTGATCACTGTTCCATCGGGAATCGTCACATCCGCGATGAAGTGAGCGCGGTCGCAATCAGCGGGCGGAGGATAGACGGCCGTCGGTGTGCCGGGACCAACGGTGGCGGTTGGAACCAGAGTGCCGCCATTCCGCTGGATGACGGGATTCGACCACAAGGCGCGGTCGCCGCTTGGGGATCCGAAAGCGAGAACCGTAAGAATAAATTTAACATTCTGCCCCGCCAGCGGACTCAAATCCACATTGGCTTGATAATATAACCCGTCATATTTTTCGCGGGATGACCAATATGTATAAACGGGGCCGTTGCCAATTTGATAATCGAGTCGGAAGGTTACAGAACAATTGGTTGCGTTATAAGCGCAATTGACTACGCTTTGAAAGTGATCTCCATTTTGAACCAAGAAGGCTGGATAGGTTCCTTGAATTTCACCGTTATAAACATTTTCCGGATTAGTGATCAATCCCGGACCGCTGCTGGTCGAGCCATCTTCCAATTGAGGATTCGAAACTTGCAAAACAAATCCACTTGATGAGCCGTCCGTTCCGGGACAAGGCAATGTTCCATCCGCAGTCGTCCACGTGGCTTGACATGCATTCCCGGCAAAGTCATAACCAACGCTGGCCGTGGAAGAAGAGACGTTGATCTCGACCCAAAATGCATTGTTCTCATTCCAGCCAATGCCAAACAAATTACCCGAGGCATCCCGCAATTTCCAGTAACCGATAAACTGCCCCGAAGTTGTCGGCGCAGTCAAGTTGACGGTAAGATCAACGGTCTGACCCGGCGCAACATTCACCGGAAAATTAACTGTTGATCCGCCCATTGCACTTCCGGAACTGAACACCAGCGCATAGGAGGTTGTCCATGAGCAGCTGCCGATATTTCTCAGCCGCCATGTTTTCGTGAACGCCGCGCCCGATGCGATGGTCGTGCCATCGGGAATGGTTACATCTGCAACAAACTGAGCAAAGTTGCAGGCTGGTGCAACGGGGCGATCAAAAGTCGATGCCGAAGCGGGGAAAAAAGAGACGATCAACGCCAAAATCAAAATTGTTGAAGCCAGAGTCAAGCGGTGTTTCATAGGAGCCTCCTGATTGGTCAACGGGAGATGGCGAAGCACTTTCAACAAAGTTCCCATTGACGACCCACTCTAAGTATAACTTTACTTAAGCGATTATTCAATATATCATTTACCTTTTTGGATAGCCAATTTCTCCTATTCAATAAACATTTTTATGTCGTTTTCTTTATAATTGACCCATGCCTCGCACTATCCTGCATCTTGATCTGGACGCCTTCTTTTGCGCCGTCGAAGAGACCCGCGATCCGTCCCTGCGCGGCAAAGCTTTCGCGGTCGGCGGCAAACCGGATGAGCGCGGCGTGGTCGCTTCATGCTCCTATGCGGCGCGCATGTTGGGCATCAGGTCCGCCATGCCGATGATACGCGCCTTGCGGCTTTGCCCGCAACTCATCATCGTTTCATCGCGGCACCGAATCTACGGCGAAGTCTCCAAACAAGTGATGGAGCGGCTTAATAAATTGACTCCGCTTGTTGAACAAATTTCAATTGATGAGGCTTTTCTCGATATTTCCGATATCAACGAATCTCCCGAACTTCTCGCGCGCCGACTTCAAGCGGGCATCCGCGACGAATTAAATTTGCCATGCTCGATTGGAATCGCGTCGAACAAACTGGTGGCGAAAATCGCCACCGAAGTTGGAAAGAAAGCCGCAAAAGGTGGAAAGCCTCCGTTCGCATTAACGATTGTCCCGGCAGGCGAAGAATCCGCGTTCCTTGCTCCATTGCCCGCAGAAATGTTATGGGGTGTGGGACCGAAGACTTCGGCGCGCTTGAACGAATTAGGAATCCACACGATGGGCGATATCGCCAAATGGCCCGAGGTCGAGTTGATCCGCTTGTTCGGCGAGAATGGACGCGAGTTATCGCGTCATGCCAAAGGAATCGATGACCGCCCCATCGTGACCGAACGCGAGACAAAATCCATCAGTCAAGAAGAAACATTTGCGCGCGATGTTCGTGATGACAAGTCGCTTGAAAAGACATTGCGTGAACAAGCCGCAGAAGTTGCGCGGCAATTGAGAAAAAATAATTTGGCAGGGACAACCATCAAACTAAAAATTCGCTGGCCCGATTTCACTACGTTGACGCGGCAGATGACATTATCACAACCAACTGACCAAGCAGAAGAGATCAGTAAAGTTGCGCTTGATTTAATGCGAGCCGTCCGAAAGCCCGGACAGGCGGTGCGATTAATTGGCGTCGGTGTGAGCGGACTCGGAGCGCCGATCCGTCAATTATCGTTATGGGATTCGGGCTCGGAGAAGTCGCGCAAATTGCAGGAAGCCGTGGATGCGCTCAAAGAAAAATACGGTGAGAAGGTGATTCATCGCGGCGAGGAAGATTGAATTGATTTAATTTTCGTTTAGTGCAAACTCGATCGCCTAAGAGGGCTGCAATTTTCCCGCGATTCCATCCGCCATAGAATATAATTCTAATCTCATAAGGACATATGAATTTCTTTGCATTTATTACTTATGTAGTTGTGACCACCTTTACGCCGGGACCAAACAACATGATGGCTATGTCGAATGGACTGCACGACGGCTACCGAAAGACCCTGCGGTTTCTGGCAGGAGTCTTCGTGGGATTTGTAATAGTAATCAGCCTGTGTGCCTATTTGAATTTCGCTCTCGTCAGCTTTCTGCCCAAAGCTAGGTTTTGGTTGAATCTGCTTGGCACAGCCTACATGATTTATTTGGGCATCCACATCGCACTAACCAAATCCGCGGAGCAGGGCGAAATCGAACTCCCCCTCAACACTTTCAAAGCGGGGATGCTTATGCAATCCCTGAATCTAAAATTGATCTTATACGGGATCACGGTGTTCTCCAACTTCATTATCCCCTTTCATCGGGACCTCCCGACCCTAACTCTTTATTCGTTCATTCTGGCTATCGTGGGATTTATCGCCACATCCAGTTGGGCGACATTCGGCGTCGTGTTCCGAACCATCTTTTCGAGATACAGCAAGGTCATCAATATTTCACTGGGACTGCTTTTGATCTACAGCGCCCTTGAAGGATTTATCGCGGCTGGACATTGATCTGCTTATCCGCTCTTCACGCGATCTCAATCGCGCAGATTGCTCAAGCGCGGATCATGGTCAACAGCATCTTGAATTTTGTTTTGGCTTTGACGGCATGCGGCGCATTGGCAGGCAGGATGATAGCTTCGCCCGCACCCAACTCATAAGGCTGACCCGATATGTGAATCTCCGCCTGCCCTTCGAGCAAATGAAGCAGTGCATCGTACGGCGCAGTATGCTCGCTTAATTCCTGTCCTTCATCGAATGCGAAGAGAGTCACATTTCCTGCATCCGCTTTGGTGATCTGACGGCTGACCACCGAACCTCCCTGATACGAAACCATTTCGACGAGTTTTAAGATTTGTGATTTGGGAGCTACAGACATTATTCACCTTTATTCTTGATCAAGCGCAATATCAATTGTGTTGATGACGCCGTCTATATCATTCGTCACTTTATCATTCCAAAACCGAATGACTTTATAGCCTTGCGATTCTAAATATTGAGTTCGCTCTGTATCTTGTTCTTCCTGTTTGAGATGTTGACTTCCATCGAGTTCAATTACCAATTTCTTTTTGATCGAAACAAAGTCAACAATGAATCTACCAATGGCATGTTGCCTTCTGAAATTCACCCCGTTCAATTTATTGTTTCGTAAATACGCCCACAGTTTTTGTTCGGCAGGTGTGAGTTCTTTTCTCAACTGACGAGCACGTTCGTAACCTTTAGGATTTGCTCTTCTGGGCGGCATTTTGTGATTTTACCCCTCCTGCCTTTCAGGCACCCTCCCCAAATCTAATGATTTGGGGAGGGTTGGGGTGGGGTGTGACCCACAGAATGAACAGCACATTCGCCGCGATGACAATATATTTGAAGAAAGTGGAAAGGGTAATGTTTTTCATTTGACAACTTTTACAAAGTCGTCTGGTAAAACTTTCGCTTGTTTGAGAATGCTGCGTAGAGTCCCGAGTGCCACTTCATTATGCAAAGGTACAACGCAGCCGATATTCCCCTCTGATGTTGACTTCTTCATAACGACATGGCTTCCGCGTTGACGAACTTGAACGAAGCCGAGTCGTTCCAATGCGCGGATGATTTCCCGCCCGGATAGATGTGGAAGATCAGGCATACGTTGCTACTTCAAACGTGGTCAATAAAGGATGACCGCTTTCCGGTGAAGGAAATTCTTCAAGATAAAGTTCAGTTGCTTCTTTGAGATTGGCAACCGCTTCTTCGATTGTTTTTCCTTGGCTGACCGTTCCTACTTCAGGACAATCCGCCACGTACAATTCATCTTCTTTATGGATTAAAGCAGTAAATGTTCGAGTCATGCTAGGTCTCCTATTTGTCGCCTAAATTATACTCCCGTCAACAACATGAAATATCTCTAGCAGCGTGCCGCTGAATCCTTCGTCCATTCCGTTATACGTGACCCAAAGAATGAAGAGCATATTCCCAGCGATGACAAGATATTTGAAGAGAGTGGAAAGGTTAATGTTTTTCATTTTGCACCTTTGTATATATTTTACAAAGCACCGCCAAAGCAGATGCATTTTTCCGCCATTCTTGCCGCAGCTTATGGTTAGAGATTCTCTGATAGAATCGCTCGAAAAAGAAAAATCAACTTTGCGTTTTTATTATATTCTTTTGACCCAATTGTTCAGCTCTATATGTCAATGATCGTACTATTTGATTGTAACCACCTGCTCTAAAATAATCTGCATATTGCACACGTTGCAAGCGTTGGGGCACGGCGCAATCATCTAACCGAATAGGAATTATGAATATCACATCTTCTGGCTTCTCAAGAGCTATATCTAAGGCGAACTTTATTTCTTTTTGAACGTATCCCTGTTTATTGATTGACTGATTTGATAAACAAATTATTATTACATCTGATTGAGAAACTGCTTTTTCAATTTCTTCCGTCCAATCTTGTCCCGGTAATAATCTTACTTCATCAAGCCATACATCAAATCCATCAGCAGTCAATTTCTGATGTAATTCTCGAACAATTGGTTTGTCGCCAGAAGCATGGCACAAAAACACCTTAAGGGCACCTATGCTAATTTGTGATTCACCATGTTGTAGAAATTTTAGAGTCTTTAATCTTAGAACAGGACTCAAATCAGTTGCTCTAGGACAGTCTCTAATATCAAGCTCCACTAATTCCAATCTATCTAATGGTTTTAGGTCAATTATTTTCTTGCAATTTCTCAACGTCAAAAATCTCAACTTAGTTAAATGAGATATTTGGTTGATATTATCCACCAAATCACAGTCCCAAAGCGATAAGGAGACTAAGCTTGTCATCCCGACCAGAAAATCGAGGTTTTCGACTAAGCTACATCCCCTCAAAGAAAGGTTCTTGAGATCATTCATTTTTGCTAACGGGCTTAAGTCTGCTATTCCATGGCAGTCGTCGATTTCTAAATTCGAAATATTGGCTATTTTTTCAAAACCATTCAAAGTTGAGATATGTCCCAACTTAAGGGTATCTTGCGAAGCTATATGTTTAATAATTTTTTCAAAATACTCGTCATTGTCAAATGATTGCCAGCCATTAAAAATCTCCTCCAGTACGACAGGTCTAGTCTCATGAAGATAACTGGTAAGTATTTCAAGTGATTCATTTCCTTTAATAAGAACCAATGCTCTTACACAAGCTGCCGCACTCGATTCAGTATCCTGATATTCTGCTCTAAGCTTTGACAAGTGAGCTAGAACCAACTCTCCTGCCGAGGCAAGAGCCTGTGCGTCATCCATATTCTTTGGCGGAATAATTTGCCCCATACGAATTTGCATCTCTGCTCTTACATTTTGGGGCAACTCAATTGCTGTTTCCAAACAAGCACCAGCTAACAAATACAACCTATGGCGCTGGTTGGTATCCTGATCACCGCGAGTAATTAGTGAGTCAATTAATTCTGCGCTCGTTTTTTGGCTTGCTAATCCCGCTGCCAAAATAATGACCTCACGCCATTGGTCATTATTTGCGTTCTGTAAAAGCACGCCCAAATCATCCTCATCAAGTGCTGCCTTAGCAGCTAAAAACTCCTGAAAAGAGCGATGAGTAAAATCAAATCTTCCTGGAGCAGGCTCTCGAACTAACCCACTTCTGTGGACAAAAAGCCTAGCAACATCTTTTCCCCCAACATCTTTAGAAATGCCTTCCATATTTTCTAATCGGCGACCAATTCGTTCTTCGATTCTCACAAGTTCTACTTCTGAATAATTATTCACCAACATCCAATACGCCAAATCTTGAAGAATAACTTTCTTTTGTCGATAGGATAATTTTGGATAATCCTTTAACTCGATTCGCCTCTCCATGTCACGGCGTTCAAGCAACATCTCACAGCCAGCTTCATATAACTCAATACGATCATAAGGCAATTGCCTTCCCCGTTCGCGATGTAAGGCGCATAACATCGCGCACAATAACGGGGTTGTTGCTAAGCTATAAATAAATATGTTCTTTTCCAACACAAGACACAGATTATCAGCTAAATCCTTTAACTCATTTTGCTCTTCAATGTTGCGCAACTCATCTTTAACAGCATCATGCCAATGTATAACAAATTCTTTCATTGAGTCCAATTTCATTGGCTGCAATTCTGCTCGGTCAAACTTTAACCTTCTAAGCCAATCAATTGATATAGCATAAGGACGAGAAGTAATTAACACTCTCATATTTGGAAAAGTATTAATTATGTCCTCTAACCAATCGTAAAACTCTTGACGTTTACCTTCTGGATACTCATCAACTCCATCAACAAGCAAAATAGCTTTACCCGTTTTCAAGTGTTCATGAGCCCATCCGTTTGGCGCTAAATTCGCAATGGCAGGCGACACAAATCGAGGAAAATCTTCAGGTGCAGGCAATCCCATTTCAACGCACTGGCGTAATCTAATAAAAAACGGTATGCAGTTTTGCCAATCCGATAGCTCTAATGGAAAATCTAAAGAAGCGGCGCGAACTGCCACCCATTGCAACAAAGTAGTTTTTCCTGAGCCAGCATCACCTAACACAAACAACAATTTCGATTTTGATAAAGCCTGGTCAATAGAGTATGTGATTTTTTCTGGTTCTGATTCTTGTAAATTCAAGTGATGCATAACTGACAACTTCACGTAAGCAACACTAAGACGATGACGACGACTAGCACTTGACACATCAATGCCAAAAAGTTCCAATTTATCCAGATTTCTAACAACACTACTTCTGTAATCTGCTTCAAATACAGCAACATTCTGGTCTAATTGTTGTCCCGCATCCCTTATTCGTTGTACTTCTTCAAGAATCCTGTTAACAGTTTTAACTAGATAATCTTCTCTTTTTAATACCTCGGAAAATGTGCTCTCAGTAAATGATGGCAACTGAGACGAGATATCAATAATATAACGACTTGTTTCTTGAATAATTCTATAATACAAATTTGTTTCTGTCTGTGAAAAATCTCGCGTTTTTTCAGAATCAGACACAAGCAAGAATTTAGTTAATTCAGCTGGTTCAAGATTGAGGGAAGCGAGCAATGATGATGTTATATTAGATTCTTTTATTGTTTCCGCAACTGCTAATGCAACAGATGTTCTGCCAGCATCATCCAAATCTGTTTCAGCCTGAAAAATAGGCATTAGACTCTGAGCTATCTTGTCGCCTATAGATTCAAATTGGCGTGCGCCATTCCTAGCAGCAAACATATCGTTAGATTTGCTTTTCAGCAAATCTATAATATCTGAACCAGTATCAACAACTACATCACTTGGTTTTAGCCAAGCCTTAAGAATTGCTTTTGCAATTATTGCACCAATTTCAAAGACAATTATTTCTGCTGCCATAATCCCTCACAAAATATCACAAATCAATCAAAACTTTCTTCGACTATACTAGGTTTTCTATAAGGGTGCAATACTCGCCTTCTTTTTCCTAAAACCCTTCCGCCACATACTCACCCCATACGCCACGCAGCGTATTGCAAATCTCGCCGAGCGTTAGGTTGTTCTCCACACTTTCAATAAACAGCGGCATCATATTCTCATTTGTCTTTGCCGCGTGCTCCAGCCGCGTCCGCAGTTCGGCGACCTTCGCGTTATCACGCTTGGATCGAAAGGTCGCAAGTCGTTCATGCGCGGCCTTCTCGATGGCGGGATCAATTCTCAATTTTTCAAGCGTGATTTTTTCCTCGCTTTGGAATTGATTGACGCCGACCACGATCTGTTCTTTCTTCTCAATCGCCATTTGCGCTTGATATGCCGCATCCTGGATTTCATTCTGCATGTAGCCGCGTTCGATGGCGTTCAATGCGCCGCCCATCTCGTCAATCTTGAAGATGTATTCGGTCGCGCCCTGCTCGATTTGATCGGTGAGATATTCGATCAAATACGAACCTGCCAGCGGGTCCACCGAATCCGCCACGCCCGATTCATAGGCGATGATCTGTTGTGTGCGTAGCGCAACCCGCACCGATTTTTCCGTCGGCAACCACAACGCTTCATCCATCGAATTGGTATGCAGCGATTGCGTCCCGCCCAGCACTGCCGATAACGCTTGCAGTGTCACACGCACCACGTTATTCTCCGGCTGCTGCGCGGTCAGCGTCGAACCGGCGGTCTGCGTGTGGAAGCGCAATTGCAATGACGCCGGCTTCTGCGCCTTGAAGCGGTCGCGCATGATCTTTGCCCACAGTCGGCGTGCGGCGCGGAACTTGGCAATTTCTTCCAATAAATTATTATGCGCGTTGAAGAAGAATGATATTTGCGGAGCGAACTCGTCCACGCTCAGCCCGGACCTGAGAGCGGCATCCACGTAAGCGATTCCATTCGCCAGCGTGAACGCCACTTCCTGCACCGCCGTCGAACCGGCTTCGCGGATATGATAACCCGAAACCGAGATCGTGTTCCAATTGGGAACTTCGCGCATGCAGAACGAAAAGATGTCTGTGATAAGTCGCATCGAGGGCGCAGGCGGAAAGATATACGTGCCGCGCGCCACATATTCTTTCAAGATGTCATTTTGAATCGTGCCGCGCAGAGTCTTCATCTCCACGCCCTGCCGCTTCGCCACCGCGATATACATCGCCAATAAAATTCCAGCAGGCGCATTGATCGTCATCGAAGTCGAAACTTTATCGAGCGGGATTTGATCGAAGAGCCGCGCCATATCTTCCACCGACGAAATCGAAACGCCGACCTTACCCACTTCACCGAGCGCCATCGCGTCATCCGCGTCGTAGCCGATTTGCGTCGGCAAATCGAATGCGACGCTCAATCCGGTCTGACCTTGATTCAATAAATAGCGATAACGCTTATTGGATTCTTCTGCGGTCGAGAAACCCGCATACTGCCGCATTGTCCAAAAGCGCGAACGATACATCGTCGGCTGAACTCCGCGCGTGAACGGGTATTCGCCGGGGAAGTTTAACTTCGCTTCATAATCGGAATCCGCTTCAGGCGGAAGTCCAATACGTGGCAATTCAATCCCCGATGACGTTTCAAATCGTTGCTTACGCTCCTTAAATTTATCCAGCGACTTCTTGAGCGTATTCTCTTGCCATTTTTTATATTGATCTTGGAGAGTCATATCATCACCACTTTTTGAACCGCGGTCCTGAGAGAACACAGGACTTAGCACGCCAAGGTCGACAAGATTTAAAAGTTTTTCTTTGCGCTCTCCGCGGTTAATCTTTTCTCAAGTATACAGCCAAACAACTTCTTCCAAGAATCGGATAAACATGGACGAAATATCAGGATAAAAGTCAGTTGTGCATGTGAGACGAAGATGCTAAACTTTCCGTATATCAACTTAGGAGATTCCAATGAAAATTATTGCATACATTGCAGCAGCTATTTTCATCTTCTTCGGCGTACTCTTCATGTGGGGCTCGGGCGGAAATGGCGGCGGAGGTTTTAATTGGATTGTCATAGGCGTTGTCAGCGTTTTGATTGGCTTTGGATTAATCTGGTTTGCATCGCGCAAATCGGCTACAGGTTCCGCGGGAAGCGAAACAGTGCTTAAAATCGACCTGCCCGGTCAGACCCAAATCGAAGCGATGAAATGCAAAAATTGCGGTGGCGCTCTCAAACCTGAGAACATCAAAATGGTTGCTGGCGCACCGATGGTTGAATGTCCGTATTGCGGAACGACTTATCAACTGACCGAAGAACCCAAGTGGTAAATTATTAGAACGTTGGAGGCTTTATGAAACAGCGTCTGGCTCTCCTGATCGCTTTTCTCCTGCTCATCGCAAGCGCGACCAATGCGGCGGCACAATCTTCTTCATCCTATCTCTTCAGCGTGCCAAAAGAATCTGTAAATGTCTATTGGAACTCCGATGGAACAGAGTCGCTTGATTTGGTATTCAACTTTGTTAACCAACCTGACGCACATCCAATTGACTTCGTTGATGTTGGCATGCCCAACAACAACTTCGACATGGGCACCGTCACCGCAGATGTCGGCGGACAAAGCGTGGATGTTTCGCAAAGCGACTATCAAGGAACAGGTTCAGGCTTTTCAGTCGTGATGGGATCGCAAACGATCCAACCCGGTGCAAGCGGATCCGTGCATGTGGAGGTTGGCAGTATCACGGGCGTGCTTTATCCCGATACCAGCGACAACACCTATGCCAGCGGCGACTTTGCCCCGACTTATTTCAGTTCACAATATGTCAGTGGCAATACCGATATGACGGTGGCATTCCATTTGCCGCCCGGTGTCAAAACCACAGAAGGACGTTGGCATACTGCGCCTTCCGATTTCCCGTCCCAGCCGCAGGCCGCACTGGATAGCCAGAGTCGCGTCACTTACACTTGGGAATCTGCAACCGCGAACGCTTCATCGCAATATACATTTGGTGCATCCTTCCCAAAAAGCTATGTGCCGTCTGATGCAATTGTGGTAGCGCCCGCTTTCAATATTGATTTCTCCGGTCTGATCAGCGACCTCCCGACTATTTCTTGTTTATGCTTTTTTGCGTTCCTGTTTATCGGCTTACCCATTCTCAGCGCCATTCAGGGACAACGCCGCAAACTGCAATATATCCCGCCGCGCGTCGGCATCGAAGGTCATGGCATCAAACGCGGGCTGACCGCCGTGGAGGCTGGCATCCTGATGGATGAACCGCTCGATAAAGTGCTGACGATGATTCTATTTGGCGTGATCAAAAAAGGCGCGGCACAAGTTGTCACGCGCGACCCGCTCAAAATCCAAGTGAACGACGCGCCTGCCAATGTTACTTTATACGATTACGAATTGAATTTCTTAAAAGCGTTCAAGTTGGATTCTCCTCAAGCGCGTCAAGCAGAACTGCAAGGCACGATGGTGGCTTTGGTCAAATCTGTCTCTGAAAAGATGAAGGGTTTCAGCCGTAAAGAAACACAGGATTATTACAAGAGCATCATGGAGCAAGCTTGGCAGCAAGTCGAAACCGCGCAAACGCCTGAAGTCAAAAGCCAAGCCATTGATCAAAACTTGGAATGGACCATGCTCGACCGCAATTATGATCAGCGCTCACAGCGCGTCTTCACCGGCCCGATCTTCCTACCAATCTGGTGGGGAGGCTATGACCCAATGTATCGTTCCGCACCGGCGATGACCGGCGCCGCGCCAGCCTCTCTTCCAACTGGCGGCGGGCGATCTGCATCATTGCCCGGCGCAACATTTGCGGCCTCGATGGTGGGCGGCGTGCAGACTTTTTCCTCGAAGGTGATCGGCAATTTGAATACCTTTACAAGTGGTGTGAGCAAAGTAACCAATCCTCCGCCTCCGCCCGCGACCACAAGTTATCGCGGTGGTGGGGGTCATGGCGGTTGCGCTTGTGCTTGCGCGTGCGCCGGATGTGCTTGTGCTTGCGCGGGCGGTGGCAGATAAAAAATACGCCAATGGGTTATCGGTATGAAACTTTCGGAAATGTTCAAGCCTAATTCATCGTTATCTCCTCAGCCGGGACTCTATCACTATCGCTTCAATAGCGAGAATGAAAAGAGCCGCGCTCATTTGCGTCTCGACAATGATGGAACTGGCACATTGATTGTCAATGCCAACAGCATCATGCATTTGAATCCCACCGCAGCGTTGATGGCTTATCTGGTTCTTGAAAACGTTGAGGAAAAAAATGCAATCAAAGCCGTTCAAAAGAAATATCGCGTGAATGCGTCCCAAGCGCGTGACGATCTTTTAACATTCCGACAACAACTTTCAGAATTGGTTCGCCCTGATGGCGCGTGTCCTATTCATGATCTTGAATTGGAAGTCAATATGCCGTTCAGCGCGCGTCCGTCCGCGCCATATCGGATGGATTTGGCAGTCACATATCGTTGCAACAACGATTGTGCACATTGCTATAATGCGCGCGAACGCAACTTCCCCGAACTGACGACGGAGCAATGGTTCAAGATTCTTGATCAGCTCTGGGAACTGGGCGTGCCGCACATCATCTTCACCGGCGGCGAAGCCACGCTTCGCAATGATTTACCTGAATTGATTCATCACGCCGAAACCAATGGACAGATCACTGGCCTCAACACCAATGCCCGTCGTTTGGCTAACGAAAAATATTTGCAACAATTGATTGATGCGGGTCTCGATCATGTCCAAATTACTGTTGAATCTTGCGATGAGCAAATCCACGATCAAATGATGCAAGCTAAAGGCGCGTTCAAACAAACTATTCACGGTTTAAAGAATGTGCTGAATTCCAAACTTTATGTGATGACAAACACCACGATGCTGAAGACCAACATCCATAAGATTCCTGATACGCTGGATTTCCTTGCGGACCTCGGCGTGCCAACAATTGGGCTGAACGCACTGATCTATTCAGGTCATGCCCTGACGGTTGGTACTGGTCTTAAAGAAAATGAACTGCAACCCATCCTGGATATCGCGACGCGTAAAACCTCTGAGCGCGGACAAAAACTCATTTGGTACACGCCGACTCAGTATTGCGAATTCGATCCAACCGCGAACAATCTCGGGGTCAAGGGATGCACCGCCGCACTGTACAGCATGTGCATCGAATCGAACGGAAATGTTTTACCGTGCCAATCGTTTTATCATCCGCTTGGAAATATGTTAACCGATTCATGGGACTCGATTTGGAATCATCCGCTATCGGTGCAGTTGCGGGAGCGGAAAAATCTTCCAGCCAAATGTGAGACTTGTCCGGTCGTCGCTGAATGCGGCGGAGGATGCCCGCTTCAATTTGAAGATCATCGTAAAGAATTGATCCCGTTGGAGGTATTAGCATGAGCGAATATGAGTGGATCAAAGAATTTCCTGCCGCAGTAACCGTGTGCGACGCGGATGGTATCCTTCTCGAAATGAACGATAAAGCTGCGAAGACATTCGAGAAGGATGGCGGTTATGCTTTGATTGGAAAGAACATGCTTGATTGCCATCCTGAACCAGCGCGCACGAAGACCGAAAGATTGTTGGCGGCAAAAGAGAAAAATGTTTACACCATCGAAAAGAACGGCATCAAGAAAATGATCTTTCAATCGCCGTGGTTCAAAGATGGAAAATATGCAGGCTTTGTGGAACTCTCGCTTGAGATTCCATTCGAGATGCCGCATTTTATTCGCTCGTAAAAACTATAATGGAGAGCGCCATGAAAAAATTCTTTACGAAAGTCCGGCCGGTTCAATCCGGTATGTATACCAAGCAATCCGCGCCTGAAGAGCAAACGCCGTATCGGATTCATTTGCGGCTTCAGCCGGATGGTTCCGGCGTGCTCGTCGTCAATGCCGCCACCGTTCTGCATCTCAATCCCACCGCGGCAGAGTGTGCGTATCACTTCATCAAAGGCACGGCGCCGGATGCCGCTGCCAAAGAGATCGCCTCGCGTTATCGCATCAATCGAAAGACGGCACTGGAGGATTACAATGATTTCTCGGCGCGGATTCAAAGGCTGATGACTGCTACCGATTTAGATCCCGAATCCTACCTCGACTTTGAGCGCGTCTCACCTCATTCGGTTAATCTCAGCGCCCCGCTTCGACTCGACTGCGCGCTGACCTATCGCCTGCCCGATAAAACTCAAGCCGATTATGCTCCGACCAAACGCGTGAACCGCGAATTAGCCACCGATGAATGGATTTCTATCCTCGATAAAGCCTGGCAATTCGGAATCCCTCACGTGACATTTACCGGCGGCGAAGCGACTCTGCGTGACGATTTGGTTGATCTCATCGCACGCGCCGAGAAGAATGGTCAGGTTTGCGGATTGCTGACTGATGGCTTGAAGCTTGCTGATAAAAATTATCTTGAACTGTTGCTCAAGACCGGACTCGATCACATTCTATTCCTGCTTCAACCCGATAATAATGATTCATGGAAAGCGCTCGAGACTGTCATTGCCGAAGATGTTTTTGTGACTGTGCATTTAACCATATCAAAAGATAATGCGTCGAATGCGATGCAAATACTTGAACGGCTTGCCTCGCTCGGAGTAAAATCGCTTTCATTAACTTTCGCCGATTCTCAATTGCCTGTTTCTGATTTACAAAATAAAGCCGCCAATCTCGGCTTGACTCTTAAGCATGATTTGCCGGTGCCATATTCAGCCAATCATCCGGTTGCATTGGAAACCGCGGAAGATAATATTGCAGATGGAGCCGGAAAAACATGGCTGTATGTCGAACCGGATGGCGATGTTTTGCCCGCGCAAGGTATGGCTGATCAAGTTCTTGGAAATCTTCTGCGTGATTCATGGGAAAAGATTTACAAGAAATAGGATGAATGATGGCATTGGACATTTCTACTTCCTTAATGAGATGGATGTATCGTGGTGGTCATCCAAATAAATTAGCGAAAATACTAAATAAAGGCGGAGCACTATTTAACTTATTAGGAATATTGCCAAACTACTCTGTTACTTTAGAAGTTGCCGGAAGACGATCAGGAAAACTGATCAGTTTTCCGCTCGTGATGATCGTTATGAGCGGAGAGAGATATTTGGTTTCTATGTTAGGGGAGAATGTTAATTGGATACGAAATGTAAAAGCCGCGGGCGACATTGCAACACTTCGACATGGAATTAACGAGCAGGTGTTATTGAAAGAAGTGAATGTCAGCAAGAGAGCACCGATCTTAAAGGCATATTTAAAAATTGCGCCGGGAGCACGGCCGCATATACCAGTAAGCAAAGATGCGCCAATTTCCGAGTTTGAAAAAATAACGTCGAAGTATCCGGTATTCAAATTAGAAACAATAAAATAACAAAATGCTCATCTGTCTTGCAGCCGATAAACAGCAGGCTTCATATTGAATTGAGAAAAATAAACTGGCATCATCGTTACCTTCAACAAGCCGCGTGGACATCTGATCTTCGAGATTATCTCTTCGATAAAACTAATTTGTCGCAAGCGCGCCGCGTCCTTGAAGTTGGATGCGGAACCGGTGCGATTCTTTCCATGCTAAAAACTTCAGCTTCGCTCACCTGCACTGCACCAAACGCAGTGCGGTGCAAGTGTCACGGCATTGACCTCGATTCGTCCGCGTTGAACGAAGCTCATCTTCACGCCCCAACAACTTTCTTAATGCGCGGCGACGCACTAACGCTTCCCTATTCAAATCAATCCTTTGATATTACATATTGTCACTTCTTTTTGTTGTGGGTGAAATATCCGCTTCGAGCGCTAACTGAAATGAAACGCGTTACTTTATCAAACGGTTATGTTCTCGCGCTTGCAGAACCGGATTACACGGCTCGCACCGATCAGCCGGAAGAATTATCAGCATTGGGAAAACTCCAAAATGAATCGCTCCAACGCCAAGGCGCGGATATCAGCCTCGGTGCGCGGCTGGCAGATTTATTCTTTCGGGCCGGAATCAAAATCATCGAAACGGGAGCCATTCAAAGCCGGGAGAAGGCTGCGCTCTCTTTGGAAGAATGGCAAAATGAATGGGATGTGATTGAATCTGATTTAGCTGAGTCTGTTCCGGAAAAGGAAATCGCGCGCCTGAAAAAACTGGACGAAGAAGCGCGGATACACAGAACGCGTGTGCTGAATGTGCCGACGTATTTCGTGTGGGGTCAGGTATAATAAAGCATTCCCGGAGGCTTATTGGAAACTGTACCACTTGAAAACCAGACCGAGCCGCAAACTCCTGAACAGGAAAAAACGGATTGGAAACATTTCCTGCTCGACCTGCTCGAAACGGTTGGGCTGGCTGTCGTTTTATTTTTGATTATCAATGCGCTCTCCGCGCGCGTGCGCGTCGACGGCTTTAGCATGTTGCCGACCCTGCATGACGGCGAATTTGTATTGGTCAATAAACTGGCATATCATATCGGCTCACCGACGCGCGGCGATATCATTGTCTTTCAATCCACCACCGAAAAAGACCTTGACTTGATCAAGCGCGTCATCGGCTTACCGGGCGATCATATTGTGATCGAAAATAATAAAGTGATGGTCAACGGTCAAACGCTGAACGAGCCTTATATCGCCGCCGCTCCGCTTTATTTCGGTGAATGGACCGTGCCCGTTGGAGATTTATTTGTGCTGGGAGATAACCGTAACGATTCTTCCGACTCGCACGTTTGGGGTTTCTTGCCGATTCAAAATGTGGTTGGAAAATCCTTATTGATCTACTGGCCTCCGCCCGAATGGGCAATGGTAGACCATGTCAAAATCGAAGTTCCCGCGCCTTAGAGGTTGAAATGAGCGATGAAACAAATCCCGAACCCCTTCCGTGTCGTGAATGTTCCGCAGGCATGATGCGTCTGCGTTTCATCACATACTTCACGTGGCTCGGTGAAGAATTGATCACGGTTCAAAATTTTCCGGCTTGGATCTGTGATGTTTGCGGTCATCGCGAGTATGACGAAAAATCCATCTCGTGGCTGACCATGCTTTTGAATCCGGATGCGGGCAAGCCGACGAGTAAACAACGCATCTCGCATCGAACCCGACCGAGACCGGCTTCGCGTCCACCGGCTGAATCTTAATCTGACGAGGAATCCAAATCATGGCAATGGACACTTCTCCGCGCACATATCGTTTTCTGCCTGCCGATATCCTGACATCCGGTTATCGCGTGGTGGGCAAGATCATGGTCACCAATACCGGCACGATGGGCATGTTGAACGACAGTACGCATTCCGCGATGGAAGTCCATGACGCGCGCTTGGCGCGTCTGCATATGCCCACCAAGCTGGTGGACCATTTTGAGTTGGTACGTATGATGAAGACGCATGTGTTTGCCGTGTGCATGGCGCGCCGCGAAGACCTCGGTCCGCAAGCGTTGGTACGCGGCGGATATGCAAGCATCGTTGAGTATCCGGCGCGCATCACTACGCAGGTGTTTGAAATTGAAGGCACACTCGAATTGCCGGGACGATTCGATTTCGCCACGCTGATGTCGGAAGGCACGCGGGACTTTATTCCCATGTTCAATGCCACGCTGACCGCCATCCTGCTTCCGAATCTGCGTGTGGAAAGCGCGGGGATGTTGATCAACCGCAAACAGATCGACCTGATCGCAATGCTCAATCAGCGCGCAAAGCCCGAAAGCTAAAGTCAATTGCTTGACCCGCGTGCGAGGCGATGATACAATCCCGCCCGCTTTGATATTGGCGGTCTCACGCCTCCAAATACCGAGCACCAAGCCCCCATCGTCTAGAGGCCCAGGACGCAACCCTTTCAAGGTTAAAACTGGAGTTCGAATCTCCATGGGGGCACAAACCGCCAACTAGTAAAGGCGGTTTTGCTTTCAGACTTGATTCTCTCAAAAGAATTTTAAGTTGTGGTCATAAACAGCGCCTCTGAAGACAGAGGCGCTGTTTGCATGATATTTGGAATATTTTATTTGCACTATTCCCCAATATTAGGTGACCCACCAGGGACTTGAACCCTGAACCAATTGCTTAAGAGGCAACTGCTCTGCCATTGAGCTAGTGGGCCAACGGGCGGAATAATACCTCAAAGAAAAACGCATGTCAATGCAGGTATAATTGGTATGATGATCGAGATCAACATTCCCGGGCGCGGCATCTTGCAGTTGGAACATCTCGTCAGTGACGTCAACGGCACGCTGGCAATAGACGGCGTTTTGATCGATGGACTCGCAAAACGAATCGCATCCGTTCGCGACCGGATCACAATTCACTTGTTGACCGCCGATACGCACGGTAAGCAAGCCATGATTAATCAGCAACTCAACCTGACCGCAACGCGACTCATAGGCGGCAATGAGCAGGAACAAAAACGCGAATATGTAAAAAAACTGGGATCAGAAAAAGTAATTGCGATTGGCCAAGGTGCAAACGACGCCGCAATGTTAAAAGAAGCTGCGCTCGGTATTTGTGTCATGTCGCAGGAAGGCGCGGCGGCCGAAACGCTTCTCTCTGCCGACATTGTTGTTCCAAATATTTTTGTCGCATTCGACCTGCTCGATAAACCGCTTCGAATTGTCGCCACACTCCGCAAGTAACAGCTACGCAAATGACTATAGACGAATCTCCTCTGCCTCCCGAACCAGTTGTCCCGCCGCGCGCCCGCCGTCGCCGGCGCGGCCAGCTTGTGGTCCCGCACGATGCGGAAGAACGTGCCGCGCTTCTGCATTCCTTGGCGCGCCGCGCTTATCCATCATATGAATTATTTGTCTTCGCTATTTTGTGCGGAGCGATTCTCGGCCTCGGCTATTTTTTTGATTCGCAAGCCGTGCTCATCTTCGGGATTTTGCTTGCGCCTCTGCTGACGCCGTGGATTGGTCTCCTGCTTTCCGCGCTCACCGGCTCGACGCGCTTCTTCTTTGAAACACTCGCGGCTTTGCTGATCAGTTCCGTGCTGATTTTCTTCGGCGGCTTACTTGCAGGATTCGCTGTGCGTGCCTTTCTACCGCGCACACTGAACGAAGCGTTTCTTCATAGCCACTTATGGTGGCTCGATCTGATCGTGCTTGCCATCGCGGCGATTATCTTAACAATTTCATTTGTGCGTTCGGAAGATAAACCTTATCTGCCAAGCATCATGCTAGCTTATGAATTTTTCCTTCCGCTCAGCGCGGGCGGATTTGGCTTGGGTAGTGGCGTCGTCGGCATTTGGCCCAATGGCGTGTTGGTCTTTCTGGTTAATTTTGCGTGGGCGGGTTTATTCGGTATTCTCACTTTGATTGCTCTGCGCTTTTTGCCGACGAGCTTGAATGGTTTTGTTTTGAGCGCGGGCAGTTTACTGGTCTTCGCGGTGGTCCTTGTTTTCTTAATGACCGGCGGCAAACTGAAATTTCCTTCGATAACTCAATCTATTCCGCCGACTTCGATCCCTGCGCTTCCTACTGCGACTTTGAATCTGCCTATCGTTTCGAACGCGACGTCTTCGCCGGAAGCATCCCCCGAATCGTCGCCCACGCCAGTCATCGAAACAGTCACTCCAATGAGCAATACAAATACGCCGACGATCACGCCAGTTCCGCTGACACTCGCGGTGACTTTGCCTCCATCAGATACGGCGACCATCACGCTCACCATCGAACCGACTCCGGTATATGCGCGCATTGATGCGACCCAAGCCAACGGAGCAAACCTTCGGAAAGAACCAAATGGAACTTTTATTCTTGAGATCGATAATGGCGGAATCGTGGAAGTCCAGCCGGATACGCGGGATGTGAGCGGCGTAGTGTGGGCGCACGTGATCGCAATCAGAGATAACCAACGCTATGATGGCTGGATTTTGCAATCTGTGTTAGATATTGCCACACCGGTCCCCATTTGGAATCCAACCTCCACACCAGCATTAACGCTAACACCTGCAGAAACAGATACACCAATCTTAACATCTACATCAACACCATAGCCCACCCCAAATCAAAAGAGATGGGTGGGGCAATTAGAGGAGTTTTGAATGCCCATTCATTTTGGCACCGACGGCTGGCGCGCCGTCATTTCAGATAGTTTCACATTCGATAATCTTCGCATCGTAGCGCAAGCCATTGCGGACGCAGTCGCTTCGGAGGGTTGGGATAAGCCTGATAGCGGCGGCCCAAAACCGGATCCGAAAAGAATCGTGGTCGGATTCGATACGCGCTTTTTATCGGATCGATTCGCGGGCGAAGTCGCGCGCGTGCTCGCCGCCAACGGATTCACCGTCCTGCTTTCTCAATCCGATGCGCCGACACCGGCGATTTCTTTTGCGGTCAAACATCAAAACGCGATTGCCGGTGTAATGATCACGGCTTCGCACAATGCGCCGCGCTATAACGGAGTCAAACTCAAAGCATCGTATGGCGGATCCGCTTTGCCGGAACAATGTCGACGTGTGGAAGTTTATATCAACGATAATGAAGAACGAGCGCGTGGGCCTAACTTGATGGATTTTCAAAAAGCGCGCGAGATGGGATTGATCCAAAAGTTCAATCCATTGCCCGCATACTTCGAACATCTGAATAAGCTCATCAACACCGACATCATCGCCGAGAATCCTCAGCGCTTCGTGGTTGATTCAATGTACGGCGCGGGACGCGGCGTGATCAAAGCTTTTTTGCAGGGAACCGGTTGCGACATCGCTGAGATTCGTTCCGAGATGAATCCAGGTTTTGGCGGAATCCATCCCGAACCAATTGCGAAGAATCTCGGTGCGCTTTCGTCAGCGGTCAGTTCCGGGATGGGCAACTTTGGTCTCGTCACCGATGGCGACGCGGACCGAATCGGCGCGATGGATGAACGCGGCACGTTCGTTGATCCGCATAAAATATTTGCATTGTCACTGAAATATCTGGTCGAGAAACGCGGACTATCAGGCGCGGTCGTGCGGACAGTTTCCACGACGCGCATGATTGACCGTCTTGCAAAGAAATATGGATTGAAACTTTATGAAACTCCCGTTGGATTCAATCACATCGCGGATTATATGATGCAGGAAGATGTGTTGATCGGCGGCGAAGAATCCGGCGGCATTTCGTTCAAGGGACACATCCCCGAAGGCGACGGACCGATTATGGGATTGTTGTTAGTTGAAATGATCGCGGCTTGGAAGAAACCGCTGGTTGATTTGATTGAAGAATTGGTTGCCGAAGTTGGTCCCGCTTTTTACGAGCGCGTGGATTTGCGCTTGAGTCGTCCAGTTGCGAAGCAAGAGATGACTGAATTCTTAACCAAACAAGCGCCAAATGAAATTGGCAATCAGAAAGTGGATGAGATCAGTCAGCGCGACGGCGTGAAATATATTATGGCGGATGATTCATGGTTGTTGATTCGTCCATCGGGAACAGAACCGGTGTTACGCGTGTACGCAGAAGGCAGAACATTGGAAATGGTCAAAGCCTTGATGGGTTATGGAAAGAAAGTCGCGGAGAGCGTAGTGTAAGTTCAAATGGATGCTATACTATGAAAATGCTTAAAAATAAGAAAACAACTACACGTAAATCTCAAGGCAAAAAGAAGATTGCTCGACAACGAAAAGAGAGTTCAGCTAGTGCTTTAATCAAATCTAGCCCGAGAAGCTTAACGAACAAAAAGCTAGAAAGACAAGATTTTGTTGATACCAAAATATTTCAACTATTTAGCGAATTAAACCCATCAGCCAAGCAGGTTGATTGGAACATTGAGATGATTGCTGATGTTCGAGAAAAAATCCGATATTGGCTCGTTGAATATTACGCAATAACTAAAGAACAAAACTTCTACCCCTATATCCCTGAGTGAAATTATGCAACTTTCAATTGCAGAAAAAACAATAGAAGATATTCTTTATACTGACAAAGCAATTCTAGCTGATCTGCTCGGTTGCAACCCAGTCAATTTAAGTATTATCGCTCGCCAGAAAATTCTAAATTCAGGAAAACTTGATTTATTATGCTTATATGAGAGCGAATTGTGGTTGCTAGAACTTAAGGCGGTTCCATTTTACAATCTAATTATCGATCAAATAAATGGATACCATGCCGACTTGATGCAATTACAAAAACAACAAAAATTAATTGCGGGCACTATAAAGAAAATAATTCTGGTTACTAATGCTAACCAAACAGACATACAAGTTTGCGCTGT
Source organism: Anaerolineales bacterium (assembly GCA_049578465.1). Taxonomy (GTDB): domain Bacteria; phylum Chloroflexota; class Anaerolineae; order Anaerolineales; family Villigracilaceae; genus Fen-1038. The sequence continues at coordinate 42,708 of JBAUMB010000316.1, forward strand.
TGAAAACATTGACGTAAAAATATATCATCCTGAGAATGTTCTGGAAAAGTTTTTTGAGAATTTCCGAGAACGTTCCGCCTTTATCAAAATTCAATCGGCTGATTTTGGTGTTGTTAGGTTGGGACTCTTAGTTTCAACTCTAAATTTACTAGGAAAAGGAAAAAACATTACCGAGATTGCTCAAGCACAAGGAAAATCTCAAAAAACAATCAGAAATCGCTTTTCTGTAAGCGAGCAATTAGGTCTAATGCAAAAGGCAAAAGAACATTTTTTCCTAACCGAGCTAGGAAATTCATTTACAGAATTAACATCAGAACTTAATGATAATAATCTTACTGAAAAACAAGTAGATCTACTTTCAAAATTCATGGTTGAAAGCCCGTTTTATTCTTCCTTCACGTACACAATTTTGAGCTTCATAGAGACGGTTTTCATTCTATCAAAAAGTAGCTATCCGGTTAAATTCAACGATGCACGAGATTTTTTTGTCAAGTCGGTTGGGAAAGAATCAACATGGAAGACGAAGAGATCTCGGGAAACCGCAACCTATATTTTCTCAAATTACACGTGCGATTTGCAATTCCTGACCAAAATCAATAATAGCTTTTATCTTACCCCAAAAGGAATACAGGCTATCTTGCTCTTACAACTAAATAGGTCAATTAAATTAATTGAACAAGGAGACTAAATTTAGATTAAGGCAAAATCATTTCCCAGACTTATATGATCATGTCGAGTCGATTTAATACAAATACTAAAAAGTTACTTTATAACAAAAATGGGACAGCAAATGCCGTCCCATTTAAATTTAATTATACGAGTCGAAATTTATTTTGTCGGTGCGGCGCGCAAGCGGCGTGCGAGGAAGATCACCGCGACCAACACCATGCCCATAATCACCAAGCCCGGCGCGCCGAATTCATCGCCGATACCGGTCTTTGGCAGAGCCGTCGAGGTCGGCACAACGGTCAGCTGGGCAATTGCAGCTTGGGTCAAAGCCGCGCCGACAGTCGCGGTTACCGGATCAATCGTATCCGTGACCGCGGGTATTTCCGTATTCGTTACCTCAGCTAATACCGGTGTATCCGTTGGCGCCGGGGTCGCAGTTGCAAGAGCCGCGGCGGCATTCGCCGCGCTCGCGGTGGCCGTCAAGGCTTGTTGTACTTGTGCATTCTGTGTGGCTTGTGCCGCGGCTTGTTGACTCGCGCTGCTGCGGTTCGGCACGATTCCCAAAAAATAAACTCCTGCCAAGCAGGCAAGGGAAAGCAGGACAACTCCCGCCAATACGCCCGCCGCGATCAGAAACGTGCGGTTGCTGGATTCTTCCGGCGGTTGAACTTCCGGGTTATTTTGGTCGCCTTCATACATAGTATTTTCTCCTCGCGTGATGTGATGCCTATTATCCCACAACTTCCAAATTTATCAGAGGGACAAGCACTTGCTCGCCGTTCTCAAGTTTGATATCTGCGGCCAGCGCGCGTAAACCGCTCGGCAATGTGCTCAAGCCGGGACGCAAAGTTATGAGCGTGCCGATCATGCCAGCCGCGGGCGGACGGCGCAATCGCACGATCAGCCCCGTTGCAAACGTCACAACTTCCTGAGGCGGAGCCGGTTCAGATGAAACCGGCAGAGGAATGATCACCTCGGGCCGTCCTCCGCGATAGCGATCAAATGATTCCGCGTTGACCGTCGCTTCGCGTTTGGCATTGGTGGTCAACAAACGATACGCGGCTGAATTCATCGGCATCGAACCAAAGCCATCCATTAGGACGATCGGATAACGCATCTCGCGCGCCACAGATAACAACGATGGAAACAAACTTGCCAGAATCAAACCGCGCACCGGAAGTTCCGCCGCGGCTTGCAATGTATCCGCATCTTTGCATTGGCCGGCGATGATCACCGAGCCGCGCAAACTCACATCCAACCTTCCGGCGGTCAAAACGCTATCGGGCTGTTCCGCCAAATTGGTTAATATGCCGGTGTCCACGCGGCCGTTGCCCCACACGCCTTGAATCAATGCGCCTGCAGTTTGAATCACAACGCCGCGGTCCGGAATAATTTCCACAACATTACCGGGAATGCCGGCGCGCAATTCGATGCGCGACTCGCCAACCTCGATCAATACCTGACCTCCGCCGGTCACCACCACCCGGCCATCACGCGGCGCCTTGACAATTTTCCGCATCATGCCCTGTCCGCTTGCGATAACCCCACCCGCTGCGACTCGATCCCCAATTTTGCATCGAATCAATTTATCCGCTACATTCGGCGATAGATTGAGTGCGCGCCCAACATCCAGCAAAATATGTTCGCGTGCGAAACTCGTCTCGGCAACCACATCCGCCGTGCTGACTTTTTGATTCAGCCGCGCAGTCACTTTGCCATTGATCGGCAAGACACGTTCTCGCAAGATCGTGGTCAGCGGCAAAATATGATGAACAGGAGCTAGCATCTTATCAGCCTCCGACCGTCCATAGCCATTTCTTAACCAACTCGCGCCGTCTCACCGTATCATCAGGCAGAACTAACGGACGACCGCGTCCATCAATGACGACTCCCATCGCGCCTCCGCTGACGCGTACCGCGCCGCTTCGTCCTGATCCAAAACCAACGTCCGCGCCGCGCGAGGGCTGCAGAGTCAATTTCGCCGATTGATTATTCGCCAGCGGAAATAACTCCAAACTGCCATATTTAATTTCGGCTTGCGCTTCATGACCATCTTCATAGGTTAATTTGGCGCGCGCCACCAGTGAACCATAACTAGCCGAAGCCGCTATAGAAACAACAGTACCCAAACTTTGGAACGCGCCCGATTCCAAAATCTGCACGGGCAAAATACTACTGCGTGCCGCAGCCGCGCCAAGCAGCGGAAGCAATTGATTTTTATCGAGGATGATCGTCGTCAAACCCGTGGGCTGGATTGCATCCAGCAGAAGCAAAAGACTTTGTCCTGCAGTCGGCGCATCCTCCAACGCGCCGCCGCTTGCCAAGATCGGCTCGAAACTTGGTAGCAGCCCGGGACGCTGCGCGCGCACCGAGCGCGGAAAGTTGCGCTTAGCATTCTGCACCGCAAGATAAAGCGCCTGACGAGTCACCGCCTGCGAAATCGCTTGATCTTCTTTTGTGGCTGGGATAGTTGCCGGATATAAAGCCTTTTGATAAATATAATCGCGCAGTACACCGGTGGAAATATCCAGCGATGACCAGCGCAAAATATCTTCGAGCGTCGTGTATTGCAATAAGGTTGGCAAACTCTCACCGAGACCAAATTGAGGGTAAACGCCCAGCGTTGATTTTTGTCCAAAGCCGGCCGCAACCACCGCGGCGGATGCGCCGATATCCACGCTCAACAAGCCTTTGCTTCCGGCATAGATCTGACTGAGGAAACGCACCATTCGCTCTTGTGCAAAAGCCGTAGGCAGGACCTCTCCATTCGCCCAATTGGCGATAACATCCAAACCTTTTAATTGGCGTTGACGAACTCCCAGATACATATGAGCCAATTCAAGCGCGGCGGGTTCGAGGTCTTCTGTTTCGAGCGAAGGACGAACGTTCGGGCTGAAATGCAACGATGAAGTCACATTACTGAGCAATCCTTTAACTTCATCATCCAACTTTTGGTTGCCCGCGAACAAAACAGCCGGCCGTTTTTCTGGCGGCAAAAGATAACTTGCCAACCCAACGGGCTCCAGCATCTTATGAACAGAACGCGATGCGCCGCCATCTGTGCCGCCGGTGATAATCACGACATCCGGTTGCAAACGGAGAAGCGTATCAATTTGCTGATCGGCTCTGCGATGATTATTTAATCCAACCGAATCAACTACGCGTGCATAAGTCATCTCTGCGAGACGAAGCGCGCTCTGCAACGAAACGTCATCGAGCAGGCCCACGACGGCCGTTTTCAGCGCGGGACCGGCAGATAAAGTGGACACGAACGCATCCACACCGGAGCCGTCAGGCTGGGATGGCGTAATGAGGCGGCGATCCGCATTGAGCAGAGTCCTTCCTGTGACTGTTTGCAGATCTTGGATCGCGCTGCGAACGCCTTCGCTGACATCCTGAAATGGCGCTTCAACTGTTGACGGAGCGGATGCGGATGCGAGCAAACGATACTCGCCCTCGACCACATCGAAGAGAACGGCGCGCGTAATTGCCGCGCCGATGTTGACGGCTAAAAGAGAGTCACCTTGGACTAAAGAAGCAGGCATAAATTAATGCAATCCGAATAGAGTTCCGAAGAAATGAAGACGATCAATGAGGGCGGTCAGCGCGGCGGAATAAACACCGGCGAACAAAACGCCCAATGTGATGGCAAGAAAAATGCTTCCGATAAATGCAATCAATTCAATCAAACCAAAGCGGCGCACTGACCCATTACTCAGCGCACGCGCACCGAAATGGAAATAAACCAGCGTGGTTATAACGCCAGCCAAAATCCATGCGCCGTTGAATAACATTCCAGCCAATTGACCGGCAGAAGTTGCCGAACGCGCATTGAACAGGTTAATGGTCGCGCCAACTTGCGGAAGAAGTGTTCCTGTTACTGCACCGCCCACAGCCACTGCTGCACTCACGCCAACCAGCAATGCCATCGTCGGCATTCCCAATTGGGTTAACCGCGGCGAGACTCTTGTCAGCAAGAGCGCGCTCAAAATCAATGGGACAGCTAGCAAAGCCTTTTGTGCGAACGGGCCCGTGAGGAGTGGGATAAATAAATCTGGCCATATCACCTGCCGCCAGGCAACCGAGGCAACGTAACCAGCGGAGACGCCAACGAATATATAAACTGCAATGCGAAATAACGGATTATCGCCGATCAAATAACTAAAGATAAAAAGCGTAAAGACAAAAGCGACAAAACCCGCAATCAGATCGGGAGACAATTTAAATTTCCTCCTTTTCAGCGTTACGGGCTTGCAAGCCGCCGACGAGACTCCACAGACCACCCAACAAGATCATCACAGCCGCCAGCAATAACCCAACGCTGTATGCATCCCAATAACGACGCGCGAGCCCGGCTTGTCCATTTGCTTGTTCGACTTTGGATGCATCGTTCAATCCGTTGATCAATCCGTTAACTTGACCAGAAGCGAGATACGGCATCAGCATCGGACCAGCCTGTGAACTGGATACAATTACAAGCGATGCATTGCCGCGCAACGGACCCGCTTGCTCGATCCAAACGCGGCCCGCTTCGGCGCTATCGGTCAATAGAATAATGGCCGCAAAATCCGACAAATGAGTGACCCCCTGCAACGGCGCAGTCTGCCAAACCTGCGAACCATCCGCACCAAAAGGCATTACAGCAATTGGATTCTGTGCAAAATCATAAACACCCGCCAATCCGCCGGGAAGGTATCCAAGATCAGTGTATTGTTTGCCGCGTTGATAATCGCGATCCGCTAAAGGTCCGGAGATGAAATTTTCAGCCAGAGCCGAACCGGTTGGTGAGGATGAGAGAATCGTCAAGCGAGGATGCTTTAACAACATCAGACGATTCAGATACGGCTCGGCAACGGTCTGCATTTCGCCGGATAAAGAAGGTTCGTAATCAAACACGACCAAAACTGGCGCGCCCGCCGGAATTTTATCTGCAACGGAGATTGCCATCTCGGTTTGATCATTGGGAACACGAGCTGGCGCGACAAAAATCTGAGTTCCCGCGAAAAAAATACCGCCCACGAACAGAATCATCAATAAAGTGATTGCCCAACGCAAAACTCTTTGGGACATAATCACAGAAGCCGCTTTCATTGGAACAGGCATAGTCTCTGCGGCAAGGATTTGTTCAAGCAACGCCGCTTGAGTCTGATGTTCGTTGGTGGCAGTTAATTTAATAGAATACGCTTTTGGCTTGGTCGTTAGACGGAAGCCGGACCCAGATGGTAAAACATTTTGCAAGCCAGCCAATGGTCCACCGGCTTCCATGGAAGAATCGCCGCTCGAAGCTGGGGAAAACGGAAGCGCAGATTCAACCGGACGCATTGCCTGAACCCAAGATGGCAATTCAGCTGGAGCGATGGCTTGTCCCGTTTGTCCTGCGAGAGGTGGATTTGTTTCACTAGAAGATTGATCGGTACTTTTCGATTCAGCTCCCGTCAGCCAATCCGGTGCCTGCATCGAAGCAAAGACTGCATCGGCGTTAGCATCTGCCGTTAAATTATCTTCTGTAAAAGCTGGAGTCGGTTCAGACGGTTGCGGCATTTCCTGCGGTTTAAACGCAGGTGCTTCTAAATTCACAGTTGGAACAGATTGTTGTTCTGGCTCTACAGGTTTTAGCGCCGATAACCAATCAGGAGTTTCAGGTGCAACGGGCGTTTTATCAATATCCTGTGAGGGTAATGATGAGATATCTGGCGCACTGGGTCGCGCAAGATCCGCCGCATTCGGCGCTTCGCTTGGTGGAGCCGCTGCTTTAAGCCAATCAGGCATATCCGAGGAGGAACTAAATGAAGCCGATGGCTCCGGTGCTGTCGGCGCTTGGCCAAAGGTTTTCAACCAATCCGGGACTTCTGATTGAGTCGATGATTCACTTTGCGTTGGCGAGTTGGATTGCAACCAATCCGGTTGAGATGAAGCGGGTTGTGCTTCTTGTGCAGGAGGCGAAATAGATTCGTCAAATGAAGATCGCTGATCTTGAAGATTATTCAGCCAATCAGGCACATCGCTCGCAGACGAAGGCGTGGTTACGGAATGAGGTTGCGAATCAAAAGGCTTAGGTTGGTTACTTGATTGATCTTCTGAAGTCGACGCGGCCGCAAAAGGTTTCGACTCAAGATTCTTGAGCCAATCTAAATCTTCAGTTGAAGATGCAGAAGCTGAAGGAATCGGTTCAATGGGTTGAGCAGGAGCAGGTGATTGATCAGCGCGTGAAAGCCAAGCGGCCAGCTCATCTTTTTCAGGAGCCGGCTCTTGGGGCATCATCCATGAAGGTGTAGTATTTTCAACCGAAGATTTGGAAGGAGTCTGTGTTGCGCCGATGCTGGAAATTGGCTCTTCAGAATCTTCGTGGCCGCCGAGTTCAACCCATTTCACTTGTTGAGTATCTTCTGCTTCGGGCTCATTCATTTTCTTTTGAACGGGTGTATTTCCGGTGAGGCTCACGAGCCAATCAGGAACTTCTTCCTCTTCATCATTGCCTTGCGATGTCAGACCGGCAAGCAGATCTGGCGTAGAAGGCACGGTGGGCGTTGGGCTATCAGCAGATAAGGATGAAGCAGATGAATCTTCGCTGGCAGATTGACGCGCTTTTTCGCGCGCATCTCTCAGCCATTGTGGAAGAATCGGTTCCAATTCAGCCGTAACTTTTTTGGTTGGAATCTGTCCGGGTTGAATGGGTGCGCCTTCTCCTTTTAGCGAACCGGTCAATGGAGCAAGACGCGACGTGCAATTCTGACAGAACTCAGCATCGGCAGGATTTAGTTCGCCGCATACGGGACATTTGATGGTGTCCATCAATTGCCTCCGTAAGGACGATCCGTGCCGAATAGGACGCGCAAACCGGTGGTCAATGTGCCGAGCGCAACGCCGATCAGAATGCCGCGCGCACCACCGAGCGCAAGCACCTGTTGAAACCACGGACGAACGAGATCATTCAATGGGCTGATCTCGCCAAACGGCAGAGTCGCAGATGCAATCAGCATTAACACGGCAGTTAGAAGGAAGACAATGCTCATCAAATCAGTTCGGCGGCGCAAGAGGCGGATGCTGGCATAAAGCAACGTTACTGCTAGCAAAGCCATCAGCGTTGCTTCGACCGGCACGATCACTGCGCTCACAAGCAAACGCATATTGGGATTATCCGGTCCAAGCGCAAGGCCGAAAATAAAACTTGCAAATAAACAGATTAACAAAATAGCGCTATAAACACTTCCCTTTTCGCGGCGCCGAATTTTATCACCGTGCACAGAGATCAAATTGAATACCCCAACCAATGCCGCCACGCCCGCTAGAATAATTGCCCAATTCAGGAGAACATCCTGAACACCGGCAACAGCAGGCACAAAGTAGCCGATAAGAACAATCAAGCCCGCAACAATTGCGACGGCGACGGCGATGTAGCGCATTAGATCAATCCTATTAATTTCAAAACCGCGCCAGCCAAAAGCGCAAAGATGATCAACCAGCGCAAAATATCTTGAACGGTTAGACTCGCGGCGTGTGATGCGCCTGCATCAAAATACGCACCCGTGGCAAATAATTCTTCGCCTATCAACGGTTCTTGCGCGGACGCGAAGAGTGCGGCTTGCGAAGAAATATCACTGCTTGCCCCGAGCAAAAAAGTGTTCTCGCGTTCAGCGACATCAGCCAGCAGTGCGGCTTCCACCCCGAAGTCGCCAACAAGCATACCTGCCGAAACATTTTCATCGCGAAAGATCGGCATTGCGCCGGCTGCTGCGGAAAACGGAGTCATTCCACTCAAACGTCCCGATGTAGGCTGATAGAGATCACTTGCGCCCATCGCTCGATATCCCGCTTGAAGCGTATCTTGCGCGAGCAAAGCCACTGAGGCTTCGCCTGCAACCGCGACTGGAGGGCGATCACTCAACGAGGCGCGTTCTGTGATACGTCGCAACAAACCCAGACCCGCCAGCGGCGCACCGCCGCGCGCTGTAAGCAGGCTGGCGCGTCCGAGCGACACGAATAGGCGCGTCCCATCTTCGACACTCAGGTCTACCGCGCGCGATAGCTTCGCCAACGCGGGAATGGTGCGCCACTTCGGCGGAGTCTTTCGTTTGATTACAGTAAAGGCTAAAAGGAGAATCGCGGAAAAGCCAACCAGGCCGAGTCCGATCAGGTTCATGATTCCGTTCCTCCGTCAAGAAAGGAAACGAAAGCGCGCAGTTCATCATCGGATTCAAGAGTCCGAGCCATCGCGTCTGCGGTTTCACCGAGGAATGGCCGTCCAAAATATAATGCTTGAGCCGAAAGCACAGCCAAAGGCTTGCCTGCATCCAACATCCACCCGGCAAATCTGTCGAGTTGATAACGTCGCAGGGTTTCCGCCCAACGAAGCCAATAGTCGCGCGGCGACGTGTGCCCGTAAGAAGACTGCATAGAATGCAGTATAGCATATTTCTTTAAGGTAGGGTTATCAGGAAAGCGCTGTAAGAAGTTGCAAGTGAATTACAAATAAACCATCATGAAACATGCGATATTTTCAAAATATTTCGTCATGCCGCTATCACGTTTCTAAAAAATGTCCCATAGTATAATCTTATGGATTTCATCGGTGGAGGAACTTATGGTCAAAGATCGGACCACATTGTCTGATAAAAAAATTCGTGTGCTGGTAGCGAAGCCCGGCTTGGATGGGCATGACCGCGGCGCAAAAGTGGTGGCGCGCGCCTTGCGCGATGCCGGAATGGAAGTCATTTATACGGGCTTGAGACAAACGCCTGAAATGATCGCTGAAGCGGCCCTGCAGGAAGATGTGGATGTGGTGGGACTTTCGATTCTATCCGGCGCGCATATGGCATTGGCGCCGCGCATTATGGATTTATTGAAAGCCAACGGCCAGACAAATGTCAAAGTGTTCATCGGCGGCATTGTGCCGGATGAAGACATCCCGCGATTAATGGAGATGGGCATCACGGGAGTCTACGGGCCCGGCGCATCCACGGAAGACATTGTCAAAGATATTAAGAATGCCATGAAATGATATCGTTGGAAGAATCGGTTCTGCAAGGTGATCGTCTCGCGTTAGCGCGTTTGTTGACTCAGGTTGAGAATGATACAACCGAAGGTCGCGTCGCGCTCAATGTTCTTTTTCCATATACCGGCAAAGCGCATCTCATCGGTATAACTGGTGCGCCGGGCACCGGCAAATCTTCGCTGGTCAACCAACTGGCGCTGCATTTTCGCAAAGAGGGCAAGCGCGTTGCGATTGTCGCGGTTGATCCATCGAGTCCATTTACGGGCGGCGCGGTGTTGGGCGACCGAGTCCGCATGAAGGACCTGAGCGGCGATAACGGCGTGTTCATCCGCTCGATGGCCTCGCGCGGTTCGATTGGCGGATTAGCGCAAGCGACTGCAAATGTAGTTCAGGTCTTCGACGCGGCCGGATACGATATCATCATGATTGAAACGGTCGGCGCGGGACAAAGTGAAGTGGACATTGCGAAATTGGCGCATACCACGCTAGTAGTGGAAGCGCCCGGCCTCGGCGATGATATTCAAGCCATCAAAGCGGGCATCCTCGAGATCGCCGATATTATCGTGGTCAACAAAGCGGATCGTCCCGGAATCGAAAACACGGAGAAAGCCTTGAAGTCCATGCTCGACTTAGCTCATCCAACACAAAAGATTTTCGCACATCACGGTCAATACATGAACGCGGCTTTACCGATTGAAACAGAAATCAATATTTGGATTCCACCTGTTCAACGGACGATTGCCACGGATGGAAAAGGAATCGATGAATTGGCTCAACATATTGCGAAGCATAGCGAGTACTTGCGCGTCAGTGGAAATTGGGCTGTTCGAGAGCGGGCCCGCCTCGAGTCGGAATTGGACGCGGCGCTTCGATCATCATTGATGAATCAATTTCGCGAACGCGTTTCAGAAGATCAATACAATAAAGTCATGGATCAAGTTTTTGAAAGAAGCTTATCACCATCAGAAGCCGTGAAAGTTTTGATGAACGGGAGGCTCAAATGATTTACGGAAAACGCATCCGCCTGCGCGGCGTGGAAAGAACCGACGTGCCCAAATCCTTTGAATGGATCAACGATCCTGAAGTCAATGAAGGCTTGGCAATATATTTGCCAATGTCGCTAAGGGATGAGGAACAATGGTTCGAGCAAATGGCACAGCGAGATCAAGCAGAAAAGCCGATGGCGATTGAAGCGCGCGAGGGTGAGGGTTGGAAGCTGATTGGCAATTGTAGCGTCTTCAATATCGAATGGACGAATCGCTCTGCCGAACTAGGCATTGCTATTGGGGAAAAATCCGTTTGGAATCAAGGCTATGGAACCGAGACCATGCAATTGTTATTACAGCATGGTTTTGAAACGTTGAATTTGAATCGCATTTATTTGCGAGTCTATTCAACCAACCTGCGCGCCATGCGCGCTTATGAAAAAGCGGGTTTTGTTTTGGAAGGCACTCTGCGCGAAGCTGTGTACAAGCATGGAAATTATGCTGACGTCCACATCATGAGCGTCTTGCGTTCAGAGTGGAAATCGAATAAGGAATAGAAATGAGTCAACATATTCACCATCATGAAATGAAAGTTTATGGGGAAATTAAATTGTTCACGGGCACGGCTTCACCGGCGCTCGCCGGAAAAATATCGGACTATCTCGGCTCGCCCTTGTGCGAGCAGGAAGTCATTGAGTTCCCGAACGAGAATCTATTCATCAAGCTAAAGCACAGCGTGCGCGGACAGGATGTGTATCTGATCCAGCATACCGCGACGCCAGTGCATCGCAATATCATGGAATTGCTAATTACCATTCAAACGTTGCGCCTCGATTCGGCGGCACGCATTACGGTTGTACTTCCGTATCTCGCGTATGGCCGTTCCGACAAAAAAGATCAGCCGCGCGTTCCGATCACCGGCCGGCTGATGGCAGATATGATCGAGGTCGCGGGTGCGGACCGTTATATGACTCTCGACCCGCATGCGGGACAAGTCCAAGGATTCTTTTCCATCCCGGGCGATGTGTTGACCGCCTCGCATTTGATCATTGATCATATCAACCAAACCTTCCGCTCGAATCTCCGCGACCCGGTTGTGGTCGCGACCGACCTCGGCTTTGCCAAGAAGGCGCGCAACTACGCCGCCGATATGGATATGCCAGTTGCATTCATTGAGAAACGGCGTTCCGGCAACGATGCCAAAGCCGAAGCCCTGACCTTGATCGGCGAGGCAAAGAACCGCGATGTTATTATCGTGGATGATGAAGTAGATACCGGCGGCACCATTGCCGAGGCAGTCAGTCTTGTTAAACGAGAAGGCGCGCGCGATATCTATCTTGCATTTGTCCATCCCGTTATGTCCGACGGCGCCGCACAAAGATTGGCAGAATTGCCCATCAAGTACATCATGACCACAGACACCGTCCCGATTCCCGAAGAAAAGATGAAATATCTGAAAGACCGCATCACGATTCTTTCCGTGTCCGGGTTGTTGGGCGAAGTCATCAAACGCGCTCATGAAGGCCGAAGCGTCGGCGAAATGTTTAATGAATAAAAGCTACCATGCCTGAACTTCCCGAAGTTGAAACCATTGCGCGGACATTGCGTCCGCAATTGATCGGCAAGAGAATCGTCGAAGCCGATGTACGCTGGGTGCGCACCGTGGCGATGCCATCCGCCAAGAAGTTCAAAGAGCAGATTCAAGGACAGAAGGTCGTTGAAGTATCGCGCCGCGCAAAATTCCTGAACATTCAACTCACACCCGTTCGAGACCCTCAGGGCAAGGCTTACAATCTCTTAATACATCTGCGTATGAGCGGAGATTTGCTGATCAAGCAAGGTAAAATTAAACGAGAGAAGCATGATCGGTTGATTTTGACTTTAGCTCCCCTCCGTCTTCCCCCAAATTCTTTGAATTTGGGGGAAGAGAAAAAGGAGTATCTCGTCTTCAACGACACGCGCAAGTTTGGGCGCGTCTGGTTGACAGATGATGTCGAAAAAGTTTTGGGCAGGCTCGGACCTGAGCCGCTCAGCGATGACTTTACAGCGCGCTGGTTATTTGACTCATTACGGAGTCGTCATCGCCAACTCAAGCCTTTGCTCCTCGATCAGACTTTTCTTGCAGGCCTCGGCAACATCTACACCGATGAAGCCCTGCACATGGCAAAACTGCATCCGCGGGCCCTCTCGGATTCAGTCACAAGCAAACAAGCCGAAAGATTGCATCAAGCCATCCAAACGATTCTTCAAGAGGGCATTCGCCGAAACGGCGCCAGCATCGATTGGGTGTACCGCGGCGGCGATTTTCAAAATCATTTCCGCGTCTATGGCCGCGACGGCGAGCCGTGTCCCGTTTGCGGCACAACTATTCAAAAGATCATTGTCGGCCAGCGCGGCACACATATTTGTCCAAATTGTCAAAAGGGATGACCTATGCAAATCGATTATCTTTCCATCATTGTCGTCGGCATTGTAACTTTGTTCGTGGGTTATTTTGTCGGTCTCTTCGAGGGCCGCGGGCAGGAAGCGCCCAAAGAAAAAAAGGGCGAGCCGCCGGCGACTCCAGCGACGGCACTAAAAGAAAACAGCCTGCTCAATTTGAGTCTGGATAATAACAATCTACCGCGCCTCGAGCTGGATGGTCAGCGCGCGGATTCGTCCCAGCTTGCGCCCGAACAACGCAAGCGATTGATTGATCTGATGGTGATGATGCGTCCATGGATCGATGCGAGCGCGCCCAAACCATCAGCGCCATCACAACCGGTTTCGACGCGACCGATTCCAACTGCGCCGGTAGCGGCTTCTCCTGCGGGGATACTGCAGATTCCCAAGCCGACATCCAAGTCATTTGCGTCTATGCTTGTTCCAAATTCGAAGCAAGAAGAAG
>JBAUMB010000317.1:0-1501 GCA_049578465.1 Anaerolineales bacterium
GAATGCAAGACGATCATGGCAATTTTCGAGCGTACCGGAAGACAATATGATTTTGGTCCATTGCCTGTGGTGTGGAGCAGGCGCGTCTGGGCCGATCTTGCCGAAAAGTTGCTTGAACCCCGCGGCATGAATTTCCTTGATGCGATAAAGCTGTTTCCATCGGAAATGCGCTGGTATGGAGAGGCTTTGTTGAAGTTCAACTCCATTGAGTTGTGGCCTGTTGAAACGCTGTTCCGCTGCTACCACTATGAGCAGCAGTTTCTTGACGCACGAAACTCTGGTGAAACAGACGAGACATTAGGCCAAATCTATCTTGGCGTGTGCAGCCAATCGAACTGGGATAAGGAATTGGATTATGGGCAGAATAAGAAGGGTCTGTTATCCCGGTTTATTCGCACGATCAAACGCCGTGTTCTGCGGCGGCTGGTTTAGCCATCATGTCATCGGTCTTGCATAAGCAGAGCGTAATCACGCGCTTGAACGGCGGGCTTGGAAACCAGATGTTCCAATATGCAGCTGGACGCGCACTTGCCGATAGGCTGAGTATTCCGCTCAAAATGGATCTGTCCGAATTTGAAACATATCATTTGCGCCGCTACGAATTGGACAAATTCAAAATCAGCGCCGGGTTGGCCACTTCGGACGAGACTGCCGGTTTCGTTATCAATCCATCAGGATTTCAAAGAAGCTATAGTCGCCTCGCAATTTCGCTGGGGTTCGGTTTCAACAAAATTGCATTCAAGCAACGTAAGTTTGGCTATGACAATACTTTCGAAAAAATCCGGCAGCCAATGTACCTGAATGGATATTGGCAAAGCGAGAAATACTTCAAATCTGCCGAGAGCGAGCTTCGCAATGAACTTTCTCTGATCGGTAAACTTGGCGAAACCAGCCAAAAAATACTTGATGGGATTCTTCAATGCCCAGCGGTTTCTATGCATATCAGGCGCGGTGATTACATTACCAATCCATCCGCGGCCTTGGTTCATGGCGTTTGTTCACTGGACTATTACTATTCGGCAATTGGCCACATAATCGCTCATGTTGATAATCCGCATTTTTTTGTTTTCTCAGATGATCCGCAGTGGGCCAAGGATAATCTTAAAATCAACTATCCCATACAGTTTGTCGAGGCCAATGGGCCGGACCGCGGCGTTGAGGACATGTGGCTGATGAAGTCCTGTAATCACCATATAATTGCCAATAGCTCATTCAGTTGGTGGGCGGCATGGTTGAACGACAGGCTGGATAAAATCGTCGTCGCCCCGCGAATCTGGTTCCTCGATAATAAAATCGACACCAATGATTTAATTCCTGAACGATGGCACAGGATATAAATATGGCCGCGAGCAACCCACTAATCTCCGTCATCATGCCGGTTTATAACGGCGAAAGATTCCTTCGCGAAACGATAGACAGCGTTTTAAACCAGACCTGCAGGAATTTTGAATTTATCATCGTCAATGACGGATCTGTTGATTCTACCCGGCAGATCATAGAC
>JBAUMB010000318.1:0-7586 GCA_049578465.1 Anaerolineales bacterium
CATTGCGGCTTTGTCATGCCGTTGTTTGGCTGGGCGGAAACTATCATGTTGGCTTGGGGCGTTTCGACCAATATATGTGGCCTTATTTAAAGGCTGATCTTGCAGCAGGGCGACTCACGCGCCAGACCGCTGAAGATTTGTTGGCTGAATTCTTCATTTCACTGAACAAGGATAGCGATCTTTATCCCGGTGTTCAGCAAGGTGACAATGGACAGACCCTCACGCTCGGAGGTGTTACGCCCACCGGGGAATCCGCCGTGAACGAACTCACGTACATGGTTCTGCGCGTCGCACGCGAAGTAGCAATGATTGATCCTAAGATTAATCTGCGCATCTCCGCTCAGACCGATCTTGATCTACTGAGCCTTGCCACTGAGCTGACCCGGATCGGGCTGGGATTTCCTCAGTATAGCAACGATGACGTTGTCATTCCAGCTCTTGTGGCGCATGGCTACGAACTTGAGGATGCTCGCGATTATGTTGTCGCGGCCTGCTGGGAATTCATTATCCCTGGCCGAGGGATGGAAGTCGTCAATATCGGCGCGGTATCGTTCCCCGCGGCCGTTGATCGGGCACTGCGAGAGGGCATCGCGGCGAAAGACGATTTTGACCATATCCTTGAGCGAGTCAAAGTTCATGTCTGCGAACAAGTTAATGGTCTGGCAGATGCGTATTCACACTTGTTGTTGCCTCCTGCTCCCTATTATTCGATCTTTATGCGTGGGTGCCTTGAGCGAGGTCAGGATTTATCGGATGGCTTTAAATATAATAACTTTGGAATCCACGGCGCAGGGTCATCCAATGCAGCTGATGCATTAGCTGCTGTGCAGAAATTTATTTTTGAAGAACATAGCGTATCACCGGAGGAACTTCTTTCCGCGCTGGATACAGACTTTAGCGGTTTTGAATCCTTGCGCCGAATGCTGGAAGAAGAAGCACCAAAAATTGGAAATAACGATCCTGTAGCGGATGAAATGCTTGTAAAGCTGTTTGATGATTTGGCAGATGCTTGCGAAGAGCATCCACGAACGCTGAGAGGTGGCATTCTGCGCCCGGGAACGGGTTCCGCTATGTACTATATCTGGCTGGCTAAGGAACATGAGGGAATGCGAGAACCGATCGTTGGTGCAACTGCTGATGGGCGATTGCAGGGGCAACCATTCAGCGCTAATCTCGCTCCTTCGCCCGGCGTGCGCGTGCGCGGGCCGATCAGCACCCTGCAGTCCTTTGCCAAGATCAATTATCAACGCCTCTTTAATGGTGGACCAATAACGATGGAACTTTCAGACTCTGTTTTCAGAGATCCTGAATCGATTCGCAAAACCGCC
This sequence comes from Anaerolineales bacterium, assembly GCA_049578465.1. Taxonomy (GTDB): domain Bacteria; phylum Chloroflexota; class Anaerolineae; order Anaerolineales; family Villigracilaceae; genus Fen-1038. Next base: position 1,329 of record JBAUMB010000318.1, read on the forward strand.
ATGCTGGTGCGGACATTCGCCCAGCTGGGCTGTCAGCAGTTGCAACTCAACAGCTTAAGCATGGACACTTTGTTGGATGCTAAAGCACATCCGGAGAATCATAAAAATCTGATCGTGCGGGTTTGGGGCTGGAGCGGTTATTTCTGCGAACTGGCTCCTGAGTATCAAGATCATATCATTGCACGACATCTTTATCAAAGCGCTTGACACATTTTCTTGAACAGAAATATTTGTAATCGAGTGATTGGCGCGATAAACTAGATTCAATAAATATGGAGATCAATATGAATCAAAACGATACCCAAAAAGAGATTGAGAGCGGAAAGACTGCTCTTGGCATCGAGTTCGGCTCGACTCGAATCAAAGCGGTGCTGATTGGCGAAGATCATACGCCGATCGCATCGGGAAGTTACGAGTGGGAAAACCGATACGAAAATGGCATCTGGACATACAGCCTCGAAGATATTTGGACAGGCTTGCAGGAAAGCTATCGGAAGCTCAGCAACGAGGTTTTTGAGAAGTACGACACGCCGCTTAAGACCATTGGCACCATCGGATTCAGTGCCATGATGCATGGCTATATGGTATTCGATAAAGATGATAATCAACTTGTCCCGTTTCGTACATGGCGGAATACCATGACCGGGCAGGCAGCCGAGCAACTCACTAACCTGTTTCAATTCAACATTCCCCAGCGTTGGAGCATTGCACACCTCTATCAGGCGATATTGAACAAGGAACCTCATATCAAGGATATCAGCCATCTGACCACGCTGGCAGGCTATGTTCATTGGAAACTGACTGGGCAAAAGGTGTTAGGCGTCGGCGAAGCCTCGGGGGTATTTCCTATTGATAGTAAGACCAACGGTTATTATGAACACAAGATCGAACTGTTCAATGAACGGATCAAAGCAGAAAAGATTCCGTGGAAGCTTCAAGACATACTCCCCAAAGTGCTTATGGCAGGAGATGCCGCAGGCGTTCTTACTAAAGAAGGCGCAAGACTACTTGATCCTACTGGAGAACTACAAGCGGGTATTCCTCTTTGTCCGCCTGAGGGTGATGCGGGCACAGGCATGGTCGCGACCAACAGCGTTGCAGAGCGAACGGGCAATGTTTCCGCGGGAACATCCGTTTTTGCCATGATCGTTTTGGAAAAGGATTTGTCGAAGGTATATCCCGAAATCGATATGGTGACGACGCCCACAGGCAAGCCTGTCGCCATGGTACATTGCAACACCTGCACCTCCGATCTCAATGCTTGGGTTGATCTGTTCCAGGAACTCACCAAGGCACTTGGCGTGGAGATGAGTGAATCTAAACTGTTTGAAATGCTATATCAAAAGGCACTCACGGGCGATACGGATTGCGGCGGGCTCCTTGCGTACAATTATTTTTCGGGCGAACCCATCACGCACCTTGAGGAGGGACGACCACTATTCACCCGTACATCCGAAAGCCATTTCACACTTTCGAACTTCATGCGTGTGCATCTGTTCTCGGCACTCGGCACATTGAAAATCGGGATGGATATTCTCTTTGAACAGGAGCAAGTGAAGATCGACCAGATTCTCGGTTCTGGTGGTTTCTTCAAAACAAAGGAAGTAGGTCAAAAGATCATGGCGGCGGCGATGAATGTTCCCGTTTCCGTGATGGAAACCGCTGGCGAGGGTGGCGCCTGGGGAATAGCATTGCTTGCCTCCTATATGATTCACAAGTCAACGAATGAACCCTTGGAAGCTTATCTCTCCGATAAGGTCTTTGCAGGGGAGAAAGGCTCGACGATCGCTCCCGATCAAAAGGATGTGGATGGCTTTATAGCGTTCATGGAACGCTATAAAAATGGACTTGTCATCGAAAGAGTTGCTGTGGACGCGCTGAGGTAGAAAATGTGTGTTAAAGATGTTGACGTTCGATAGTTCAATATTCGAATATCGAGATTTAGATAAGCAGAGATAACTATGCTTGAAAAATTAAAAGAACAACTTGTAGAACTTCATCTTGAATTGCCAAAGAACCATCTCGTCGCCTGGACAGGTGGTAACGTCAGTGCACGTGACCCTGAGACGGGATTGGTTGTCATCAAGGCATCAGGCATCCGGTACGAAGAGATGCGACCTCAACACATGGTGGTTATGGGTATTGACGGCAAGAGAGTAGAGGGTGATTACAAACCTTCATCGGATGTTTACAGCCATTTATATATCTATAGACATCGTCCCGATGTTAATGGTGTTGTGCATACTCATTCGCGTTACGCCACAGCATTTGCTGCGGTCGGAAAAGAAATCCCGTGTGTACTGACTGCCATGGGTGATGAATTTGGCGGCGCGATTCCCTGCGCCGGTTTTGCTTTAATCGGTGATGAAGCGATTGGAAAAGTAGTGATTGAAAGTATTGGAAAATCGCCCGCGGTGTTGCTCAAAAATCACGGGGTGTTCACCATCGGTAAAAACGCAACTGCCGCAGTCAAAGCCGCAGTTATGACGGAAGATGTCGCGGCGACAGTTTGGATGGCATTGCAAATCGGCACGCCAGACATTATCCCGCAAGAGGCTATAGATAAATTGCACGAGCGTTATATGAATGCGTATGGGCAATAAAATTCAGATTGTTGTAGGAGCGAAGTCATGATTGATCTGAAGCAATATGAAGTCTGGTTTGTTACGGGGAGCCAACATTTGTATGGAACCAAAACTTTGGAGATGGTTGCCGAACACTCGCGCGAGATTACCGGTGCGTTGAGTGCATCCGCGTACGTGCCTGTGAAGGTGGTGTTCAAACCTGTTCTCACCACGCCCGATGCGATCCATGAATTGTGTCTCGAAGCCAATTCCACGAAGAACTGCATCGGACTGATCACTTGGATGCATACTTTCTCGCCCGCCAAAATGTGGATTGCAGGTTTGAGCTTGCTCAAGAAACCGTTCCTGCATTTACATACCCAATTCAATCGCGAAATTCCATGGTCAACGATTGACATGGATTTCATGAACTTGAACCAATCTGCACATGGGGATCGAGAATTCGGCTTTATCGGCAGCCGCATGAGATTAAATCGCAAAGTGGTGGTGGGACATTGGGGTGATGATGTTGTACAAAAAGAAATTGGCGTGTGGGTCCGTGCCGCGTGCGCATGGGCAGATTGGCAAGGGGCGAAGATCGCCCGCTTCGGAGATAACATGCGTGATGTCGCAGTGACCGAAGGCGACAAGGTCGAAGCACAGATTCGACTCGGCTATGATGTGTACGGTTATGGTGTTGGCGATTTGGTTAAATCTGTTAATGATGCATCTGAGACTGATATCAAGAAACAGACCCAAGCATATCTTGACGAGTATGATGTCGTTGCCGCCTTACGACCCGGCGGTGAAAAACACGCTTCGCTCATTGAAGGCGCACGCATCGAAGTGGGGATGCGCAATTTCCTCCAGGCGGGCAATTTCAAAGCATTTACAACCACGTTTGAAGACTTGCATGGATTAGCGCAATTGCCAGGCCTAGCAGTTCAACGTCTCATGCGCGATGGTTATGGCTTTGGTGCTGAAGGCGACTGGAAGACATCCGCTCTCGTGCGCGCGATGAAGGTGATGAGTGCGGGCATTAAAGGCGGCGTTAGTTTCATGGAAGATTACACTTATCACTTTGATTCCAAAGGCGACAAGGTGTTAGGCGCGCATATGCTCGAGATCTGTGAATCGATTGCGAGCAGTAGACCTAAACTGGATATTCTCCCGCTCTCAATTGGAGGAAAGGCTGATCCCTTGCGCTTGATTTTTGATGCGAATCTCGGTCAAGCAATCGGAGCATCTATCATGGATATGGGACAGCGTTTCCGCATTGTCGCCAACGTGGTGGATGTAGTCTCGACCGATGAACCGCTTCCTAATCTGCCCGTGGCGCGGGCGTTATGGATTCCGCGTCCCAATCTCAAAGTCGCTGCTGCGGCATGGATCTATGCGGGCGGCGCGCATCACACGAGCTTTAGTTACTCGGTCACTCCGGAACACCTCTATGATTTTGCCGAGATGGCTGGCATCGAATTCCTGCTGATCGATGAGAACACGCGCGTGGATGAGTTCAAGGAAAAACTGCGTTGGAACGATTTGTATTATCACTTGAACAGAGGTTTGTAGAAACCTATATCTGATTAATAACGAAGTGCATCTTGTTTTGAATCAGTGAGAGGCACTTTTGAAATAGCAGGAATTAGGATGAATAAGCGTATTTTGAAAAATGATTTTTTACAGATCGAATATCTCACGAACGCTTTGCGCATCACTGGGCTTGTGCCCGCTGGCAAAACCAATATGTTGGCTGACCTGAGCGACTCTCCGCCCATTTCGACACCTTACGGTGAATTCCATTTTCGTGGCGGACATCGTCTATGGCATTCACCGGAAGCCATGCCACGAACGTATATTCCTGATACTGCTGTAACAATCACCGACTTGCCGGATGGTGTAATTCTTGAAGCGTTGACCGAGCCGGGCACCGGGATTCGGAAGCGTATTGAAATTCGACTGGCCGCGGATAAACCCTCTGCAACACTCACTCATACGCTTATCAACGACGGAGTGTGGCCCGTTGAGTTAGCACCCTGGGCGCTTACCCAGTTCCGTTTGGGCGGCACTGTGATCATGCCAATGCCTGTCGGGAATGTTGATTCGGCGGGTTTGTTGCCCAACCGCCAACTCTCTTTATGGCCCTATGCGCGCATCAGCGATCCGCGTTTGAAGTTGGGGGATGAATTCATCACGTTCAAAGCGGATGCACTCTTGCCACCCTTCAAGATCGGTTACTTCAATCCACACGGTTGGTCGGCATATTGGCTGGATGGTGTTCTGTTCCGAAAGACGATTGAAGCGCATACGGGATCAACCTATCCTGATAACAACTGCAATGTCGAAATGTATTGTAACGATCAATTCATGGAACTAGAAAGCTTAGGTCCTCTTAAAATATTGAATCCAAATACCTCGGTAATGCATATAGAGATGTGGGATATTTTTTATAAATCAGAAATGTTCCCCGAGGAAATACACAACGCTTTGGCCACTTTGTAATCTGACTTTGTTTAAGGTGGTTGGCAAAAATGGCATGTTGATTATGACGCTCACGGCTATACACTTTTACATTTGGCGGGAATGCGTCGGTGTGAGGATCTCGAGAGTATTTGTAATACTCCGGGGGGTGGTTTGCCATCTGGAGTGTTGGCGATGAATCCATGCGAATCAGGATATGTCTCATATATAGGCGAAGTAATATTGTTTGTCACAGGATCTACAAGTAACGTTCCTCGAGGCATCGTTCTCCGTCAGGCACGGCTCGCAGGTAGTGATTGGAATTGGAGTTATCAGTTTCAAAAATAATCACAATTTATTTGTTCCACGATTGTCCATGAGTCTAAGTCAATGCCTCGAAGGACTCAACTAACGATGACAAGCATTGCTTCATCTGGCCGAAGCAACCGTTGGATGACCGCAAGCAACCGTCGAGTGAGTGCAAGCAACGATTCAGCGAGTGTAAGCAAAGGTTCAGCGAGTCGTAGAAGTCATTCTGCAAGCCCGTAAAGTCACTTCTTTTCGAAAATTGTCGGAAGATCATGGGCGTTTCTGTAAAGTCGTTGCCAAGGGGTGTTTTTCTTAATAAAAAGAAGACTGCCAAGCTCGGCAGTCTTCTTTTTATTAAGTTCTCTTCAGCAAGAATTTTCGCTGGGAGAGTAAGTCGCTGAGGGTTGTAGGGACTTTCGACTTGGGAAGTTATGAATAGAGGCTAACATTCGTGTCAGTCTCTATTTGTTTAAGTCTTGAATTGTACTTTTATAGATGCAATAGGCGCGCACTGGGTGATTGAGCAATGTTTATCGATGGCGCTAGTCGATATGATTTATGACTAACCGCGTTTCTATCTGGACAATGTGTTTTATGTATGGTTCCGTGACAATCCCACTGTGACAGCCTGTTCATCCATAGATGGGAAACATTTATGGATGAACTCTACACTTAAGGGTTTCCCCTCATTGACAGTGAGGGGAATTCGGCGAAAATAGAACTTGAAATGGTATGAGCGGAATTTGTCGATAGAGAAGAATATCTTCTTGAGATCATCAAGTAATAATAAAATAGTGTACTTTTTTATGTAAGGAGTAATTGAGATTAATCTGAAGCGCACGACTTCTCTGAATTGGATGGTTGCCATACTGCTGGTGTTGAGCGGTTTCGCGCTCCTGCCCGCGACCTCCAGCCGTGCCGCCGC
>JBAUMB010000319.1:0-2315 GCA_049578465.1 Anaerolineales bacterium
AAAATTCATTAAGTACATTTACTTTAGTAACAAACCGCTCTGAAAACAGCGGTTTGTTTTATTTAAAACATTTGATAATTTTTGATGTCACTTTATTTTGATGAGACAATTAGAATCATACTTATAACGATGGCAATCAAACCAGCCAAAGCCATCACGTTTTCAAAAGAGTAAGTGGATACCGAATGTTCAATAATATAGGTTCGCTGATCCACGGATTGCCGCATGGGCTGATGCCAGTGTTGCAGAATCATATTGGTATGAATTGTGTCAATCGAAGCGGGTCCGCCGCGCAGAGCGCCAATCGCACCGATCAAGATACCGAACAAAAATAAAATAGTCGCGAAGTTCAGCATGTAATAGGATAATAAATCGGCAACGCCGATCATGGCGATCTCGAGCATCAATATTTTTCCGATGAACCACCAGATCGTAGATGAGTTGGATTTAGAATTCATAATTCACTATTATAGACGGAAGATGATTTTATGATTAGCCCTACAAGGATTTCAAACGGGGGGCCTAGCTTTATTTTAAAGCGAAAGTTCGACGATGTACCCGCACCGTCGAACTCGCAAAGGAGGAGAAGAGAAACGTTAGTGTTGCTTGATAAGTCTATTTTAGGCTTCGAGCGTGAACGGCAAATGACAAAGTTGTGTAAAGAATATAAAGACGGATTTTGCATCGTCCGCTTGACATCCCCCTGTGCCTAAAGTAGAATACCTTGCACTTTGAAACCGGGCCTGTAGCGCAGTTGGGAGCGCGCTTCAATCGCACTGAAGAGGTCAGGGGTTCGAATCCCCTCAGGTCCACTGAGTGCTCAAATAAATTTTCCCGGGCCCATAGCGCAGTTGGGAGCGCGTCTCAATGGCATTGAGAAGGTCGGGGGTTCGAATCCCCCTGGGTCCACTATAAATTAAAAGTCACGGCAGGAGTAGTAAGTCATCCCGTCAGCGAGAAGGGAAAGCAAGGTGGAAGCCCTTCAATGGCATCGAACGGGAATGCCAATGACAAGACTGAACTCGCCTGTTACTCGCAAGAGAAACTGCGCTGATGAACGCGGAAAAACACCGCAGGTAGTCAGCGACGGGTAAGCCCGTTAGCGCGATCAAAGTGACGTTCGCATCTTGAACGTAAGCTGGGTGGTACCACGGAGAATTCCTTCGTCCCTGATTGTGGATGAAGGAATTTTTGTTTTGAAGGAGTAATTTGTGAACAAGCGAAACTTGTGGATCAGTTTTTTGCCTATTTGGGTATTTGTCAATACTTTGGGTTGTATTTCTTTTGGAATGATTAATGCTATACCTTATTATGCTTTTCTGCCTATTATTGGAGCCAGTATTTTTCTTGGCTTGCTCCAATGGGCAGCACTACAGAAGCCCCTTGGCGTCGACTGGACATGGATATTGACAAGCATTCTGGCAAATATTGGACTATATCTGGTTACCCTGATTCAATGGTCGTCTCCATTTTTATTTTTGGTTGAATTGATCGGCAGTCTTGCATTACTAGGTATTTTTCAATGGCTAGTATTGAAGGATTTTCTATATCATGCTAATCGATGGATTTATTTGAGTCCGCTTGCTGCCCTCGCAGGAAGATTTTTGTCAGATATTATCGCGATCAACTTAAATTCTTTGTCCGAACCTCTTCTGTCATTACTGTATTGGGTATCTTATGGTTTGGCTTACGGCGTTATCAGTGGAGCAGCTTTAATTGTCCTGATAAACTTGCCAAAGCCTAAAGAACTTGAAGACAGATGGTGGTTTTAGAGTAGAGAGTAAGGAAGGAGAAATTAATGATAACAATAATTTCTAAAGCTATGTTCGTGCATCTCGCCTGCATCCTTGATAGGTCAAAGGTTTCAAGTTGAAAGTTTAATTTGACTATTGAAAAATAAATCTTTTCATGATGAGGAATGAATGGCTACAACAAAAAAGAAAATAACAACTAGGAAGAAAACTTCTCCAAAGAAAACTGCAAAGGCAATAAAAAAGAAGATCGCTATAAAGAAGGCCGCGCCTATTAAAAAAACTTCTCCGAAGAAAGTTATCAAACGACCCGTTAAAGCTGTGGATATAAAGAAAATCGTGCCGAAAGCTAAGACTACAAAATCAATGACGCCTGTTGTGGCAAATGTTTACAATCCGCAGGTCATTGAAAAGAAGTGGCAGGCAAAATGGGAAAAGGACAAGCTATATCGTTCGGTAATCGATAACAGCAAGCCCAAACATTATGCGCTGACGATGCTGCCATATCCCAGCGGCGACCTGCACATCGGTCATTGGTTCTCGATGGCGCCTCCCGATGCGCGC
>JBAUMB010000320.1:0-3921 GCA_049578465.1 Anaerolineales bacterium
TTCCCGATGTATTTGCTGATCGTGATTTGGGGCTGGATTCAGACGCGTGAATATGCGGCAATGAAATTGACTCTTTATCTTTTTATTGGTTCAGTGGTTGCGTTGGTCGGCGCACTGGCAATGTACTGGACTGCGGGTCAATCCACCGGCATCTATACTTTTGATATGCTTCAATTAGAGAAGGCGGGATTCTCCGCTTCATTTCAGAACCTATGGTTTCTTCCCGTTTTCTTTGGCTTTGCCGTGCTGGGAGGTATCTGGCCCTTCCACAACTGGTCGCCAGACGGCCACGTCGCCGCGCCGACCGCGGTTTCGATGTTCCATGCTGGTGTATTGATGAAGCTCGGTGCGTTCGCCGCGTTGCGCGTGGGCATCATGTTATTGCCCGAGGGTGCTCAACATTGGTCATGGCTGATTATGTTGTGTGCAGGCATCGCTGTAGTTTATGGTGCGTTCATCGCGTTTGTCCAAACTGATTTGAAGTACATGATCGGTTTTTCATCCGTTTCGCATATGGGACTTGTGATGCTCGGAATATCAACGCTCAATAAAGCCGGTCTGACCGGCGCAGGTATGCAGATGTTTTCTCATGGCATTATGACAGCTCTCATGTTTGCCGTCACCGGGATGATCTATGACCGCTCACACACGCGTCAAATTCCCGAACTCGGTGGCATGAACAAGGTAATGCCGTTTGCCGCGATTGGTTTCATCATCGCCGGTTTGGTTTCGATGGGCATGCCCGGCTTTTCAGGTTTCATCGCGGAGTTCCCGATCTTCCTCGGAGTTTGGCAATCGCAATGGCTCGTGGCTGTGATTGCCAGTATTTCAATTGTTGTCACCGCGGCGTACATTATGATGAACATTCGCAAAGTTTTCTTCGGCGAGATGCCTGAAAAACTCGAAGGTCACATGAGCGATGTTACGATTTTAGATAAAGTCGCGATCGCTACATTATGTTTATTGATGATCGGTATTGGCATCTTCCCATCCTTAATGGTTCCAATGGTGCAAACAGGCGTAACGCATATCCTGCACTTGCTGGGAGGTGCATAATGTTTACATCAACAGCTTTTCTTTCGATCCTCCCTGAAACACTGATGCTGATTCTCGGCGTGATTTTGCTGATCGTCGAGCCGTTTTGGAAGGAAGAGCGTCGGCGCAATCTTGGCTGGTTAACTGCGGGAGGTTTGCTTGCTGTTTTGGTAATCAGTGTTTTGGTGGGTCGTCCCGGCGATCCGACAATGACTTTTGGGAACACGATTCGCTTCGATTGGTTTGGATTTTTCTTTGAGATGCTCTTTGTTTTTGGTGCGGCCATAACGGCGCTCTTTTTGATGGATCATGAAAAGGTGGGTCAGCGCGGTGAGGCGTATCTTCTGTTGCTGGCATCAACCATCGGCATGAGTCTCATGGCTTCTGCCTCCGACCTGATTGTGCTTTATCTTGCAATCGAAACAACCTCCATTCCGCTGTATGTTTTAGCGGGCTTCATGCTTTCAGATGACCGCTCGACAGAAGCGGGATTTAAATATTTGTTATTCGGTGCGATGACGTCGGCGGTCATGCTTTATGGATTTAGTTTGCTGTATGGGTTTACGGGAACTACGAATCTTTATGCTCTCGCCGATGCGTTCAAGGCCGGACAGATATCGGCTCCCGTTATCTTCGGAGTGATCATTCTCCTGATCGTTGGACTCAGTTTCAAGGTCTCGATTGTTCCGTTCCACTTTTGGGCACCCGATGTGTACGAAGGCGCACCGACTCCTGTTTCGGGTTTTCTTTCCACTGCATCCAAAGCGGCGGGCTTCGCGGTTATTGCACGCTTGTTCATTGTAGTTTTCCATGATTTCACAATTGATTGGATAACCGTCTTTGCAGTGCTCTCAGCTGTAACCATGACGGTTGGAAACTTATTGGCATTGTCACAGAAAAATCTTAAGAGAATGCTGGCGTATTCTTCCATTGCACACGCGGGCTATGCCATGATTGGCATCGTCGCTTTTTCCAAGCTTGGAATCGCCAGTGTTGTTTTTTATATGGCCGCTTACATCGTGACGAACCTCGCGGCTTTCGGTGTTGTTGTGGCGGTAGGCCGCGTGATCGGTTCGGATGATTATGAGGCTTATAGAGGATTGAGCCGTCGCTCGCCTTTATTGGGACTAATTATGTTGGCCGCATTCTTGTCATTGGCGGGCATGCCGCCTTTCGCGGGATTTGTCGCGAAAGTTGTTGTATTTGCTGCAGGTGTGCAATCCGGTTACGTATGGCTCGTTATTGTAGGTATCTTGAATTCAATCGTCGGCGTATACTACTATTTGAACGTGATGAAGTATGTTTATCTGTATCGCATGGAGAATGAAGATGAAGATAAACATCCCATTGCATTGCCGCGCCCTTATGCGATTGCGTTGATTGTGCTAGTGTTAGGCGTAATTTTGTTGGGCACGGTTTTCGCTCCGTGGTTTAGTTATTCCAATGCCGCGGCTTTGAATCTCTTTTAGCGGTTTATTGACACATGTTTGACCTGTTTGTTATAATCGTGCGACATGACACAATCAGACAAGGACCGTCAGGGAATAAGCAATACTTTTCTGATTGCCCTGATTACGCAAGTGGGTTGTCTGACGCTGATCATTATTCTTGCATCATTGCTGGGCGGGTTGTGGCTGGATAAAACGTTTGGCACTCGACCGCTTTTTACTTTACTTCTGCTATTGGCTGGAACGCCTTTATCCGTAATTGTGATGATGTATGTGTCGCGTCGTGCAGTTGCAAAAATAAAATCTCAATCTCAAAAGAAAGATAGCGATCTTTCTTCTTAAGCTAGGAGGCATGTTTGGAAACTGAAAAGCGAAGACCTTGGCGCCGCTGGGTTGTGTTAGGGCTGATGATTATCGGTTTTTTTATTGGAGGAATTTTTGTTCCCGTTCAACCGGAGATCACAGTGGCCGCCGAAAAGTTGGTTGAGCAACCGCTGTTTACCTTGCCGGTGATTGGCTCATTCTATTTGGTGAACACACTTCCAACCTTGGTCTTGACGATTGCTTTGTTATTGTGGCTGGCACTTGCAACAAGTCGCTCACTGAAAAAAAGTCAGAGCACCGATCTGATTCCGCGCGGCATCGGCAATTTGATGGAGGCTTTTTTTGAATTGCTCTATAACCTGACGGAGGGCTCGGCGGGCGAGAAATGGGCTCCCATAATTTTTCCATGGTTTGCAACCATTATGATTTATGTGTTGTTCGCAAACTTGCTGAAGCTCATCCCAGGCTTTGAATCAATTGGCTTCTTGCGTCAGGCCGCTCAAGGTCATCCGATTTTGGGAGGCATGCTTCAACCCGGCGAAATCCAAAACGGATATGTTCTTGTTCCTTTTTTCCGCGGTGTTTCTGTAGATTTGAATTTTACTGTTGCGCTAGCTCTCATCTCGGTGGTGATGATTCAGGTGGTGGGTTTCCGTGTTCAGGGCTTTAGTTATTTGAGCAAGTTCTTTAACTTCACAACCATGTTCAAAGTCCCGTTCTTTGGCGCGATGGATTTTCTCGTCGGCTTGCTTGAGTTGATCTCTGAACTTTCAAAGATACTTTCGTTTGCATTTCGTCTTTTTGGTAACATGTTTGCAGGGATTGTCTTGGTCGCGATCGTGGCAGGATTGCTGGGCAAGATTTCTATCCTGCCTTCGATGATTATGATGTTCGAGTTGTTCGTCGGTATTATTCAGGCATTTGTATTCGGAATGTTAACGATGGTTTTCATGGCGCAGGCAACACAAGGTCATAGTCATGAAGAAGAGCACGAAGAAGTTCATGAAATTTAGAATCAAGCTTAAGGAGGCTTAAACATGGAAGGAAATATTTTGGATGCGGCTCGCTATATTGGTGCTGGCTTGGCGATGATCGGCGCGGCGGGTGCGGGTGT
>JBAUMB010000321.1:0-3560 GCA_049578465.1 Anaerolineales bacterium
TTATAGTGATGGATGTCGATAATCGAGAGACCCTCAATCAGACCATACAGAGAATTTTGCAAAATGTTGCATTCTTCAACCTGGAAGCACAAAGACCGTACAAGTTGAGCTTTGCGATGGGGTATGACGTTTATGATCCCCATTCGAAAATGAATTACGAAGAATTCATTATGAAAATTGACGACTTGATGTACGTCAATAAAAATCAAAAGAAACACGAAAAATATTAATGCCTTCAAAATGCCACAGGGCATCATATCCGCAGAGCGCGTGACCTACTCAAAGGGCCGATACAATTCAAAACTTAAACAAAAAGAGTCCGGTGCGAATGCAAGTCTCTAATCGTAAATTCCAAATCGAAAGTTTTTGCGAACCTCAGTGACTTACTCTCCCAGTGAAAATTTTTGTGAAATGGGATTTAATTAAAACTTCCTCGGTCTGCGTTGACAACGGCCTACCGTATTATAATCCATTCCACTTGGTTCCTTACAGTAGAGCAAACCCATCAACCATTCTAGACTTATCATTGTATTTTCAGTTGACGATTTATCGGAGAGCTTATGAAACCATTACTGTTACTATGCCTTTTGCTGATGATTGTGTTCATGCTGGCTTGCAATGTTTCGACTCTAGCTCTGGCACCTGCTCCCGCGGCGGCAACTTCTGTTCCTGCAAACGCAAGCATAATGTCATCGCCAACAATACTTGCTTCCACGCTGGGACCAACTTCCCTGTCTGCAACCGCAAGCCCAACTTCCTCGCCTGCAGCGCCTACTCCCACTTTGGATCTAGCAGCAATGGCGGCTGCAACAACCTGCGCGGAGATCAACTCCGGCCCGTGTACTCCCACCCCGGATCTAGAAATGGCTGCCGCAACTGCAAGCCCAACCTCCCCGCCCGGTATGGGAATTGGATCGAGCCAGATTTCATCCATTGACGGCATGAAGCTTCTTTATGTGCCGGCCGGCAATTTCCTGGTGGGTTCCTCGGATGCAGATCCTCTTGCACAGCCTGATGAGAAACCGCAGCATACCGTTTACTTGGATGCCTTCTGGATTGACCAGACGGTGGTGAGCAACGCCATGTATGCCAAATGCGTGCAAGCCGCGGGCTGCAAGCCGATTATTCCTGAGGCTCCGGTAATGGGCATGTATCCGTATTACGGCGACCATCAATTCGATAACTATCCCATGCTCTTTGTTACATGGGATGAAGCCGCGGCGTATTGTGCGTGGGCAGGCAGAAGATTGCCGACCGAGGCTGAATGGGAGAAAGCCGCGCGCGGCACAGATGGTCGCATTTATCCCTGGGGCAACCAAGCGCCGAACAATGATTTGGCGAATTACGATAATAACATTGGCTATCCGATGTCAGTGGACAGCCATCCAATGGGAGCCAGCCCATATGGAGCGCTGGATATGGCTGGCAATGTCTGGCAATGGGTGAACGATTTGTTCTACGATAAATATTATTCGTGTGAAAATTCCCTCAGCCTATATTTAAATCTGTGTTCACCCTCAGCCAATCCGCAAGGTCCAAAGAATGGCGGAGACCGCGCTATACGTGGCGGCGCGTGGAATAATGCTGAGGTGGGCGGCACTAACGAGACTGCCAGCGAGGTTAGCGGCGTGAGCGGTGTGCGGTCCGCGCTTCGTCTTTCTGAACCATCGGAGCAGTACTTCGGCACCGTTGGTTTTCGTTGTGCTCTTAGCGCATCTCAGTAGCGGCTTACTTTTTATTTATGCTTCCAAAGCGTAGAGTCTTTCAAGATTGAACCGCCGATAAATTCGTGCACAATGGAATTCTTGAAATACACGAGTCGCGAAGAGATCTCGGCGTTTGGCGCCCTTTGCAGTGCGCCCCACTGCTTGAGTGGTTCACGATGTGCTAAACAGAAAGTGGGTTAGGGCACTGGAATCGTTGCACCAGATATAGGCACAAGCGGGATTGTGTGATAAGTTTTGCCATCAATTGTAAATATATTCGCCAAATTTCCTATCAGGCTCCAGTTTTTCAAAACCTCCGTTCCCAGGGTAATCTCTGGGTTTGCGAAGTACCAATCACATGAGCCTGAAGTAACAAATCGTTCAAATTAGTTTGTTGCTGACTTCGTGCAGTTTGTTGCTCAGTTCTACCTAAATCATCCATTTGGGTTTTACCGGCGCGGATGAGCCAAGTAGCCACGACAGGTGTCGCTGTTGATTTATATTATGCGGGAGAAGCAGAGGTACGACAAATTTGTGGACCGGACAATACCGAAATAATGGTATAGGCTGCTAACCGCGACCCGACTCGTTTGCACAGCAGACATCGATCAAAGATCGAGGGGTTGTAAGCCGTTCATACCAAGGATCAACGAGACTTCGCTGCCATGGTGCAGATCGTGTTCTATCACATGGTAGATCACCCAACTGCGCGAGATCTCGTATGTCTGGCCATCCCATTCATCCGGGAAAGTCTTAGCACAATCGGCGGGCGTCCAGCGCTGCAAACGAGATTCGATGAATGCCCACGTCTCATCGAGGCCACGTACCAGTTCCACGGCGCTGCGTTCCGGTGAATCACGTTGGCCCCATAGCATGTACTCGCTTATCACTTTGTCGGCATCCTGTAGGGTGCCACTGAACCATCCCGCCCGAACCGAAATAACGTGTTGCACTATCTGCCCCAATGGCCACATGCGCGGTGCAGGTTGCAACAAGAGTTGCTGATTTGCAAGCGGCGCGATGCAGTTTTGCAACTTTTTGTTATAACCTCGCCAGTTCTCATAAATTATATCTAATGTTGATCGAGTATCCTGTTGCATCTATTTCTCCATGAGAATCAATATCCCTATTGTAGCATCGTTGTAAGATCGAGAGCGGCTGCACAATGAATCGATAGAAAAACTTTTGTACAGTTCGCGAGAGCAGCATGAGCTGGCCCAATCAAGTGACCACGGTGTTACAACATGAAGATACATCTATGCTGACGCTTTTGACCTGTGAAGACTACAACGTCTTGTTCACCTCCTATTCCTTCCGAAGAATGGTGCGAGCGGTTTTGATCAGTGTAAAGTAGATTCAGCATGTAGCGATCAGTTGTTATAGAGTCGGGCGGAAAGTTCGCTTGGCTCTATTTTTTAATTGGCTCGACCGTGCGCTGACTGATTTGAAACAGAGCATGCCACATCATATTAACAATATGACTGCACTTCGCGCTTTTCTTGCAAGGTTCATACATCGAATCGAAGTTGGAGATCGCCGAGCCCGCATTTGGTATACTTTCCCAATAAATAAAATCTCCCGATTGTAAAGTGTCTCTCCAGAGGCGCCTCGATGACATTATTTAGCCTAACTCAAAAAGTGGATCAGCTTTTTGTGGGCAGGTCAACGTGTAAACTTCATAACACTAGTTGAAATTTTCAGCGAGTCCGCTATAATAAAGAAGGCGGACTTTTTTATGTAAGGAGTAATTGAGATTAATCTGAAGCGCACGACTTCTCTGAATTGGATGGTTGCCATACTGCTGGTGTTGAGCGGTTTCGCGCTCCTGCCCGCGACCTCCAGCCGTGCCGCCGC
>JBAUMB010000322.1:0-1692 GCA_049578465.1 Anaerolineales bacterium
GTGAAGTGGTGATCCTGGTTGACCATGCCGACCATTAGCCATTCCTCTTCGTACCTCATATTCACCGAGGTTTTCAAGATCATCTATGATGCTCATTGAAATTTCCTTTTCTTGGCTCATATAACAAAATTATTGGATTGTGGTAGATTCTATTCCTAAGTGCACCACATGAGTTAAATGCAGGACATGATGGGATTTTCTGGTAGTGTTTGAAGCACGACCAACAAACACTCAGAAAGGAGCCCACCATGTCCTACACCCATTTTACAGAAAAAGAGCGGAAAGTCATCAGCCACTTAAGGTTGGCAGAGTTCAGCTTGCGAGAAATTGCCCGGCGTCTTGGGCGGCATCACACCAGTATCAGCCGGGAAATCAACCGCAATCGCCCCACATATGCTGATGATGCTGTTTACTGGTACTACGCCACTCAAAAGATTGCTGATGAACGTCTGCATAAGGCACACAGTTATCGCCGGCAAAATCACCAGCCTCTAGTTGAGTACGTCGAGGACAAGTTGCGACTCGATTGGCCGCCTGAAGCCATAGCAGCGCGTACTCGCATCGATTATCCCAACGATGAGCGGATGCGTATCAGCCACGAGACGATTTACCGTTGGATATACCTGGATGCCAGCCAGGATGGCGATCTCCATACCCACCTGCGGCGACGGCACCCTAGGCGGCGTAGACAAAAGCGTTACGGCTCCGGGCGACGCTTTATCCCTGGTCGTGTCTCTATTGACCAGCGCCCTGTCATCGTAGAAACCCGCAAGCGTTTCGGCGACTGGGAGGGGGACACCCTTGAGGGTGCCAAAGGAAAAGGGGCTTTAGCCACCCATGTTGAACGTAGGAGCCGCTATCTGATCGCTGCCAAGCTCGTAGACAAGAAGGCTGCAACCATGAACGCTCAGAGCATCTCGTCTTTCCTGAAGTTGCCGATGTCCAGGCGTAAGACGCTTACCGTAGATAACGGCAAGGAATTTTCACAATTCAAAGAGCTGGAAAAAGAAACCGGCTTGAATGTTTACTTTGCTGATCCTTATGCTGCCTGGCAGCGCGGAACCAATGAAAACACAAATGGCCTGTTGCGATTCTACTTTCCCAAGGGAACAAACTTTCATGCAGTTACGGAAGATGAACTTGAGCAAATAATCAAAAAGGTCAATCACCGGCCACGAAAGCGCCTAAACTACCAGACACCACATGATGTCTTCTTTAAAAATTTACGTGGTGCACTTGCAATATGAATTCACCAGATGCTGCACTTGCCGAGCCTGCCAAGGCCGTCAGGCAGCCGGAGCGGATCCCAGTAACGCCTTAACCTCGAGATATGCCTCGAATCCATGGTCGCCCCATTCGCGCCATTGCCCGATTTTATATATTATCTATGCATTGAGAATCCATCAATACACATTCCTCCTGAACTCTTGCCTGTTTCTGTCGAATGCCGGAATTTAAGGTGACTATCTTTTCTGGAATTGATACATTTATTGAAAGCGCAGTGTAGATTACGCAATATGTCTCTGGAGGTTATTGATATGAAGAATGAAGCTGAGGCCACAGGAAAAGGAAATATGGTGGAATTGTTGGGAGAGCTGGCAATAAAGGAAGGCATTTCCACTTCCAATCTGAAGGGGGTGCAGTTCATCCGCTCGAATAAGGCTTTTCCCCGCATGCCCGTAGTATATGATC
>JBAUMB010000323.1:0-8948 GCA_049578465.1 Anaerolineales bacterium
CAGTGCATACACCGATATCTTTGTGAACCAGCATTCGTTGTGCCGGCTCTGTTCTGGCGGGTAGTCTCTCGACAATGCGGACATCTAATCATCACACTATTTTAGCCCATTCTTTTGGACACTCTCAAACAAAACTCCGTTGATAGTGCCTGCACTTTTGTGGTACAATGCCGTGCCTATTAAAGCAAGGCAAGAATTTGGAATCATTGCAAGAAAGGATCGTATACAATGGCTAAGTGTGCAAATTGCGGCAAGACAACTACCTTTGGACATAATCGTTCATTTTCTCTGCGCGCCACCAACCGGGATTTCAAACCCAATCTTCAAAAAGTGACGCTCCTGCAAAATGGTCATAAGGTCAAACAAGTGCTCTGCACCAAGTGTATCAAAGCGCTGGGCAAATCAGCGGCATAAAGCTTGTCTTCCCACTACAAAGGTCACGGCAGATTTCGAGCCGTGATTTTTGTTTAACATATCCTACAGCAATGCGCGTAAAGTGTTGATCCCTGCTTCAATCCCTTTTGGATAATTAAATATTGCGGTAGCCGCGACAAAAGCATTTGCGCCCGCGTCTTTCATGCTTGGCAAAGTTTCTGCTGAGATACCGCCGTCTACTTCGAGATAAGCCGAGGAATGAATCTCATCCAGCTTCTTACGAATCTGCGCGACCTTTGAAACGGTCTCCGGCATAAAGGCTTGACCGGAGAACCCGGGATTGACGCTCAACACCAGCACCAAATCGGCTAAAGGCAAAACCGATTCGATTGCTGAAACCGGCGTGGCAGGATTCAACGTTACGCCCGCCAAGCATCCCAGCGACTTGATCTGATTCAGTGTCTCAGCCAAATGCGGACAAGTTTCAACATGCACCGTTAAATGCGACGCACCTGCTTTGGCAAAAGCTTCAAGATATCGTTCCGGTGCTTCGATCATCAAATGAACGTCAATAGGAAGTTTCGTAGCGCGTTTGAACGTTGCAACCAGAAACGGTCCCATCGTAATATTAGGGACAAAATTCCCATCCATCACATCGACATGAATCCAATCGGCACCCGCAGATTCGCAGGCAGCGATGGCATCTTTCAATCGAAGAAAATCAGCAGAGACAATCGAAGGCGCAATCAAATATTTATTTGTCATTTGATTGGCGGGTTATAACTAAAGTAAACCCACATCCAAAACGGAATCAGGCCACCGACCGCGATCAGCGCCAGCAAGCCCAAGCCAATCGAAGCCCAGTCAAGGTCAATGTTGAAGGGGAACCAGTCCGTTTGAGGTTCGGTAGATTCAAGCGGATGTTCTTCTTCGCCCATCGATGCAGGTATCTCATAGACCGGTGTTGGAAGCGGAGTCGAAATCGGTTCATCGCGTTGTGTTCCGAATTTCATCAGCACGCGCCCAAGTTGATCCGCGGTGCGATAACGCGCAGATGGTTCCTTCGATAAAACTTTCAGGATGATTTGTTCGAGCGCTTCCGGCAGATCGGGAATATATTCGCTGGGCGGAATCGGCTTGGCTTCCATATGTAACCGCGCCAGTTCTTCGACGGAGGATGCCGTAAATGGAAGTGTACCGGTGAGCATTTCATAAAGTACAACGCCCAACGAATATACATCGGAGGCGGGAGTCGGTGACTCGCCCGCCGCTTGTTCGGGCGAGAAATATTGTGGTGAACCCCAAATCACATTCGAGCGCTCCCCAAGACTGATGCCGGCCATAGCGCGCGCGATTCCAAAGTCCGTTACTTTTAGACGATTATCCGGAGTGACCAGCATGTTGTGCGGTTTGACATCGCAATGAACGAGTCCCGCGCGATGTGCATAACCGATTCCGGCACAGGCTTGCACCATCAATGGGATGCATTCTTCGACGGTGAAGCGGCCGCGCTGACGAAGCAAAGATTTTAAATCCGTGCCGGGAACCAGCTCCATGACGATGAAGAGCTGGTCGTTATCGTTGCCAAAATCATAAACGGTGACGATATTCGGATGCGAAAGATTTGCCGCGGCGCGTGCTTCGTTCCGAAATTGATTCTCAAACTCGGGGTTTCTGGAATGATCCTCGCGCAATACTTTGATGGCAATGTAACGATCGAGCATGATATCTCGAGCGCGATAAATCTCAGCCATGCCGCCGGAACCAATTTGTTCTAGCAGTTGATAGCGATTGAGAAGCAGATGGCCTTCATCATTTTCGAGCATCGAGGAAATTATACCCCTCCCTAACCCTCCCCATTTTCACAAAGTGACGGGTGGGGCGGTAAGGTTATAATCACCTCATGCGTAAAGGCTTGCTTCTTTATAATCCTGCCGCGGGACGCATTCCGGTTCGTCCGTTTGTACGCGGAATCGTTCGGCCGCTCACATCATCAGGTTGGCAGGTCGAAGTCGCGGAAACATTGAGCGGACGTCATGCGACACAAGTGGCGCGCCAAGCCGCGGTCGAAAAATACGATGCGGTGTTCGCAATCGGCGGAGATGGAACGGTGGGTCAAGTCGCCAGTGGATTGATAAATTCAGAAACTGCGTTGGCAGTTTTACCGGCCGGCACGATGAATGTTTGGGCCTCTGAAGTGGGCATCCCGGTTTTCGATTGGCTTCACAACCGCGCGTTGCAGCAAAATGCGAGTCTGCTTGCCAACGCAAAAACGTATCGCGTCGATGTCGGAAGCTGCAACCAGCAAGTGTTTTTATTATGGGCTGGTATCGGCGGTCTTGACGCCATTGCTATTCATCAATTGGAGCCGCGCCCGCGCTTTGCAAAATATGTTTCTGTGCCGCAATATTTCGCGGCGACGGTTTGGAATGCGGCGATGTGGCACGGCATGGACTTGCGCGTTTGGGCGGACGATCAAAGAGTGGACGGGCATTATCTTTTAGCGGTCGCGACCAACATCCGGCGTTACATCGGAGGTATTGCCGTGCTTTCGCCGAATGCTTATGTGGATGATGGCGAAATGGACATGTGGTTATTCAGCGGCGATAATATGGCAGTTGCTTTTCGGCACATCGTTGACCTGTTTGCGGGCAACCATTTAACCAGCGATCAGGCGCGGCGATTACCTTTTCATTCTATCCGCGTGGAATCGGATACCGCTTTTCCGATGCATGTGGACGGCGAACCTTTGCTCGGCGGGAACAAAGCCGAGATCAAGATCCAAAAACAAGCGTTGAGAGTTATTGTTCCATCAAAAGCGTTAAAATTGTTAAAGGAACAACGAGAATGAAACGTATCATCGAATTCATCGCAGGCAATCCGTGGAGCTTTTTGCTTGCGGCTCTTCCACTGACTCTCGCCGCGCAACTTTTACACTGGTCGCCCATTGCGATCTTTATATTTGCCGCGTTAGGAATCATTCCATTGGCGGCTTACATCGGCGAAGCGACCGAAGACCTGGCGTCTTACACCAATCCGCGCCTCGGCGCGTTATTGAATGCGACGTTTGGCAACGCGGCGGAATTGATCATCACTATTGCCGCCGTCAGAGCGGGACTGATCGAATTGGTCAAAGCCTCGATCACAGGTTCGATCATCGGCAATCTTTTATTAGTTTTAGGATTCTCCATGCTCACGGGTGGACTTCGGCATGGCACGCAGATATTCGACAAACGCAATGCCAGCCGTAACGCGATCATGCTCGTATTGGCTGTGGTTGCTTTGATCATTCCGTCGGCGTGGAGTCAAGCCATTGGATCGGAAAGCGATCCCAAAGTCGAAGCGTTGAGCGTAGGCGTGGCAATCATCATGATGGTGTTATACGGTCTCGGTCTGCTCGAAGTGTCGAATGTTAAAGAAAGTCCACTCTCGCATCAATTGGCAAAAAGCGATTTACCCGGCTGGACCTTGGGTCAAGTGATCGTGGTTTTATCTGTTTCAACTTTGGGCGTGCTTTGGTTGAGTGAAACCTTGGTGGGCGCGACACAATCTGTAATTGCGACTCTGGGCGTTTCAGAATTTTTTCTCGGCATCATCCTTGTGCCGATCATCGGCAACGTCGCCGAACATCTTGTATCGGTGCAATTGGCGCTCAAGAACAAAATGGACTTAAGCGTTGGAGTTGCCACTTCCTCAAGTTTACAAATCGCGTTGTTCGTTGCGCCGCTTTTGGTTTTCATCAGTCTCTTATTGGGTCATCCGATGCAACTTATTTTCAATCGCTTCGAGTTGTTGGCGGTGTTGACTGCGGTGGTTGTCTCCGCGTTGGTTTCATCCGATGGCGAATCGACTTGGCTGGAAGGTGCGGGCTTATTGGCAGTTTATTTAATTCTTGGTTTTGGTTTTTTTCTTCTGCCATGAATCAAAAAAATCTTTTTAACATTTGGACGATCCTCGGATCATTTGCCTGTGCCGGATTGCTATTGATCGCGACGTGGATCGGAATCGGTTGGGCGCATCCGCATCCATCTTCGACGGCGGGCTTTGTCGCCGCGGATTTGACCGTCATTCCACTGCCAACTGCAACCGTTAAAGTTCCCACGCCGACAATTGATGCGAGTCTATCTGTAGCGTTGACGGCGCAATCGAATCAAATCGCGCTCAATATGTATGTTCAAATCAGCGGCACCGGCACAGACGGTTTGCGAATCCGCTCCGCGCCAGGCCTCAATAGCGACACTGTTTTTCGCGGCGACGAATCGGAAACGTTTATGGTCAAAGATGGCCCTCAGCAAGCCGATGGATATACTTGGTGGTATCTGGTTGCACCTTATGATAGTACACGCGCAGGCTGGGCTGCCGCGAATTTTCTAGCGGTCGTGCCACCGCCAACGCCATCACCATAATAGTCATGTCAATCATTGGACATCAAAATGAATAGTGAAAAACCAACCAACGTTACTGCGAATAAAAAGATGCGTGAGTTCACCATTAATTGGGACGATGGACATGTCAGCGTTTATCCGTTTGGATTATTGCGCGCCGCTTGTCCCTGTGCCTCATGCCGCGGCGGACATGAGAACATGAAGTCCGAGCCGGATGCGGAAGTGTTTGCTGTTCAATTGGAAGATTCACCGATGACACGCGTCAACAATGTCAAAGCAGTCGGCTCCTATGCGCTGACCATCGTCTGGGAAGATGGCCACGATTATGGAATTTATAACTGGCATTATCTGCGCGCACTATGTCCGTGTGAGGAAGATCGAAAGAAGTATGGAAGATAAGCTTCTTGTTTTTTGCTTGACAAGCATTAGGATGAGTATATAATAACCACGCAACTTATAACAAAACGCATTGACCGGGACGAGTAAGCGGCTCCCATTTCTGACAGGGAGAACAAGCGAAAGATTGAGAGCTTGTTCCAGAGACAACCACTGAAAACCACCCGCGAGCGTGAATTCGAAAGCACAAGCAAGTAGAAGGAACGGCTGGCTCCGTTATCAGCTCAAAGAGATATATCGAAAGATATAAACTCGGGTGGAACCGCGTGAATCAAATTCTCGCCCCGTATTCGGGCGAGAATTTTTTGTCTGTCAAGAAAGGAATTGAAAATGGTACAGCAACAAGAAATGCAAGAACGGTACGAAGATTCACATCTTTATCGAATCCGTCACTCGGCCGCGCACATCATGGCGCAGGCGGTAATGGAAATGTTCCCGGATGGAAAGGTCACGATTGGGCCGCCGGTTGAGAACGGCTTCTATTATGATTTCGATTTGCCGCGCAACTTGACGCCTGAAGATTTGGAACAAATCGAAAAGCGGATGCGGCAAATTATCGCGGGCAAGTTTGAGTTCGAGAAGAAAGTTGTCTCGGCGGACGAGGCGCGCAAGATCTTCAAAGATCAGCCGTACAAAATCGAATTGATCGAAGGACTCGAAAAAGGCGGCTTCGATGAATATGGCAATCCGCTCAAAGAGAAGCCGGAGATTTCGATTTATCAGCACGATACATTCGTGGATTTATGCCGCGGTCCGCATATCCAAAATACGAAAGAGCTAAAGCCGGATGCCGTCAAGTTAATGAGCGTGGCTGGCGCGTATTGGCGCGGCGACGAGCATAACAAAATGTTGCAGCGCATTTATGGCACGGCTTGGGAAAGCAAAAAAGACCTTGAGAATTATCTTTGGCAGCTCGAAGAAGCCAAGAAGCGCGATCATCGCAAGTTGGGCAAGGAACTTGAAATCTTTATGTTTGACGAAGAAGTTGGTCCCGGTTTGCCGCTTTGGCTTCCGAACGGCGGCGTGATGATCGAAGAGTTGGAGAAGCTCGCGAAAGAGATGGAAGAGAAGGCTGGTTATGTGCGCGTCCGCACACCCAACTTGACGAAGGAAGATTTGTTCATTCGGTCGGGCCATCTGCCGTATTATGCCGAGTCGATGTATCCGCCGATGGAACTTGAAGGTGTGAAATATTACGTCAAGCCGATGAACTGCCCGATGCATCACAAGATTTTCGGATCGAAGGGACGTTCATACCGCGACCTGCCGGTTCGTCTCGCGGAATATGGGACGTGCTACCGTTATGAAAAATCCGGCGAACTCTTCGGCTTGATGCGCGTCCGCTCGCTGCAGATGAATGACGCGCATATCTATGTTTCAGAGGAACAGTTCGAGCAGGAATTTCTCGCTGTGATTGACCTGTATTTAAAATACTTCAAACTCTTTGGCATTGAAAAATATGTGATGCGCTTGAGTCTGCATAGCAAGGCCGGGCTTGGCAAAAAATATGTGGATAATGAACGCCTGTGGCTCAAGACCGAAGAGATGGTGCGCAGCGCCATGAAAAACGGGAACGTGCCTTATGTGGAAGCGGAAGATGAAGCGGCGTTCTATGGTCCCAAAGTGGATGTGCAAGTCTGGAGCGTGATTGGCAAAGAATTTTCGCTGGCAACGAATCAAGTGGACTTCGCCGTGCCTGAACGCTTTGATTTGAAATTTACGAACAAGGAAGGCAACGATGAAGTGCCGTTGTGTATTCACCGCGCGCCTTTGTCAACGCATGAGCGCATGATCGGATTTTTGATCGAGCATTACGCCGGCAATTTCCCGGTCTGGCTTTCGCCCGAGCACGTGCGCGTTATCCCGATCACGGACGCGCAGGTTGAATATGCACAAGGCATCGTGCAACAATTGCGCGATAACGGCATCCGCGTCAGCGCCGACATCAGCGCACAACGCATGAATGCCAAGATCCGCAGTGCGCAACTAATGAAAGTTCCGTACATGTTGGTGGTCGGCGAGAACGAGATGAAGGCGAATCAAGTATCCTTGCGCGTGCGTGACGGCTCACAGCAAAACAATATTTCGCTCGATGAGTTCATGGTGAGGGCGAAAGATAAAATCGCGAAGAGAGCGCCGGAGCTTTAATAACAATCATGGATGATGGATCGTGATTAATGGTCTATCGTCCATGATTATTTCGTTGACGATTCACTCGCCTTCGTGGTATCATTCGCCCGCTAAAAACCAGCCAAAGGCTGGGTTTGTTTCATAATAGGAGAAGATTATCAGCGCTATTGAATTTCGAGTTAATGAGAATATTCGGGTTGCCGAAGTCCGACTGATCGGGCCGAACGGCGAAAACATCGGGGTCGTCGCGATCAAACAAGCTTTGCAGATCGCACGCGACGCCGAGCTGGATCTGGTGGAGGTTTCGCCGACCGCCACACCGCCTGTTTGCCGCGTAACGGACTTCGGAAAGTTCATTTACGAGCGAACCAAGAAAGAGCGCGAGGCCCGCAAAGCGCAAACCAAGATCGAAGTTAAAGAGATTCGCTTGCGGCCGAAAACCAATGAAGCGCATCGCGGTTTCAAAGTGGAAGATGCTCGCCGCTGGCTTTTGCAGGGACATAAAGTTCGAGTCACGGTCAAATTCCGTGGACGTGAAATGGATTATCCCGAAATAGCGCTCGAAGACTTAAGAGAAATTGCCGCATCACTGGCGGATATCAGCACGATTGAACAGTCTCCGATGATGGAAGGCCGAACCATGTTGGTGGTGCTTGCGCCGGGAAAACCGTCAGCGAAGAAAAAAGACAAAGCCGAGAATCCGGCTGAAGTTCAAGAAGAAGCGAAGTAAGTTTATAATGTCCATATCCGCGAAAGTAATTTAACACGCGGTTTATTTTGTCTGAAAGGAGTAAGTTACAGTGCCTCGTAAAGCCAAATCTGGCAAATTCAAGCTCAAGACTCATAAGGCGACTTCCAAACGTTTCCGCCTGACGGGCGCGGGCAAACTAATGCGTACGAAAGGCGGCAAGAGCCATTTGCGCCGTAATACTTCGAAGCGCACCAAGAAGCAGCTTTCTGAGATGCAGACCGTCAAAGGCCGCAGCATCATCAAGAACGTCAAGCGCCTCGCGCCGAACATGGAATAGTAAGCAAATCGTATCTAAATTTTTATTGCGGCTCCTGAATGTATGCAACTGACATAACTTGCACTGAAAGAACGCAGTGTGTGTCGACGTTCAGAGGTTTGCAGGAGATAAATCATGACTAGAATTAAAGGTGGTCCGCAAGGACATCTTCGCCACAAGAAAATTTTAAAGATCACCAAGGGTCAGCGCGGCGCAAAACATCTTTTGTTCAAGCGCGCCAACGAAGCCATGCTGAAGAGTCTGTGGTACGCCACGCGCGACCGCAGAACCCGCAAGCGTGACCTGCGCAAGTTGTGGATCGCCCGCATCAATGCAGCGGCGCGACTGAACGGTACAACCTACAGCCGCTTGATTTCGGCGATGAAGAAATCAAACATCACCCTCAACCGCAAGATGCTGGCAGACATTGCTGTCCGCGATCCAAATACCTTTGCGGCGGTGGTAGCAAAAACGAAATAAGATTTTGGTCGGGATAAAATCCCGACCAAATGTTTTAACGGGGTAAAATAATCTTATGAACAAAGTTCTGATGGAACGCGTTCTCTCAACCGGTCAAACAATCCAGATCGCGCAAGGCGACCTCACGACTGAAACAACCGATGTAATTGTCAACGCCGCGAATGAACATTTATCG
>JBAUMB010000324.1:0-4970 GCA_049578465.1 Anaerolineales bacterium
AACAATCCGCTAAGCTGGCGCGCGAATATGGAGTTCATCTTCATACCCATTTAGCCGAAACGGAAGACGAGGAACAATTCTGCTTGCAGAAGTTTGGTCATCGCCCGGTGGAATATATGCAGGAAGTAGATTGGGTCGGCGATGACGTTTGGTTTGCGCATGCAGTGTGGGTCAATGAGGAAGAAATAAAAACCTTTGCAAAACATAAATGTGGCGTGGCGCATTGTCCGACCTCGAATATGCGACTCGCTTCCGGCATTGCGCCGATCAAAGAATATCGCAAGGCTGGCGTTAACGTTGGTCTCGGTGTGGACGGTTCCGCCTCGAATGATGGCTCGCATCTTTTAGCCGAAGTTAGACAAGCAATGCTTTTGTCACGCGTCAAAGAAGGCATTACCGGTTATTCTTTATCGGATGATCCAAACCGCAAACTGATGACGGCACGCGATGCTTTATGGCTTGGCACGCGCGGCGGGGCGGCGGTGATTGGTCGCACCGACATTGGCTCACTTGAAAAAGGCAAATGCGCCGACTTCTTCGCGGTCAATATGAATCGTCTCGATTTCGCAGGCGCATTGCATGACCCGGTGTCTGCGCTGGTTTTCTGCCAACCGGTCAAAGTAGATTACACGGTGGTCGGCGGAAAGTTTGTTGTGAAAGAAGGCAAGCTAGTAAATGTGGATGAATGTAAGTTAGTGGAGAAACATAATCAAGCCGCAAAAAGGTTGTTATCATAATAATGTCATTGCCTTGCTTGCAACCCTGAAAGGGCCCAGGGCAATGACACTTGGAGAACCATATGCCTAATTCTGCAAAATTGACTCATGCTCTTGTAGATGTTGCCATGGGACGCAAGCCCGCCGACCTTGTCATTCACAATGGTCAATGGGTTTGCGTGCAATCGGGTGAGATCCTTCCTCATACCGATGTCGCCATTGTTGGCGGACACATTGCTTTTGTCGGATCGGATGCCAAACACACCATTGGCAAAGATACACAAGTGATCGAAGCGCGCGGACGCTATCTTGTTCCGGGTCTGCTCGACGCCCACATGCACGTTGAATCCGGCATGGTCACGGTCACGGAGTTTGTGCGCGCAGTCGCGCCGCATGGAACAACCGGCATGTTCGTTGATCCACATGAGATGGCAAACATCTTCGGACTCAAAGGCGTCAAGCTGATGGTGGATGAAGCCTCCAAACAACCCATCCATGTTTGGGTGCAGATGCCGTCTTGTGTCCCGTCTGCGCCTGGGTTTGAAACTCCGGGAGCATCCATCGGTCCTGAGGAAGTTGCCGAGGCGATGACCTGGCCCGGCATCATCGGCTTGGGCGAGATGATGAACTTCCCCGGTGTGTTCAATAGTGACGACAAAATGATTTCTGAAATGACGGCGACGCACGCCGCGCATAAGACCATCGGCGGTCATTACCCTTCGCCCGATCTCGGACTTCCATTTCATGGCTATGTCGCTGGCGGCGCAGAAGATGATCACGAAGGCACGCGCTTGGAAGATGCAGTTGCACGCCTCCGTCAGGGGATGAAAGTGATGCTTCGTTATGGGTCGGCTTGGCATGACGTCGAATCACAATTGGGTGCGATCACGGAATTAGGCCTGGACCCGAGGCGGTTCATCCTTTGCACGGATGATTCTCACGCTCAAACTTTATCCCAGGATGGTCACATGGATCGTGTATTGCGTCACGCGATCAGTCACGGACTCGAGCCGATCACTGCCATCCAAATGTGCACGATCAATGCGGCTGAACATTTCGGTCTGACGCGTGAGATGGGTATGATCGCTCCGGGCCGTTGGGCGGATGTCGTGCTCGTAAAAGATTTGAGCGACTTCAAAGTGGATGTGGTGATTGCAAAAGGTAAGGTCATTGCCGAGCAGGGCAAATGGAATGTGGAACTCGCTAACTTTTCCTATCCCATATGGGCAAAGAATTCAGTGCATCTTAAGAAAAAGCTGGAAGCGAATGATTTTGTCTTGCACGCACCGAAGGGACATACCGACAACGTTAAAGCCAATGTGATTGGCGTCATTGAAAATCAGGCGCCGACTCGTCATTTGATGATGACTCTTCCGGTGCAGGATGATGAAGTTCGCGCCTCACAGATCACGCGTTATTCATCCGCAGATGTTGCGAAGATCGCGCTTGTCCAGCGTCACAAAGGCATGAGCGGAATTACGGTGGGACTTGTCAGCGGCTTTGGTCTCACCGAGAAATGCGCCATCGCTTCAACCGTCGCACACGACAGCCATCACATGATCGTGGTTGGCACGGACGATGAGGATATGGCGATTGCGGGGAATAAACTCGCTGAAGTCGGCGGCGGACAAGTGGTTGTGAAAGATGGCAAGGTGATTGGATTGGTTGAATTGAATATTGCAGGCTTGATGTCCACAGAAAGAGCCGATGTGGTCGCGAAGAAAGCCGAAACGGTGTTAGCCGGTTTCAGAGCCTGCGGCTGTAACCTTAACAATCCCAACATGCAATTATCGCTGTTGGCTTTGGTTGTGATTCCTGAATTGCGCATCTCCGATAAAGGTCTCGTGGATGTAACAAAATTCGATTTTGTACCTGTATTGGAGAAATAAAATGCCTCATTTTCCGTTTCAAAGATTACAAGCCGATCTCGCTGCCTTGATTTCCAAAACCAAAGCGGGTGATCGTCTTCCATCCGAACCTGATCTTGCAAAACAACTCGGCGTTTCGCGCGCTACTTTGCGCGAGGCCATGCGGACATTTGAAACGCAGGGCTTGATTCACCGGCGTCAAGGCGCAGGAACATTCGTAGTTGGAATCGTGCCTGTCATGGAAGCCGGCTTGGAAATGCTCGAAAGTTTGGACACGATGGCCGACCGGCTTGGCTTGGAAGTATCGGTGAGCGATTTGCATGTCGAAAGCATTCCTGCAGATAAAGAACTTGCCGCGGCATTGAATGTGTCGACTTCGGCAAAACTTACACGTGTCCGCCGCGTGATGCGCGCGGATGCGCGCCCTGTGGCGTATTTGGAGGACACGCTGCCGGAAGAAATCCTTAAGCCTTCGCAGTTGCCTATTTCTTTCAAAGGATCGGTGTTGGATTTTTTGATCGATCGCGGCGACCGTCTTACGGCCTCGCGCGCAGCGATCTCTGCGATTGATGCGACCGCTGATGTCGCGAAGCCGCTCGAAATTCAGCGCGGCGATGTGTTATTGCAATTTGTCTCACAGTTATACAATGTTTCCGGGAAGGTGATTGATTTATCGTCCAGTTATTTCATTCCTGGATATTTCAACTTTCACGTCAATCGTCGTGTGGGTGTTTGAAATTGCCAGTGGAGTTTGTTTCAATGAGGGTCCAACAAGTCGAACAGGTTTCTTAAACTTGTCGAACTTGATGACTAAGTAAGACGCTAAAGAAGGAAACGCTGAAGTAACGGAAGTCTTTAACGTCAAAAAATCAACCAATCGTTTAGGAGGTTCGTATGCGTAGTTTTGCAGGTCGTGATATTCTATCGTTGAAGGATTTCGAGCGCAATGAATTTTTCCAGGTGCTCGATGTCGCATTGAAAATGGAACCCATCGCGAGGTCCAGGAAGAACGTGGATATGCTCAAGGAGAAGACTTTGGTAACAGCCTTCTATCAGCCGTCCACGCGCACGCGTCTTGCCCATGAAGGCGCGATGCATCGTCTCGGCGGTCATGTGACCGGTTTCTCGGATGCCAAAAACACTCGTGCCGGTGACTTCTATCAGGAGTCGATCAAGGATACAGTCAAGATGTTGGAGTTCTATGGCGATGTGATCGTGATGCGCCACTTCCAGCAGGGCGCGCCGCATGAAGCTGCCAAGTGGGCGAGTATTCC
Source organism: Anaerolineales bacterium (assembly GCA_049578465.1). Taxonomy (GTDB): domain Bacteria; phylum Chloroflexota; class Anaerolineae; order Anaerolineales; family Villigracilaceae; genus Fen-1038. Next base: position 3,859 of record JBAUMB010000324.1, read on the forward strand.
GATTATCAACGGCGGCGACGGTTGGGGCGAGCACCCGACTCAAATCCTGACCGATCTTTACACGGTCTGGCGCGAGAAGGGCCGCATTGATGGCTTGAAGTGGTTGGCAGTAGGTGATATGCGCATGAGAACCATGCACTCGCTGGCTTATGCGTTAACTCAATTCGATTGCCCGATCACTTTTGTCTCGCCGCCTGAAATGAGTCTGACCGATGAGTTCAAGAAGGAACTCAAGGATTATAGCTTGAACTATAAGGTAGTGGATCACGTTGAACAAGCAATTGCTGAAGCCGATGTGATTTTGGTCGAGCCGGTAGTTCAACCCGATTACACCAAGAGCCGTGACGAGCGTTCAGGCAAGGATGTTGGGCTGACTCCCGCCAACTATAAGATCACGCGCGAGCTGTTGGAGAAGAAAGCCAAGTCGGATGCGATTCTTCTGCATTCCCTGCCGCGCATGGATGAGATTCCGCCCGATGTGGACATCACGCACTGGTCGCGTTACTGGCAGGAAGCGTTCAACGGCGTTGTGATGCGCATGGCGCTGTTGGCGCTTGTGCTCGGCGCGATGGAATAAATTTTACGCTCACCCCAATCCCTCTCCCATTGGGAGAGGGCGCAGGGTGAGGGATGAAATCTAAATTTAACTTTACTTAATTATAGATAAGGAGACTTTATATGCAAACTAATTTACATGGCCGAGACTTGATCGGCGATCTCGATTTTAGCAAGGAAGAAGTTGAAACTGTTCTGGATGTGGCTTTTGATTTGAAGCGCAAGCGCGCTTTGAATGAACTGCATCCGTATCTGCGCGATAAAGTGCTGGCAATGTTGTTCTTTTTTTCCAGCACGCGCACGCGTGGTTCATTTGAAGCGGGCATTGATCAGCTCGGCGGTCACGCGGCTTTCATCGAAAGCAAATCCACGCAAATTGCACATGGCGATACGCCGGTTGAAATCGGCGAGATCTTTGGCCGCTATTTTGACGCGATTGCCATTCGCCATGTGGATTGGAAGATTGGCAATAAATATATCAACGATGTTGCCAAGTATTCGCGCTCGCCTGTATTCAACATGCAATGCGAAATCTATCATCCCTTCCAGTGTCTCGC
>JBAUMB010000325.1:0-4831 GCA_049578465.1 Anaerolineales bacterium
ATCTTGCGCGGACAAAATCCCATCATCCGCTCTTATGGCGAATACATCCGGGATTATTTTTTCGTTGAAGATGGTGCGGCGGCTTATATGCTGCTGGCCGAGAAACTCGCAGAACATCCAGAACTTAAAGGCGAAGCCTTCAATTTTTCAAATGAAATTCAGGTGACAGTTTACGAAATTGTAGAGCGCATTCTGAAAGAAATGAAGTCTAATCTGCATCCAGAGATCAAGAATGAAGTTGCGAACGAGATTCGCCATCAATATCTCAGCGCCGAAAAAGCTCGGCGTGTTCTCAACTGGCATCCACTTTTTTCATTGGATGAAGGTTTGAAAAAAACCATTGAATGGTATCGAAAGTTTTTTAAAGATGAATCCAAAAGCTGACGCGCTCCGGGCGCAAATCCTATCCCTCACCGCCGATTATTTTTCGGAGGCATTTCCGCCGCGCGAATTTATTCCAGGCGAATCCAGCGTCCCGGTTTCTGGCAGGGTCTTCGACGCGACCGACATGCAATCTTTGATCGATTCTTCGCTCGATTTCTGGCTGACCACTGGAAGATTTGCGCATCAATTCGAAATCGAATTTGCGCGCTTCTTCCATATGCGCCATGCCATTTTAGTCAACTCGGGTTCATCGGCGAATTTGCTCGCACTCACCTGTCTTACATCGCCAACATTGGGCGAACGGCAACTCAAACCCGGCGATGAAGTCATCACAGTTGCGACAGGCTTTCCTACAACGGTTAATCCGATCTTTCAAAATAATCTTGTACCCGTTTTTGTGGATGTTGATATTCCCACCTATAACATTGACACGACTCAACTTGAAGCGGCATTATCGCCTAAAACGCGCGCGATCATGATCGCTCATACGCTCGGCAACCCATTTAATCTCGATGTAGTCACCGTGTTTTGCAAAGAGCATAATCTATGGCTGATCGAAGATTGCTGCGATGCAGTCGGTGCGATGTATAACGATCAACCCGTTGGCAGATTTGGAGATGTTGCAACGGTGAGCTTTTATCCCGCGCATCACATCACTATGGGCGAAGGCGGCGCAGTCCTCACCGATAAGCCAAAGCTCAAGAAATTAATTGAATCCTTTCGCGATTGGGGACGCGATTGTTGGTGTGATCCCGGCAAAGAAAACACCTGTGGCAAACGCTTTGATTGGCAGCTCGGCGAATTGCCTTATGGCTACGATCACAAATATACATACTCGCATATCGGCTACAACCTGAAAGCCACGGATATGCAAGCCGCGGTCGGAGTTTCGCAATTAAAAAAACTACCGGCGTTTATTCAGAAGCGCCGCGAGAATTTTAATTACTTGCATCAAACATTGAACAAATTGCAGGATTTTTTTATTCTCCCACAGGCGACTCCCAACTCAAATCCGTCCTGGTTTGGCTTCCCGATCTATGTCCGACCGGAGGCGGCTTTCACGCGCGATGAAGCTGTCCGCTGGCTCGAGGATCATAAGATCGCTACGCGTTTATTATTCGGCGGCAATTTGATTCGACAGCCCGCTTATCGCAATCAAAATCATCGCGTCGTTGGCGATCTCCATCGCACTGACGAAGTGATGCACCATGTTTTTTGGATTGGGGTATATCCGGGCCTCACCACGCAAATGCTCGATTATGTCAGCGACATACTGACGCAACTATGCGAAACAGCGGCTTGATAAATATATGAAAACTGAAAAATTCCGTCTCTGCATGATCTTGGCGAATTTGTTGATCATCAATGGGTTTGTAATTTATTATTTAAACTTGACCTATCCATTCGTGGGACATGATTACGATCTAGCAATACCTAGTTTATTGGATACGGCCTTGCACTTTCGGCTCAACGGTCTGGCCATTCAATGGTTTACTCCCAGTTTTGGCGGCGGCATTCCGGCCTTTCCTAACCCGAACAATATGCAGTTTTCACTTCCAGCTTTTTTATCCGTGTTTCTTTTTCCATGGCAAGCTATTATTCTCTCTGTCATCATGTATGTTAGCGTAGGTTTTATCGCATGCGAGTATTTTCTTCGGCATACATTGAAACTAAACTGGACATCAAGCATTCTAGGCGCGGCCTTTTTCTCTGTCAACGGTTTCATCATAGATAGAGTTGTGGTTGGGCATTTGGGTTACCACACTTTTCCAATCCTTCCCATCTTTCTGATTCTTTTGCTTGATGAATCACTAAGTCCTTTAACCGCGGCGGTCTTCACCGGAGTGATTGCCGCCATCTTGATTCAGTCCGCCGGATATTTCATCATCATCCTTTTTGCCCTTTCCATTCTTATGACCCTGCCAATCGTTTATGTTTACAATACTACTTTGTTTAAATGGAAAAGATGGCTGATCATCCTATCAGGCGGAGGCGTCATCGGACTGTTTATCTCTGCTTCCAAATTAGCCGCGATATATTCGTTCATGCGCTTCTTTCCGCGGACGCTTGCAGACTACTACCCCACAACTATTCCGTTGGGAATCTTTGGTTTAATGCTCCAGCTATTGGGAACAATGAATCTTGCGCCGCTTTTTCAGATGATAGGTTTAAATCCGAATTCCATTCCGAATTACATCCTAAGCGCAACCCGCGCCGACTATGGTTACTGGGAAATGGATATGTCCCTCTCACCCGTGGTATTCTTCCTCTTGCTGATTGGAACAGACAAATTCTTCCATCATCCCAAAAAGTATTTAAGCAAACTGATTGAGAAGAATCGGATGGTAGCCGTGTTGTTGCTCGTTTTGTTTAGCTGGCTTGCGATAGAGTTCACACTCGCAAAAGGCATAATTTATCCGCTTCTCCAACACTTACCCATTCTCAGCTCGCTACATGTGAACATTCGCTTCGCCGCCGCTTTTATTTTTCCACTTGCTTTTATTGCTGTACTGATTTACAACCGATGGTTAGGCTTTCAACGCTCCTCCTTAATATTCATGGCCGTCAACATTTTGACGCTCTTGCCTTTAGGCGCATATCTTCTTTTAAAGAGCGACTTGTTCTATCGCATTTATGATATCCGAACTGGACAAGAGTATTACAATGAGATGCAATCCGGCGCGGCGCTCGATGTGACAAGCATTGGATTGCAAAACGACAATACACAAGCCCTGATAAGCCATTCCAGCAATTTGAATCTCTACGAGCCTATCTTCGGATATGGACTGGAAAATTTTCACCCTGAGGTCACACCGGGTTCAGTCTGGAATATTTCAGATGGCTATTACAATATGACCGATCCAACCGGCTATGTTTATCCTGAAATAAATGGTAACCGACCATTTGAGCGCTTCCATGTGATAGACAAAAATACTCTTGCGCTCTTTCTCAAACATATCCAGCCCGCATGGAGAATCCCTTTTTATCAACAACTCCTTGATTGGGTTTCAAGTCTAGGGTTCTTTATAGCAACAGCATACCTTGTATTCTATTTTTGTAAACGTCTCTTTTTTAAGCCATCATGACCGTATCCACGGAAGACTTAAATCAGGTGCTTGACCACACTCGCCATTTGTGGGACGAACTGCGCGGACAACATGTCTTTATCACAGGCGGAACAGGCTTTTTTGGTTGCTGGTTGTTAGAAAGCTTTATTTGGGCAAATGATAAATTGAATCTCAGTGCCCGTGCAACTGTATTGACTCGCTCGCCAGATGCCTTTCGAGTCAAAGTCCCGCATCTCGCAGCCAACAAAGCGGTCGCCCTTATCAAAGGCGATGTCCGCACCTTTGAATTTCCCCCCGGAACATTCAGCCATATCATTCACGCCGCGACCGAATCAAGTGCAAAACTCAACGCTGAGAATCCCCTATTGATGCTGGATACAATTATTGAGGGAACGCGCCATACTTTAGATTTCGCAAAAACCTGCGGCGCAAGAAAATTTCTATTGACTAGTTCCGGCGCGGTTTATGGAAAACAGCCATCGGATATGACGCATATCTCGGAAGAATATTCAGGCGCGCCCGATCCAACAGATCCGATGTCCGCTTATGGTCAAGGAAAAAGAATCGCAGAGCATCTTTGTGCACTATATGCACGTCAAACAAATATCGAAATGAAGATTGCCCGCTGTTTTGCGTTTGTCGGTCCGTATCTTCCGCTAGATGTTCATTTCGCCATCGGGAATTTTATCCGCGATGGATTAAACGGCGGACCCATTATTATCAAGGGTGATGGCGCTCCGTATCGTTCGTATCTTTACGCGGCAGACCTTGTCATTTGGTTATGGACAATTCTGTTCAAAGGCAACTCCTGCCATCCATATAACGTTGGAAGCGAGGAATCGCTATCCATCGCGGAAGTTGCTGAGCAAGTAGCTCAATGTTTTTCTCCACAAACACGAATCGAGATTCTCCGCGGCGCCCATCCACCTCAAGCAATCGAACGCTATGTTCCATCTACTCAAAAAGCGAGCAGAGATTTGGGTTTGCATTCCTGGATATCACTAGACGACGCCATCATGCGCACAGTGAAATACTATCGAGGAGCGGAAGATGAACCGTGATTGTCCCATTTGCGGCGGAACGGAGGCTGAAAAACTACACCACCAAAGGTTTGCGCTACCCGATGGACATCCTCTCTCTAATGGATATGATGTAGTAGCTTGCAATACGTGCGGGTTCATCTATGCAGATACTTCGGTTTCACAAACTGATTACGATCGTTTTTATGCTGAACAATCAAAGTACGAAGACGCTCGCACCGGCACAGGTGGAGTTACAAATCCTTTCGATTGGGAGCGTCAGCAAGAGGCCGCGCGTCAGATTGCAAACTTCTTGAAAAATCCGAAGGCAAGCATTTTAGATGTTGGATGCGCCAATGG
>JBAUMB010000326.1:0-18027 GCA_049578465.1 Anaerolineales bacterium
CGACAAGCGCAGTAACGATTCCAACCGGAATCTCTTGCGGCGCGATCACAACGCGCGCAACCACATCCGATAAGATCAATGCCGCCGCGCCGCCGATGATCGATAACCGAATCAAGCGGCGATAATCGGCACCGAACCACATACGCATCACATGCGGAACGATCAGCCCGATAAAGCCAATGATGCCGGAGAATGCGACCGCTGCGGCAGTTGCAAGCGAAGCCGCGATCAATAAAATTGTTTTTGTGCGCGTCACATTGAGTCCGAGTTGTTGAGCTTGGTCATCACCGAATTGAAGCAGATTTAACGCGTGTCCGCTAAAGGTCAAGATGCCAAGACCGATGATGAGATAAGGCAGGATGGCAAGAACCGCCGTCCATCCCGATTGAGTCGCGCCGCCTAACAGCCATCCCAACGCGCGGCGGATATCGTTGTTCGAGCGAAGCATCAGAAACGAAGTCAATGAGGTTGCGAAGGACGAGAACGCCACACCTGCAAGAATCAAATTGGTAGTTGGAATCGTTTTGCCGACGCGTGCTAAGGAATAAACGATGAAGATGGTCAGCAAGCCCGCCGCGAATGCCGCCATGGGAATTGCCATCAAGCCCCAAAACGAATAGGGCCATTGGATGCTCATCGCGACCACCGCGCCCAAGCCCGCGCCGGATGCAACGCCGATTAAATATGGATCAGCTAATGGGTTGCGAAACAAACCTTGATACGCTGCGCCGCTTCCGCCCAATGCCATGCCGGTCAGCGCAATCAACACCGTGCGCGGCAAACGAATGTCCCATAGAATCGCGTTCGAGACTTGCGTGCCATGGCCGATCAGTGTATCCCACAGTTGCGCGGGCGAAATAAACACGGAACCGATGGCGAGACTCAAGATCAGCGCGATGCCGAGTGCGAGCAGGGAAAAAAGATATGGGCGAAATTTCATATTGTGTGTAGGGGCACGATATATCGTGCCCCTACAATAAATCTATTGGAATAATTCTGGATGCAAAAGTTTTGCCAATTGTTCCAGTCCATCTACCAAACGCGGACCGGGGCGGCTGATGAGATTATCATCAAACGGAAAGATCATTCCACTCTTCACCGCGTCGATCGTTCCCCAACCAGCACGCGCTTTGACCGCATCAGCTGTTGCGCCGTAAGCCGAATCGCCAAGGATGATGATCTGCGGATTCGTCTTCACGATTTGCTCCAAACTTACTTGAGGATATTGATCGGTGATGCCCGCGGCGTCAGAAAAATTCGTTCCGCCCGCCTGCATAATTAACGCATCGCCAAATGTGCCAGGACCATACGTATAAGGTTTGTTCGGATCAGTTGCATCGACTTCATAAAACACAATTGGTATATTGGTCACATTAGAAAGTTTCGCATCCACTGCCGCCACGCGCTCCTTGAGCGACGTGATCAAATTCTCTGCGTCCGATTCATGGCCGGTGAGTTGAGCGACGATCTCCAAGTTTTTATACATCTCTTCCAGTGTAGCCGGATTCTTTAAATAATAAACCGTCAAGCCCAACGACTCAAGTGACTTCACTTGGTCAGGCGTGTTGATCTCCGCGGCTAACACCAGATCAGGCTTGAGCGCGACAATCGCTTCGTTGCTGTAATTTCCCATTGAGCCGCCAACGCTCGGCAGTGATTTGACTTGCGAGGGATAATCTGAAAACTCATCGCGTCCGACCACCTGAGATCCCGCGCCAATCGCAAAAAGAATTTCAGTATTCGACGGCGCCATCGAAACGATTCGTTGTGCGGGATAAGTCAATGTGACAGTACGACCCAAGCCATCGGTTAATGTAATAACCGATGATGTCGTTGGTGTAGCGGCAGGCGCTTCGGTCTGGACTTGAGCTGGTTGTGTGGAAACAATCGTCGGCGCGGCTTGTGGTGTAACCGCGGGCGCGCATCCGAATAATAGAACGGTAAGCAAAGTCAAAACAAAAATTTTGCGTAACATAGTTTCTCCTGAATAGAATCAAATTCCCCAGTCGATGACTGGGGAGGTTGGAGAGGCAATCCGATACTGCCGTCTTCCACCTCCTTTCCACGGGAGTGTGGCAAACCGATCAGCGCGGGCGACCTGACTTGTTAGCGAAGCTAACTCACAGTTGCGGGACAGCGCCGGAATTCCACCGGCTTCGCCGCTGACTGACCTTTTTTAATTATGAGATGAATTCTATGCCGCGTGTGGGAAAACGTCAAGCTGTGTAAGTTTACGCGCCTGAACGTAAACGAGCGCGGTAAGCATCAATGTCACAAAGATCAATGATGGATTTCCAATGCGAGCAAAGATCGCGATTGCCAAAAATGGGAATAGATAAAGAATAATCAAACTGATTCGTTCAAGCCATACACGTGATTCTTCCGCCAATAAAGCAAAGGGGATGAGCAGGAGAATATAATCGTAATTATAAAGATAAGGAGCCGCCAATAAAACGATCAATACGGATGCTGATAATAAATATTCCGGTGATTTCCACAGCGGCTCGCGAAGAGAAAAAAATAAAACAATGAGTGTGATTAATAATCCTAAGCCTATCAATGCCATTTGTGTGAGGCTTGGGTTGTGAATAAAATTCCTTGCCAACCAGACCGGTAGGCTGTCACATTCAGAACAGCTGATGACATTGCTCTTATATTGATAGTTGAACAAGGAAAGTGGATAATCGATCAACCAAAGCGGATCAGCAATCAAGCCTATTATGCATAGAAATGCCGCGCCGCTAAAAATCCATACCAGAGCGCGGCGGCTGAATAAATCGCGTAGGAAGAAAAAATATAACAATGCGGCAATGAAGATGGGAATGCCAACGTGTGGTTTGAAAGTCAATAACGCCGCGCCGATTGAAGTTAGCGCGAGGCGTTGATGCCGGATCGCGTAGATCAACATGGCGCTTCCCAATAAAACCGGGAAGTCATATTGACCAACGCCCAGAGTCCCGATGATCGGTATGAAAAAGAACGGCGCTAAAAAAGAAAATAATCGAAGCCGCGGATGCCAATCGGCGCTGAGAAACCAAACTGTCAAAAATAACATCATCAAGTTGATCTCGAACCACAGCATGGCGGCGGACCGGATCGGTAACAGACCTAAATAAAACGTGCTGAGTGCATACCACGGCGGATAAGGGAATTGAGGCACGTAAATATTTTCAGGAGATGTTGCCGTTTGTTGAGCCATCAACTTGATTTGGCTTTGATAATCATAAGGCTTGATGTGCTGAAGCAAACGCAAGTCGGCGTCGTAGATTGCTAAAAAATCAGCATTTGCATGAAGTGAATTAGGAATGTAAAGCGCGACTGCGATCATCAACGCGAGCAATAGAATAATAAAAAATGCAGACAGAATAATCTTCCAAGAGAATTTCATTGAGATTCGCTTTGACGTTTGATGGCTTTGATTAAACCTCGAAACACCAGCCGATGCAATGGATCGAGTAAATGCCAATAAAGAAAACCGGGTAAACCGCGCGGCGCAAAGAAAGCAGTTTGAGTTAATAGTGTTCCATTTTCAAAAGCTTCGACACGCCATTCCATCCAGCCGTCGCCCGGAGCGCGCAGTTCGGAATAAAGACGTAAAAGACGATTGAGTTCCATCGCTTCAACGCGATAATAATCAATGAAACTATTTTCTATTAAGGTATCGTTTCGACCACGTAAACCGGGCCCGCCGAATAGTTTATCCATCCAGCCGCGCAATTTCCATAACCAGTTTGCATGAAGCCAACCATGTTCTCCGCCGAGGGACGTTAAGACTTGATAAACCGATTCGGGCAAAGCGTTAATTTCAACGCGGCGATAATCTATAAAGAAGCCTTCGTGTTTGATGTGTGCTGCATCGCGGCCCAAGCCTTCCCATATGCGTTCAATCGAAGACGGATTAAGATTCTCCAAAGTTTTTTTAGTTGCATCATCAAAATTGATCAACTTTATGTTCGGAAAGATTCGCCGCGCCTCATCGTGCTGAACAATGCTATCGCCCGCGAGTCCGCCGATCAGCGCGTACGCGATCTGACGCGGAACCGGCGTCAGCATCCCCACGCCCATCGCCATGAACCAAAGCGGGATGCCGGGCAACATGATCAGTTTGCGTTTCAAGCCGCGGACTCGAGCATATCGCAACATCAAATCTCCATAAGTTGCGATTTGATCGCCGCCGATTTCAAAGATTCGATTCTGTTTATTAAAGTTTTCGAGCGCAGCTATCAGATAGTCAATAACATTTTCCGTGGCAATCGGCTGGGCCTGATTTCTCAACCAGGTCGGCCCCACGATCACCGGAAGCGCTTCAGCCATAAAACGAATCATCTCAAACGAGATACTACCGGAACCGGCGATGACTCCTGCGCGGAATTCTGTAACCGGGACGCCGCTCTGCATCAGTGTCTCGCCGGTTTCCATGCGCGAACGCAGGTGCGGCGCAAGATGTTTATCGTTTGGATTTGCCAAACCGCCGAGATAGATAATATGTCCCACATCGGCGCTTTTTGCCGCAAACGTAAAATTGCGTGCGCCTTCCATTTCGATGCGCGTATAGCCGCGTCCGATTTGCATGTTGTGAATAAGATAATACGCGGTGCGAACGTTTTCCAGCGCCGCGGCAATCTGATGCGGTTTCGTGATATCGCCTTCGAAAATCTCAACGCGTGAATGCCACGCGCGTCCCACCAAATTCTCGCGCCGACGCGCCAGCACGCGCACGCGGTAACCTTGTTGAAGCAAGCGCGGAATCAGTCGGCTTGCAATATATCCAGATGCGCCGGTAACGAGGACGAGTTTATTGTTCAAAGTTTTATGTCGAGTTTATTAAGCTTGAGCCAACACGCGCGCCCGCGAAGCGAGACGACGAATCAAACCGTTGAACAAGAAAGCATGGAACGGCCACATCGCATACCAATAGGCAAAACCCCAAAAGCCGCGCGGCGCATAATAAGCCGTTTCGGTCAAAAGTGTTTTGCCATCCTCCTGCGGAATCGATTCGAATTGAAGCCAGGCCAAGCCCGGCACTTTCATCTCCGCGCGCAAAAGCAATAGGTGATCTTGCTCAATCGCTTCGACGCGCCAGAAGTCCAGTGACTCGCCCGCGCGAATATCATCTGGATGACGGCGGCCGCGTCGAATGCCCACGCCGCCGATAGCTTTGTCCATCCAGCCGCGCATCGCCCAAGCCCAATCCATATACAGCCAGCCGCGCGCGCCTCCGATGCCAGTATAGGATCGAAAAACAGAATCCGCTGGAAGGTCGAGAAGCAGCGTGCGGCGTTCCAGCATCATGCCTTCTTCAACTTGAAATGTATACGGTTTAATATCTCCCATCGCAGTGACCAGCGCATCAGACCATGAGGTCTCAACGTTATCGCGATGGATGCGTCCGAGTGCAAGATGGATGGCAGTTTGAAATTCAATTGGGTCAATCTCTGGAAAAATTTTTTTCGCCGCATCATCATGCACGATGAGCTGAGCGCGCAATCCCTCGATCAGCGGCAAAACGAATCGCCAATGAATCGGCGTGACCATGTGAACCCAATAAGCCGAAGGGCGCGGCAAATAGAACGGCGTGCGAATAAGCACGCGTTTAAGATTGCGCTCTTTTGAATATTGAAGAAGCATCTCGGCATAGGTAAGTCGCGTTGGTCCGCCGATCTCGATCAACTTTCCATTGCTTTCATCTGTCTCGAGCGCGGCGATAAGATAAGACAACACATCGCGAATCGCAATCGGTTGTGCAGTTGAAAAGAACCAGGCCGGACAAACCAGCAGCGGTTCGCGCTCGGCGAGATAGCGGATCATTTCAAATAATATACTGCCCGAGCCGACGATCATGCCCGCGCGAAATTCAGTGACTGGCACGCGTCCGTGCCGGAGAATCGAACCGGTCTCGTGGCGTGAACGAAGGTACGGCGAAAGGTTTGCGGTAGGATCAACTAACTCACCAAGATAAATGATCCGGTCAATGTTTGCCCGTTCTGCGGCTTCGACAAAATTACGCGCCGCGCTCATATCGCGCTCGGCACTGATTTTATTTCCCTGTATTCCGTGGATCAAATAATATGCAATTGAAATGTCTTTCAACGCGGCATCAAGCGTTTCGGGAATCAACGCATCGCCTTCGACGATTTCGACGCGTTTGGACCACGAATGTCCATGCAATCGGCTCGCGTCGCGCACCAAACAGCGGACGCGATAGCCCGCATCCAGAAGCCGCGGGGCAAGTCGTCCGCCCACGTAACCGGTCGCGCCCGTAAGTAGAATGAGTTTATCTTTTGTCATTGGTTTGATTATACCGTCCCAAATTTATTCGCCACGAAAATCTTTTTATTGTACAATCCATTTGTGACTTTGCCATTGCTTTGGGTTTCGCTGGCATTTCTCAGCGGCATTGTGCTGAATCGATTTTTACGCGCCCCGCTGGATGTTTGGCTGATCATTACGCTGATCCCGATCATTGATGCGATGTTCCTGCGCAGAAGAGTCGCGCGCTTGGCATCGCTGAATGTTTGGCTAGTTGCAGCCGTGTGTATTGCGCTTTTGCTAGGTGCAATGCGCTATCAACAGACGATCCAAAAAATTACGCCGGCCGATGTGTCTTGGTATAACGACCGAAAATACGATGTACTTGTCACCGGCACGCTGACTGATCCACCTGATTATCGCGATGCTTACACTAATCTTCGACTCAATGTTAAACAAATTGATAATGGTAATAAATCTTTTAATGTGAGCGGTTTGTTGCTTGCGCATGTTCCCATCAACCAAACTTATGAATACGGCGATGAGATTCGTTTACGCGGTCAATTACAGACGCCTCCTCAAGATGAGGATTTCTCCTATCAAGATTATCTTGCTCGTCAGGGCATCCTCAGTTACATGCCAATCAGCGAGGCGACTCTCTTACCGGGCAATGATGGGAATCCGATCAGCCGCGCGATCTATTCTTTCAAAGAAAAAGCTGTTGAGAATATTTACCGCCTCTTGCCCGACCCCGAAGCATCCGTGTTGGCAAGTATGTTGCTTGGCGTAAATGGCGGTTTGTCCGATCCAATTCAACAGGCGTTTCGAGATACCGGCACGGCATATGTGATTGCAGTCTCTGGTTTTAAAATTTCTATCCTTACTGGAGTCTTTGTGACTCTCTTTAGCCGAATTTTCGGTGCGCGGCGCGGCGCGATTCTTGCCATTCTTGGAATTGCCTTCTATACTTTCCTTGTCGGTGCGAATGACGCGGCGGTGCGCGCGGCGTTGATGGTGACGCTCGCCCTCTTCGCTGAACAAATTGGTCGCCGCACACAAGGACTCAACACACTGGCGTTCGTCGCCGCGCTGATGGCTTTGTGGAATCCGTTGGTGTTGTGGGACGCCGGTTTTCAAATTTCATTTTTTGCAACACTCGGACTTATACTCTACATGGAACCACTGCAGCGAACTACCGAGAATCTCCTCATGCGTTATTTCCCGCAATGGAATGCTCAACAGGTGATTAAATATGTCCTCTATTATTTTCTACTCACACTCGCAGTGCAGTTGACCACGATTCCTATTATGGCATATCAATTCAAACAAATTCCGCTCATCGCGTTAATCGCCAATCCGTCCATCACTCCGGTTCAACCAATAGTCATGCTGCTTGGCGGATTGGCTATTCTTCTAAGTTTTTCCTTTTTTTCTCTCGGACAACTCATTGCCTGGATTGCCTGGCCTTTGACGGCTTATACGATTCGTATGGTAGAACTATTCGACCGCGTGCCACATGGGACAATTCCACTTGGTAATTTTTCGGTGGCATTTGTGGTTCTCTTTTACGCGGTGCTTCTCACTTTGACTTTTGCCGGATCTCGTATCAAAGAATTTATCGCGTCTCTCTACCGGAGATTCACGAATCTATCTTCGATCACTATTTTGATTGTTTTATTGATCGTTGCGATCTTATCGTGGCGCGTCGTTGCCAATACTTCAGATGGAAAGTTGCACATCACCTTTCTCGATGTCGGCTCGGCCGACGCGGTTCTGATTCAAACTCCGAGCGGAAGACATATTCTGATTAACGGCGGCCCGACCGAGTCGTCGCTCTCGGATGCGTTGGGGGAAAGAATCTCGTTGTTGAATCGCAATCTGGATTGGTTGATCATCGCTTCGACAAATGAGAATGAAGTCACTTCTCTGCCGCGCGTGCTCTTGCGCTATCAACCTGCAAATGTTTTATGGAGCGGCAATCAGGGAGCATCGTTTTCATCGATTCAATTGGCGGGCTGGCTGGCACAACAATCTATTCCGATTACATTAGCGAAAGTTGGGCAGACACTTGACCTTGGCAGCGGCGTAACGCTGAAAGTGTTGGATGTTTCCCCGCTTGGCTCGACGCTTTTGATCGAATGGAATGGTTTCAAAGCTTTGCTTCCCATCGGAGAAAATTTCGACACATTGGATAATCTGCAAAATGGAAAGACCGTGGGACCGGTAACTGTTTTATTGTTATCGCAAAGCGGTTACGCTCCGCTGACACCGCCGGAATGGATTCAAAATCTGAATCCGCGATTGGTCGTGTTAAGCGTCGCGGCCGGGGATCAAAGCGGTCTTCCGGATCAAGATACGCTGGATGCATTAAACGGTTACTCTTTACTTCGAACGGATCGAAATGGTTGGATCGAGGTCACAACGGATGGCCAGCAAATGTGGACGGTGACACAAAAGTAAAAGGCTCTGCCTATGGACAGAGCCTTTGGTGAGTTGATAGTTTTTTTGATTTGTTAAACGCCGGAGAGGCTGGAGTTGATCTGACTGAACGTGTTGCCAATCATGGGGCCGAGTATCATCAAAACAGCAATAACAACAATAGCGACCATAACAAGAATCAGCGCATACTCAACCAGGCCCTGTCCTTTTTCTGAGGAAGCAAGCAACATGGCATTTTCCTCCTTTCTTTGGGGATTTCTCGAAAATCTGAGATACAAGCGATTATATTACATCTAGGTTAATATCCGAAGGCTATACCGATGTTTTTGTAAGGTATGCAGGGGATTAAGTTCTGTTGAAAGATTTATAAAAAAGCCCTGTTGGCCAACAGGGCTTTTTTATAAATCAGATTTATGGAATGAGCGGAAGTACTAAACGCCAGAGAGACTGCTATTGATCGAACTGAATACGTTGCCGATGATGGGGCCCAAAACCATAAGGACCGCAATTACAACAATGGCAACCAGAACAAGAATCAACGCATACTCAACCAAGCCTTGGCCATTTTCTTTGGGAGCGAACAGCATAGTATCCTCCTTTCTTTAGATGTAGTAGGATTTTCTCATGAAATCCTTACCATTATCCTATCACATTTTTTGGGATAAAATGAAAGCGCTTAACTGTTTTGCAAACTACGATATTGAATGGACTATTTTCTCTTGGAAGGCGGTGCGGAATTCGGCGGACGGATGTCCGAGCCGGATTTGCGCGCGATTGAATTGGCGGGCGGATTCCAAGCCTCCATTGCGATTCTTCCCACCGCCGCCGCGCCCGATCATAATCATTTAAGAGCCGGAAGAAATGGTCAGCGTTGGTTCGAGTCGTTGGGCGCTTCACGCGTCGACGTTGTGCCGGTCACCGATAAACAAAGCGCGGATAATCCGGATTTTGTCACGCGCGTCGCGACCGCGAAATTGATTTATCTATTGGGCGGATTTCCGCGTTATCTTTGCGAGACCTTGCGCGATAGCCAAGTTTGGCAAGCCGCGCTTCAAAGCGGCTCATTGATCGCTGGAAGCAGTGCCGGGGCGATGGTCTTATGCGAACATTATTATGATCCTAATGAAGATAAACTTTTGCATGGGCTTAACCTCCTAGAAAATATTTGCATCCTTCCGCATCACAATCGCTTCGGCAAAAGCTGGTCGTCGAAATTGGGATCATTGATTCCACAAGCGACTCTGCTTGGCATTGATGAACAAACCGGAATCATCAATGATGTTTCGGAGCGCGCGTGGACGGTATACGGCGCGGGCGAAGTGACGCTTTATCGCGGCGAACAAATCGAGGTCCACGCACGAGGCGAACAGTTCCACTTGTAATTTCTGCGTCAGACTCTCATGCCTTTCTAAGAAAGATTCAACAGCTTCGTTTCATCTTATCGGTATGATGAAATACTTTTGGATATCCGCTCTTGTTCTTTTGGGATTAACCGCTTGCGGTACGGCAGCTGTTCAACCGGTTAAGAGCAACGGCAATACGGCATCATCTCTTCCTGACCTTAGACCAGCTCCTGAGTTGACCAACACAATTTGGCTGAATACTCCTTCGCCATTGCGCCTCGCGGATTTGCGCGGCAAAGTGGTGGGACTAGAGATGTGGACGTTCGATTGCATCAACTGCCAGCACGTTATGCCTTATGTGAAAAACTGGTATGCAAAATATAAAGATCAAGGCTTGGTGATCATCGGCAATCATTATCCGGAACTCAGTTTTGAGACCGACTTTAATAATTTGAAAGCCGCTGTTGCTGCTGATGGCATCGAATATCCGGTGGCGCAGGATAACAACGGCGCCACATGGAATGCCTATCATAATTCGTACTGGCCCACTCTATATTTGATTGACAAGCGCGGCGAAATCCGTTATGTTCATATCGGCGAAGGCGCATATGATGAAATTGAAACCAACATCAAGGCTTTGTTGGCTGAATCCTATCCGTAGAATGAGAGGTTCTTATGAGCGACATTTACAAATCCGTTCCTGTTCTTTCTTCAGAAATCACGCCCAAGTCTTTATATTTTAATCGGCGAAGCTTTTTAAAAGCCGCGGGCATCATGACCGGAGGCGCGGTGCTTGCCGCCTGCGCTCCTACTGGAGGCAGCACGTCCACTGCTGATCCCGCCAGCGTTGCGGCTTATAAGGGCAAGACCGACGAACTGGGTGATCCGCTGAATTCATATGACGACATTACCAACTACAACAACTATTATGAATTCAGCACAGCCAAAGATGCCGTCGCTCCGCTTTCAAAGAATTTTAAACCTGAACCATGGTCGGTGGAAGTTAGCGGTCTGGTCAGTAATCCGAAGACATATGCCATCGAAGACTTGATCAAGATGTTTCCTCAGGAAGATCGCATCTATCGTCTGCGTTGCGTGGAAGCGTGGAGTATGGTCATTCCGTGGCAGGGATTTCCGCTCGCGAGTTTGTTGAAGGAAGTCCAGCCGACCTCAGCCGCGAAATATGTCCATTTCTTAACGTTGATGGATCCGACTCAACTTCCAGCCGAGGCGGATACCAGTACCTATCCCTGGCCCTATCACGAAGGCTTGCGTCTCGATGAGGCGATGAACGATCTCACATTGTTGGTCACGGGCTTATACGGTTCTCCGCTGCCCGCACAAGATGGCGCGCCGATTCGTTTGGTTGTGCCGTGGAAATACGGCTTCAAAGGCATCAAGGCAATTGTAAAGATCGAACTTGTGGCCGACCAACCGAATACCTTTTGGCAAGATATCGATGCGCACGAATATGGTTTCTATGCCAATGTGAATCCCAATGTGCCGCATCCACGCTGGCTGCAATCGTCTGAACGGCGCATTGGTGAATTGTCCATGCGCCCAACGCTGATGTTCAATGGTTATGGCGCTCAGGTTGCTTCTCTTTATCAAGGCATGGATTTGAAAGCCAATTACTAAAGGTTTCGGAAACGTATGTACATAAAGATGCGGAACCCGTTTCTTTACGAACAGGTTCCGCATTGTCTATAAGGGACTATAATTTTCAAAATGTCTTTCATCAATTGGATCAAACGAATTCCATATACTCCGGCACAGATCGCTGTGCATGTTTATGCATGGTCTGAATTGGTCATTATCATCTATGGCGTGTTGACTCATCATCTCACCGCCAATCCGATTCAAGCGATGGAGATAGACACAGGTCGTCATGCCATTGCGTTGCTGGTTTTATCGCTGGCTTGTACGCCGTTGACCACGCTTCTCGGCTGGCGTGATTTGCTGAAGCGTCGCCGCGCACTTGGTTTGTATGCAATTATGTATGCAGTCCTGCATGTCATTATCTTTATGGATCTGGATAATGGGATTGCTTGGAACTTGTTAATCCAGACTGTGATTCAAAAGTCCTATATCCTTTATGGCATGGCCGCTTTTATTTTGCTGATTCCGCTGGCGATGACTTCCTTCGATATATGGAAAGTCCGCCTTGGTAAAAATTGGAAGCGCCTGCATTGGGTTGTGTACCTAACCGCACCGATTGCAGCATTGCATTATGCCATGGCGGTGAAAGGTGATCTTTTCCATTTATCCGGAGATATCAGTGCGCCGGTGAATTATGGAATAGTGATTGCGTTATTATTGATTTTGCGCTTGCCGTTCATCCGCAGATTCTTCGCATCGCTTCGGACCCGAATCGTATTTCTGCTTAACAAAACTTTTTCACATCCCCAAACAGATACAGAACAATAGAATCTGTTTTATAAGTTTTCTAACACAGAAGGCAATTGATCAAACGAAGAAAGCACCGGGCATCCCGCATCAGGGAATATGCCGCGCGGGTCGTAGAGAATCGGTTGAAGTCCCGCGCGTCGCGAGCCGACCACGTCTGCAAAATAATTGTCGCCAACATATATCGCCTGCGATGGAATGATATCCATGCGCTTGCAGGCATGGAAGAAAATATCAGGTTCCGGTTTCCAAGCATTGACTTCGCCGCCCGCCATCGAGAAAACAAAATACAATGCAATGCCTAGTGATTCGATTTCTTGTTGATAGGGCTTTTCGCGATTGGAAATAATAGCCATTGAATAACCGGTTTGTTGAAGTTGGGGCAAAAGCTGAAGAACATCCTCCGGCACGATGCTTTTTGGATGATACGAATCATTCATATACCGGGAAACTTTCGGAGCAAACTCTTCCACTTGTCCATTCGATGCGCCGAGCGCAACGAGTTGGCGACGGCAATAGTTTTGCCAGAATTCGCGATTCTCTTCCGGATAAATTTCTTTATCGGCTTTCAAGTCTATCGAGTTTGCCCAGTAATAATGTTCCCAACGCATGGCGCGCAGACGATCTTCATGGCTGATGTGTAAACCCAATTGGAGCGCGCAATCTGCAAAAATTTCCCCGCCAGAAGGAATGTTGTGACGAAGCGTTCCGTCGAGGTCAAAGAAAATAGCTTGGATACCGTTCGATGAAAGCAAAAGAATCTCCTAAAGAAAGTTAGTGATGAGCGAGTTCATCATCCCCCAATATGCGACATCTCGACTTTGGGTAATGAGATTGTGTTTTCAGATCGAAGTTCCGAATAGCGGTCAGTGCGCTTATTCCACACACTGATAATCGCTTGAGAAATTTCATCATCGGTTGCGCCGCTGCGAATCAGATTGCGAAGGCTGAATCCATTGACGGCAAATAAACATGTATATAAATCACCTTCAGCCGAGAGCCGGGCACGATTGCAATCGCGGCAAAATGGCTGCGTCACGGATGCAACGACACCGATCTCACCGCTTCCATCTTTGTATTTCCAACGACCGGCAACCTCACCTTGATAGTTTGGGTTGAGCGGTTCCAGCGGCAGCTCCGCATGGATCATCTTGATGATTTCATTTGCCGAAACCACGTCATTCATCCGCCAGCCGTTGGTGTGTCCAACGTCCATATATTCGATGAAGCGCAGGATATAACCCTGTTCGCGGAAGAAACGCGCCATTGGCAAAATACTTGATTCATTCATCCCGCGCTTGACGACCATGTTCACCTTGATCGGTCCCAAGCCGACCTTGGCGGCCGCATCCATTCCCTCCAGAACTTTTTCCACTGGAAAATCCACGTCGTTCATGGCTTTGAATGTCTTGTTATCTAGCGAGTCGAGGCTTACTGTTACTCGTTTTAATCCAGCCTCTTTGAGGAGAGGCGCTTGCCTGGTGAGTAGTGAGCCGTTCGTTGTTAAGGTTAAATCAAGGTCGGGAATATCAGCGATCATTGCCACTAGCAAATGCAGATCGCGGCGCACCAACGGCTCGCCGCCAGTTAACCGAATCTTGCGAACGCCGTGCTCGACGAAAATGTGAACCAGCCGCGCGATTTCTTCAAACGTCAGAATTTGGGCGCGGGCCAGGAATTGATAATCGGCCCCAAAGACTTCCTTGGGCATGCAGTATACGCAACGGAAGTTGCATCGGTCGGTGACGGAAATCCGCAAATCGCGCAGAGGGCGGTTAAGGGTGTCGGTCAGAATCATCACAAATCGCTCCACATTATAATTTATCCAATACTAAGATTTCATTATCGCGCACCAATTCCGGATCAGGTGTCAGATTATAACCACATTACAAGAATCGAATCCCCGATTGACGGGAGTGATGAGCCATGCTATTATGCTATTAAATATTCGCACTTTATCAATTGAAATGAAAGGAGCAATTATGAGCATTGAATTCATTTTTCGTATCATTGGCATGATCGTGTTTTCCATCGCGGGAGCATACTTTGGAGGCGCGATTTCTCACTATAATCCGTCGCAGACAGTTCGCATCATTTGGTCATCTGTGTTGGTGGGAGCTTTAGCAGGGCTAATTTTGACGCCTTATATCACGACGCGTCCGGTGCGGGCCTTGCGCTCCGTTCTTGGACGATTGGCGGCGGAATCCCTCTTTGCCGGTTTATTGGGACTGGTTGTTGGATTGCTCACGGCAGCCTTACTATCGTTTCCACTTTCACTTTTGCCTGAGCCATTCGGACGCATCTTGCCGTTCATTGGAGTTTTACTTTTCAGCTACTTCGGCGTGATGGTGTTTGTGATGCGGCAGGGCGACATCATGAGTCTGTTTGGAAGTCTAAGCGGACGCGGCGGCGAAGGTGGCTCCGGTTCCTCTTGGACGAATCTTAACCGCACGATCTTACTTGATACGAGCGTTATCATTGACGGGCGCGTGGCAGATATTGCGCGTGTCGGATTTTTACCCGGAACTTTGTTGATCCCGCGTTTCGTGTTAAACGAACTGCAATACATCGCCGATTCGCCTGATGGACTCCGTCGTCAGCGCGGACGACGCGGTATGGAAGTGCTGGCTGAACTGCAGAAGCTTCCGAATATCTTGGTCCGCATCAGCGATATCGATGTGGAAGGTGTGCGTGAAGTGGATGATAAACTCATCGTGCTTGGCAAACAGCTCAAGAGTCCGGTGCTAACGAATGATTACAACTTGAACCGCATCGCAGAGTTGCAAGGCGTGACGGTGCTCAACATCAATGAATTAGCAAATGCCGTCAAGTCAGTAGTCCTACCCGGTGAAATCCTGAAGATCAATATTTTCCAGGAAGGCAAGGAAATCGGTCAGGGTGTTGGTTACATGGAAGATGGCACGATGGTGGTTATTGAAAACGGTAAGGATTACATCGGCGAATATACAGATGTGCACGTCACGAAGGTGTTGCAGACTGCGGCGGGACGCATGATCTTTGCCCGCGTGGAAGAAGAGAACAGCAAACGCAGAAAAATGAGTCAGGGATAAAATCAAACGCAAAGAGACGCAAAGGGAAAAGATTTTCTTCGTGTCCCTGTGTCCTTAAAGTAAAAAGAAATTATGATTCGCATCTATAACAGCCTCACCCGCAAGAAAGAAGATTTCCAAACCATCGAGCCGAACATCGTCCGGATGTATGTGTGCGGCGTGACGGTCTATAACGATGCGCATGTGGGACACGCCATGTCGGCGCTGGTGTTTGATATCATCCGCCGCTATTTGGAATATCGCGGCTATAAGGTCAAACACGTGATGAACTATACGGACGTGGACGATAAGATCATCAACCGCGCCAATCAACTGAAAGAAGATCCGTTCAAACTCGCACAGAGATATATTGATGATTACGCACAGAACCTTAAAGATTTAAACATTCTGCCCGCCACAATCAATCCGCGCGCCACGCAGACCATGAACGAGATTCAATCCATGGTCAAGGGCTTGATCGAAAAAGGATTCGCATACGCCGCATCGAATGGCGATGTGTATTTCCGCGTCACCAAAGATCCTAATTACGGAAAATTATCGGGCCGCAAATTGGATGATATGCAAGCCGGTGCGCGCATTGAAATCGAGGAAGCCAAAGAACATCCGATGGACTTCGCGTTATGGAAAGCCGCGAAACCCGGCGAGCCGTCATGGGATTCGTCGTGGGGCAAGGGCCGTCCGGGTTGGCACATCGAATGCTCGGCAATGAACCTTAAAGAACTCGGCGAGCAAATTGATATTCATGGCGGCGGCAACGACTTGATCTTCCCGCACCACGAAAATGAAATTGCACAAAGCGAATCTTTCACCGGCAAACAATTTGCGCGTTATTGGATTCACAACGGCATGTTGCAGCTCGGCGGCGAGAAGATGTCCAAGTCGCTCGGCAACATCGTCAGCATTAAAGAATTTTTATCGAAGCGCGGCGCGGACGTGATGCGCATGTTGGTGTTGAATGGAGCCTACCGCGCGCCGTTGATGTTCAATGATGAGACGCTTGATGCAGCCGAGAAAAGTATTGATCGTCTCAAGTCCGGATTTCGACCGGCTCAGCCCAACGTAAAAGGAATCCCCGCTGGAAGCGCATCCGAATTAATTTCGCAAGCCGAAGCGACTCAGCAATCCTTTGTCAATGCCATGGACGATGACTTCAATTCACCGCTGGCGCTCGCCGCATTACACGAATTGGTTAAAGCCGTCAACACCGCGCGCGATAACGGTGCAAGCGATGACCAGTTGAAACCCGCACAAGAAAAATTGCGCGAGTTGACCGGCGTGCTTGGTTTGCAATTGCAAGAGAAGCAAGGCTCCGGCGATGCAGATAAATTTATTGATTTATTGGTCGAGGTGCGAAGCGAAGTGAGAAAGCAAAAACTGTGGGCGCTTTCGGATCAAATCCGCGATCAGTTGAAAATCCTCGGCGTGACGATTGAAGATAGTAAAGACGGAACGAGTTGGAGATGGGGATAATCGGAAATATTGATGCATTCGTAAAGACACAGCGCCGCTGTGTCTTTACTGCTTAATAGCTAACCAGTGTCTTGACGGAAACCATTCAGCAGGGTAATCTTAAAAAATTATGATGCTTCCTGAACTTTTCTATAATGCCAAAGCCACGCTTGGCGAAGGTCCCGCTTGGGATGCGAAGACTCAAACGTTGTATTGGGTGGATGTCCTTGAAAAACGCGTCTATGCCGGGTCGAAACTTTTTATTCAACTGGATGATTACGTGGGATGTCTCGCCCCGCGCAAAGATGGCGGACTGATTATTGCCCAACGCTTCGGCTTCTGGAACTTTGAACCGGATACCAATAAATTGATCACGCTCGCCTCTCCAAAAGGCGAACCGTCCAATAATCGTTTCAACGATGGTAAATGTGATCAGCGCGGCCGCTTCGTAGCCGGGACGATGGATCACAATGAACAGGAAGCCAGCGGTTCGTTATATTCGCTTTCCGTGGATGGACGCGTCAAGCGATTGTTAAAGGATCTTCGCATCTCGAACGGAATTGCCTGGTCACCCGATTGCAAGACGATGTATTTTATTGACACGCCCACCAGAGACGTGAAGGCTTTTGATTACGATTTAGAGACCGGACAGATTGCCAACCCGCGCGTCATCATTCACTTCGCCGATACCTTTGGCTGGCCCGATGGCATGACCTCCGATACGGATGGCAATCTTTGGATCGCGATGTGGGGCGGAGCGCGCGTCACGCAATGGAAACCCAACGGCACATTGCTCGAACAATTTGGCGTACCTGCTTTAAAGGTCACCTCCTGCGTTTTTGGCGGACCCGATATGGATGAGTTGTTCATCACATCGGCGCGCGTTGGCATGGACGCGGCTTCGCTGGGAAAGTATCCGCAATCCGGCGGCGTATTTCGCATGAAGACGAATGTTAAAGGAATGCCAACGTTTGAATTTGGAAATTAAATTCTGGCATCGAATAAAAAATCTCCCGAAGCGGGAGATTTTTTATTGTCGATTATTTTGAAATTTTTTCGGAAACAGGCGG
>JBAUMB010000327.1:0-16004 GCA_049578465.1 Anaerolineales bacterium
AACGTTACACCGCCCACTGCATTGGTCACAGCGTTAGAAAGTGCAACGCTCTTGCCCGTGGATGTTCCGGTGGGACTAACGTAGGCGGTCACGTTGTTGACTGTGATCGCACCCAGCGAAACAACCACCAATCCATTGACGCCGTTATCACCAAAGGTATTCGAGCCGCTAATCGTGACAGCTTTCGGGGTCGGATGCAAGGCAGGATTGAAGAAATTATACAGGTCCACTCCATCGCCGGTCACATTGCCAATTGCATTCAAATTGCTGGCAGTGATCGTTCCATAGGTGTCGACCTCCAAACCATAGGAATTGTTATTGTTAAAGAAATTCGCACCGGTCAGCGTGACGCCCGGCAAACTGGTGGCACTATTAGAGAATAGAACGCCATAGCCTTGCGTATTGTTATTTGCAGTCAGCGCATTGGCGCTGATAGCGCCTGAGGTAGTAACGTACAAACCGCCGGAGTAATTGCCGTTGAAAATGTTGGTGCCAGTAATGTTCACCGCCCCTGAAGTGGTTACAGTAACGCCATCGCCATTCATGCCCAAGATACCGTTATTTGTGGCGGTAATATTATTAAGAGTTACTGCGCCAGTGGCAGTGATCGAAAGCCCGTTATTGTAATTTGAGTCGAAGAGATTGTTTCCGCTTAGCGTGACGGTTGTTCCGCTAATATCGGCGCCGTCCGTATGTTGATCTCCCGTGATCGAAAGGTTGCTGGCTGTCACCGCGCCCGCAACAATGTCTAAGTTGCTCCATTGATCTATGCTATCAATGCCATTTCCATTTAAGCTGGCGGTCGTTAGTGTAACCGAGCTCCCCGCGAAATAGGCGCCGTCCATTTCGTTCGAGTTCGCAGTGATCGAAGCCGCGTTCACAATTCCGCCGCCATATACCTGTATGCCTTCGCCATAATTATTGTCGAAAGTGTTGATGCCGGTCAACGTCACTGCTTGAGGTTTGGATGCACCCTGATTATTCATCCACACACCCCAGCCATTGTTATGCAGATTGGTTCCCGTGTTTCCATTTGCGGTAATGCTATTGAGCTTAATCGCTCCATCCGAATAAATGACCAAGCCGCCGGTATTCGGACTAACTAATGCGCTAGAGTTGTTATTGAAAAAATTTGTGCCGGTCAAAGTCACACCAGAGGCAACAGCCGGATTGTAGTTATTATCCAGATAAGCCCCGTCACCGTTTTGGTTGAAACTGGCAGTGATATTGTTTAAAGTGATCGCGCCTCTCGAATTGACGATTAACCCACCGTCGCCGTTGCCATTGAATTGACTCGTGCCGGTAATCGTCATCGCTTGCGCGGCGGATGCCGTGCTGTTATCCAAAACCGCGCCATTGCCATGGCTGTTTGAATTTGCATCAATGTGGCTGGCAGTGATCGCGCCTTTGCTAGTCACATCCAAGCCGTCACCGTAATTACCGCTGAAAATATTCATGCCCGTCAGCGTCACAGCGGATGTGCCGCCGGTGTTATTCACGCTCGCGCCGTAACCGAGTGAGCCAGATTTTCCATTATCGCTGGCTGTGATATCCGTTAACGTGACCGCGCCATTGGTAGTGATATACAATCCATTGTAATGATTGTTATTAAAAGAATTGTCAAATGCGCTTTCAGCGGAGCTATAAGCCCCATTGCCAGTTACCATCACAGCCTGAGTGGTATCGAGATAAACTCCATAGCCTGCAGTGTTTCCCATTGCAAAGGAATTGGTCAGTGTGACCGCGCCGTTCGACTTAACGCTCAAGCCATAGATACCGACATTATTATCATCGAATTCACTGGAAGTGATCGTCACCGTTCCGGTGCCACCGGAATTATCGAGGGAAGCGCCATAGCTGCCACCATTGTGGCTTGCTTGAACATTGGTCAATGTGATGTTTTTTGTGGTCGAGATCGTCAAGCCATTACCAGCGGGATTAGAAACAATAATATTACTGAGGGTGATGTTGTTATTCCAGTTGGTGATGCTAATGCCGCCTGTAAATGTAGTTGTTCCAGTAATTGATCCAGAGCATGGGAGAGTCACGCATCCGCCAACCCAGCCGCCTTTCAAGGTCAGCGTGAAGTTAGCCATACTCTTTCCAGTACCAGACAATGAAGCCGCTAAACTTTCTGTGGTTTGATCAATCCAGATAGTTCCATTTGCAGCAGGTATCAAAGCGCTGAAATCACCGAATAAATTAGAAAGGCTTGTATCAGAAATACAACCGCTGGTGCCTCCTGGTGCTGGCGCAGCTAATGTGGCCGGACACCAGATCGGGTCGCCGCTATTGAGAATATCCGCAGCCTCTTGCGAACCCAGCGGAACTTTATCGCCATTCGAATCAATAATGACAACTTTCGTTCCGCTTGGAACATTGGATAAATTATTCGAGGATGTATGTGAGCCGCGCGTCGAACCGCTCCCCGCGGTCGGCGGCGTTGGATTCGTTGTGCCGCTATCGGCGAGCGCGGGCGTGGTCAACACCGCACTGACGATCAGCGCGATTAAACAAGTCAATGAATAGATAGCGAATGGTATTTTCTTAACCATCTCTGCTCCTTCTAATTTTGGCAAAAATTATATGGGCGGGATTATACACACATTTCGTGAACTTCTCTTGTAGAATGTATCCGCCATAATTCCTATCGGTGGGATTATGCACAATCGAGAATCTGATTTTGTTTAATTGAGATTCGAATATGATATCTTCCGCCTCTTGACAGAATTAGAACATTAGTTCTATAATGCCATCATCTATCCTATAAGGAGGTAGACATGAATACCGTCCGTAACTCACATAGTGTAGGGGATGGTTTGGCTAACATGTTCCGCAATCTAGGGCGCGGCCGACGTCTCAACCGCGGCGCGGCTTGGGGCTTGATGATCGTCACGGCCCTGCTGGCTTTTGAGATCTTCAATTACAGCACCACGCAGTTCGCGCTGGCTGATGTGCTTGGCAATCTTAAATTTGCGGGTATCCCTTGGGCAACCATTTTAGCGATTGCATTTTGCGGCATTGATTTCGCTGGCATCGCCCGCATCTTCACGCCGCAGCAAGGCCGCGATGAACCGGCTGAGGTTTGGTATCTCTTCGGCGCGTGGCTGTTAGCCGCAGGCTTCAATGCCACACTTACTTGGTGGGGCGTTTCAGTTGCCATCGTCCATCACACTAGCGCCGCCGCAGGCACAGTCATCAGCAACGCGACGTTGCTCAAAGTAGTACCGATCTTTGTCGCCGTGATGGTCTGGTTGATTCGCGTGCTCATTATCGGAACCTTCTCGCTCGCAGGCGACAATTTATTTTCGACTGCGGATGCGCGCGGTTATCAAACTCAGAGGTCGTATTCGCAGCCGTCCCGACCAATGACGGCCAGCCCCATTGGAACGACTCTGCGTCCCGCATCTTCCCTGCCGCGGCCCGCGCAAAGTTATCACCCTGCACCTAAGCCCGCCTCTCCGGCACCGACACCGTTTGATCGTCCTGAGCCGACTTACCACAATCTATCCTTCGACTCACAATCTCCATCCGATGCTGCTGAAGTGCGCAAACAATAATATAAATATACAGAACGATAATCAAATGTAACTTTACAAAACTATAACAACAGCTCGACGCGGGTTTTTAACCCGACATGAAAGGAAACCTATGTCCCGCGTTCGTCACTATGGTTCTGGAATACAGAACCACAATCGAAGCAATCGGCAGACAGCCGCGGCCCACAACCCAGAAGGCAGCGGCTGTTTGTCTATTTATTTGTTTCCGCCTTTATCGGTTCTATTCTTTGGCATCGTGATCTCTATGATTGTGATGAATGTTCCAGCTCAGAAAATTCCCTTTCAAATAAGTAACTCATCCGCATTAAACAAACTAGCGCCTTTATTTACACCAGAAGTGCAATATTGGAATATTTCCATCTTGCGTTGGAGCGGTATATCAAACCTTGACCCGAACCTAGTCGCTACGGTGATGCAAATTGAATCCTGCGGCGATGCGTTTGCGAGTTCGTCCGCCGGCGCGGTTGGCCTTTTTCAGGTTATGCCATTTCATTTTACATCCGGTGACAATCCATTTGATCCCGATACCAATGCCTTGCGCGGATTGACCTATTTGCGGCGCGTGTTTGATGCCGCAAATCATAATGTTACAGGGTCACTTGCGGCTTACAACGGAGGGCCGAGCCTGATCGGGTTGAATGAATGGATGTGGCCCGCAGAAACGGTTCGTTATGTTTATTGGGGAAGCGGTATTTATGCGGATGCTACGCAAATGAGATCGTCAAGTCAGCGGCTCGAGGAGTGGCTCGCGGTCGGTGGTGCGAGTCTCTGCCGGGAAGCGCATCAACAATTGAGCTTGCCTTGATTGCTTGCAATAGTTATTTCGATGTGTCTTTTTCCAAAGGAAGCCAAATCGCGAACGTTGTGCCTTTGCCTTCTTTTGATTCAACGTTGATCGTTCCCCCGTGATTTTCAACGATCCATTTTGCGATGGAAAGCCCCAAGCCAAATCCCGGTGATGTAGAACGCGTCCGTGACTTCTCGGCGCGATAGAATCGATCGAAGATAAAAGGCAAGTCTTCGTTCGGAATCCCCGGTCCCGTATCCCGCACGATGATGCGTGCCTGTTCCCCAATTCGCGCCAGACCCATCAAAACGTCGCCGCCTTGCGGCGTATATTGAATGGCATTCCCCACCAGATTTAGCAAAACTTGTTTCAATCGGTCGCGGTCGCCGATGAATTGAATTTGATCGATGTCGGCAATCTTGAGATGCACTTTATTCCCCGCAAGAATATGCATTTCCTGAAAGACTTCCAGTAAAAGCGTATCGAGGTCTAGAGGCTGTTTGTCCAGTGTAAGTTTGCCGGAGTCGGCTTGTGTGAGCAGCAGCAATCCACCGACCAAACGAGTCAATCGTCCGGCTTCCTCGTCGATGCTAGAGAGCGACTCTTCATCGAATTGCTTCATGTGCCGCATCAAATCGGCATTGCCTTTGATCACCGTCAGCGGCGTACGCAGTTCATGGCTGACATCCGCAAGGAAGCGCTGTTGGGAAGTAAAAAGATTTTCGAGTCGTTCAAAGGTTTGATTGAATGTGTCAATCAGATTGCCGATCTCATCATCCGACGGGAAATCATAAGGAATGCGGCGCGAAAGATCGTCGGCGCGGTTAATAGCTTGTGCGGTTTCTGTAGCCGCATCCAGCGGAGCAAGGACGCGTCCAAACACAAACCATGAACCAAGCCCAGCAAGTGCCGTGGCGATCATGGTTGAGATTAATAGGATGTAGAAGAAATCCCGGCGCGCAGAATCTACCACATTTAAATTGGTTGCCACTTGCAGCACACCCACGTGCTGATTAATGCCAGCGCGCAAAGGGATGCTTAAGATCAGCAAGTGAAAATTTTCAATCGTGTTTTCGTGAAAATTCGGTTTCACCGCTTTCAAGCCAATTGGATCAAGGGAATTATTAGAATTGGCAGAATTATTGGTCAGGGTTGCGGTGCTCGGTGATTGATCCTCGATCTTGTTGTCTTTGCCCCACAATTGATAATAATCGTTGGTCATTAAATCCAGCGGCGGCATGGCATCGACATTAATCTCTGCCAGTGAATTGATGTGCGTCGCTTGGATAATATCGTTTGCCGTATGGATTAAAGCCGTATCCGCTTGATTGATCAGGAGAACGCCGATAATAATATAAACCGCCGCACCAAATATTAATAGAATTCCTCCGATGATTGCGGAGTACAGGAGAGTCAGGCGAAGACGGAGTGCCACAACAATTTACGATGATCGAACCAAAAAATATTGTTTTACGGATTTTCGCGCAGAACGTAACCGACGCCGCGCACGGTGTGAAGCAAGCGCGGCTCATTCTCCGCTTCGAGTTTCTGCCGCAGATAACGGATATACACTTCCAGCACGTTGCTCTCGCCGCCAAAGTCATATCCCCAGACTCGGTCAAAGATCACTTCGCGCGTCAATACTTGTTTGGGATGACGCAGGAATAATTCAAGCAATTCGTATTCCTTGGCGGTCAATGCAACCAGGCGAGTACCGCGTGATGCCTGACGCGAACCGGTATCGAGTGTCAAATCGGCAAACTTCAACACGGGCACGCGTTCGGGTTGGGTGCGGCGCAGAAGCGCGCGCACGCGCGCCAGCAGCTCGTCGAGGTTGAACGGCTTGACCATATAATCATCCGCGCCCGCGTCCAATCCCTGAATGCGATCCTGCACCGTATCTTTGGCGGTCAACATTAAGATCGGAATCGAACCGCCGCTTCGTAGACGATTGCAGACTTCTAAACCGTCAATGCCCGGAAGCATCCAATCGAGGATCACGATATCAGGAGTATGATCGCGCGCCAAAATCAAACCGGTGCGGCCATCTGTTGCGGTATCCACCACGTAGCCTTCATAAGCCAGCCCGCGCTGAAGCAATTTCAAAATTGCCTGATCGTCTTCGATGATTAATATTCTTTCGTTCATGGCTCATCTCCAAACAAAATCATACCATATTTCGCCCTCTCCTTTCCCCCTTCGGGGATTTCGTAAGAGAGGGCCGGGGTGAGGTAGAATGTCCGCATGCCTTTTAGCAAGCGGATTTTTGATTTGATTGTTTCATTATTCGGAATCATCATCCTTTTGCCGATTATTCTTTTAGTCGCGATTTTGGTTCGCATCTTTCTCGGAGCGCCGGTCTTGTTCCGTCAAACGCGGCCTGGCTACAAAGGGAAGCCTTTCACCGTTTACAAATTCCGCACGATGACGGACGCGCGCGACACGCAGGGAAATCTCTTATCCGATAACGTTCGCCTGACGCGCTTTGGGAAATTCCTGCGCTCGCTGAGTCTCGATGAACTCCCAGAACTCTTTAATATTTTGCGCGGCGATATGAGCCTCGTCGGTCCGCGGCCCTTGCTGATGGAATATCTTCCGCTGTATTCGTCGGAACAAATGCGCAGGCATGATGTTCATCCTGGTCTCAGCGGCTGGGCGCAAGTTAATGGACGCAACGCGCTGGATTGGCAAACGCGTTTTGCTTTGGATGTTTGGTATGTGGATCATTGGTCGTTTTGGCTGGACATAAAAATAATTTTCCTGAGTCTTTGGAAAGCGATTAAACGCGAAGGCATCAGCCAGCCGGGGCAAGCGACGATGGAATATTTTAGAGGAAATAGAGAATAGACTTCCGAAGTCTTAAGAAACTTCAGAAGTCTGCACTTACTGCGCCGCACTCATCACACAACGAAAACCAATAGTACCGGTTGAATGCATCTGGTAGTCTGCGTCGCGTGTGGTAGAAGTAGAAAAAATAAATGGGCGCCAAGAACTGCCTCGTAGCACTTTATAAGAACCATAAGAATCGCTTTGTGGGCTTTGTGGATCTTGTGGGTTGGTTGCCAGCTGTCCAAGTGTTGCATAATAATTATAATCAAACCAGTCCGAGGTCCATTGATATACATTGCCTGCCATGTCCAATAAACCATAAGGACTAGCACCTGCGGGATATTTGCCAACTTCTGTTGTATCGCCAATATCATAGTTGAAATTTAGCAAATTGTCGCTTGGTACTTGATTACCCCATGGATAAGTGCGCCCATCTGTACCTCGTGCAGCTTTTTCCCATTGTGCTTCAGTAGGTAATATACCTCCTGTCCATTTGCAGTAAGCTGTTGCCATATACCAATTCACATAGACCACAGGATAATCATCAAATTGAGGATTACCATAATAATTTTTCCGAGTATTAGAATTTGTATCACTCGACTGCTGACAAGCGTCTGCACTTACACATCTGGCATACATGGCATTGGTCACATCGGTTTTATCAATCCAGAAAGCATTTAGATAGACTTGATGCGGCGGCTGGTCGCTGGCAAACCAATTCAAATCGCAATACTGGGATAATTTCTGACATGCAGCAAACGTATCTTCAGCTTTAGCACCCATGGTGAAATTGCCAGCAGGCACGTACATTAAGGTCATGCCATCTTTGGGCGAGATCATCGTTGAGCCAATGCCGAGTGATGAAGTGGGAATTAGAGGAATGGATGTTTGAGTTGGCTGAAGTGTAACTATAGAAATAGGCGTTTCAGTTAATATAGGTGTTGATGGAATAGAAGTTTGAATTGATGTTGGCAATGGGGTATTTGTTGATGCAGAAGCAGAACCAAAAATCTGTGGATTGCTATTAATAGCTTTCTGAAGGGCTAATGCCAAAATAATGCTCACGACAATAACGCCAAAAGCCATAATCCATATATAGATATTTTTTGTAAATACAGGTTTTAGCTTCTTCGTTTCAACAGGTTTAGTAACTTCAGGTTTTGGCTGTTCAACAGTTTTCTCTTCCTGCTTTACAGGTGGATGAACAGGTTTATTGCGCGGCGTGACGTTTGCTAAACGTTTATAGAATTTTTCGGGAGGCAATGATTTGTCGCGAACATCCACATATTGAAGTGTTTGAACAGATAACCATTGCCGACCTTCGAGTAGCAGAGGAAATATTTGTATCCCATTTTCTCTTGCACGATCTAGCTCATTTTGTACCCAATTTGAATCATAAGATCGTGGCGTCATTACAAGAATTAGTGCATCGCTGGAATCCAATTGATCTTGAATGACTTTGGGCCACACGGTTCCATAATCAATGCGATCATCAATCCAAACTTCAAAGCCTTCATTTTGAAGAGCTTCTTGAAGTTTATGGATATAATCCTTGTCTTTGTGACTATAGCTGATGAAGATATGACTCATGTCAAGCCCGCAAGAGAAATAGCATTGGATAGTCAGATTATAAAACAAATTGAAATGCTGTGTTGATACATTGTTCTTGACAGTCTCATCCGAACGCGTATAATCACGCCCATAATACAGCGCGAAGACAAGTAATCAGCAAACTGTTCAGAAAACCGCCGGATTGTGCAAGACGGTCAGTGAATGATGAAATCCACTTCGCTTGCCCTGAGTTTATCGAAGGGACATTGCCCTCGCAGGAACGCACGTTGTTGTAAGAGGGACGGGATTGCCCGTTATCGCAAATAGAGAAGTAATGCAGGTGGCACCACGAGACGCCCCTTCGTCCTGCAAACGGACCGGGGGCGTATTTTATTTTCTCACTATAAAGACGCAAAGAAAAAACTTTGTGATCTCTGTGTCTCTGTGGTGAATTATTCGGAGGTGCAGTCATGTTAGACATCAATTTGATTCGCGAACAACCGGATGTTGTCCGCAAGGCGATGAAGGATCGGCAAATGGATGCATCGCCTGTTGATGCGATTCTTCAACTGGATGAAAAACGCCGCTCAGTCTTGACTGAAGTCGAGAAATTGAAAGCGGAGCGGAATGCCGTCTCGAAAGAGATCAGCCAATTGAAAGACGCGTCCGCTAAACAGCCAAAGATTGAGGCGATGCGACTCGTCGGCGATAGAATCAACGCGCTCGATAAAGAAGTCGCCGAAGTTGAATCGCAACTCAACGCGCTGACCGCCACGATTCCAAATATTCCAGATCAACGCACGCCGTATGGAAAAGACGATAGCGAAAACATTGTCTTGCGAACAATTGGCGAGCCAAAAAAATTTGACTTCCAACCCAAGCCGCACTGGGACCTCGGCCCTGCGCTTGGCATCATTGACTTTGAGCGCGGCACGAAAATCACCGGCTCGCGTTTTTACGTGTTGAGCGGAGCCGGTGCGCGGCTTCAACGAGCCTTGATTGCATACATGCTCGACCTTCATATTCGTCAAGGCTATACCGAAAAATATTTGCCGTTCATGGTCAGGACCGAAACGGTGTTTGGCGCAGGACAATTGCCAAAGTTCGCTGATAATCTTTATAAAGATCACGAAGAAGATTTTTATTTTGTGCCGACCGCCGAAGTTCCATTGACCGGTTTGCACATGGGCGAAATTTTGGATGAAGCCAGTTTGCCGCGTTTGTACACGGCTTATACGCCGTGCTTCCGACGCGAGAAGATGAGCGCTGGCCGCGATGTGCGCGGCATCAAGCGCGGACATCAATTCGATAAAGTCGAAATGTATATTTATTGCAAGCCGGAAGAATCGGATGACTGGCTTGAGAAGTTGCGCGCGAGCGCCGAAGAGACTTGCAAGAATCTTGGACTAACGTATCGCGTCAAACAGCTTTGCACCGGCGACATCGGCTTCGGAGCAACGATGACATACGACATCGAAGTTTGGGCGCCGGGATGCGATGAGTGGCTGGAAGTTTCGTCCGTTTCTAATGACACGGATTTTCAGGGACGGCGTGCTAACATCAAATATCGCGATGAAAAAGGCAAGACGCGCTTTGTCCACACGCTGAACGGTTCGGGTCTGGGACTGCCTCGCACCTTGATCGCCGTTATGGAAAATTATCAGCAGGCTGACGGCTCGATCGTCGTGCCAGACGCGCTTCGTCCATGGATGGGCGGCGTGGATGTGATCCGCTAATGCTCAACTGGCCGTTGCTCGGCGAGTTTTTGATTCAATGGTTAACACTAACCTTCATGCTGATCGGGTTGATTGGATTGATCGTCCCGATATTTCCCGGCTTGGTTGTGATCTGGTTGGCCGCGCTGATTTATGGGATCGCGGGGGGCGGCTTTGACACCAAAGGATGGATCATCTTTATCGTGATCAGCATTCTCGCGCTGATCGGCGGTATCGTGGACAATATTTTTATGGGAGCGAAGGCACACGAAAGCGGCGCGGCTTGGATTTCGATCTGGGTCAGTTACGCGGCAGGAATTGTTTTCAGTTTAATTTTTACGCCGCTGATCGGACTCATCGCCGCGCCGGCTGGATTATTTATCTCAGAGCTGATTCATCGCAAGGATTGGCGGCCCGCGCTAAAGACCGTCCGCGCGATGTTGATCGGTTGGGGCTGGTCATTCGTAGTTAGACTAATTATTGGTATCGCAATGATAGGCTTATGGATGATCTGGGCCTGGGCATAAAATTTCAGTCTTGGTATATAATCATTGCTAATGTCAGCCTATAATTCGATGGACTGATAAATTTCATTTCGCAAAGGAGAAAAAGATGGACCAAGTAATGCCTTATATTGTGCTTGTAGGATATCTTTTGAGAGCTCTAGGTTTTCTAGTTGTTGGATTTGCACTGGGTCACTTTGCTTTTGATAATTTCAAGACTAGCGAATGGCAAGTGAAGATCGCCCTCGCGCTTGGCTTCTTTGGATTGCTGATTGGCTTGACGGACTTCGCATCTCCCGGCTCGGCGGGCGCATTCGCGCTCGGTGCGGGAGCCTCATATTTTATGTCGAGGATGCCGATGAGCAAACCGACAGACAACTCACCAAAGAATTAATTTCAATCGAACAGGCTCCCGATTTTGGGAGCCTGAATTTTTTCAGTTATAAACGTTTATATCAATGGAACAACTTCACCCGCCGCGTAAAGCTTACTTTGTTTGCGCGTCATCACATGGACTTTGCTGGCGCCCATCGCCTTCCATTCGCCGCCCAGTTTACCCACTAGCGCGGTATTTTCGTCAATGCCGATCATGCGCTGACCTTCTTTCATTTGCGTCCGCAATAAACTAACCAGCGCTTTGAACGGGCCGGCATGATCGAAGTGCGGCATCACATAGTCCGCAGGCACAACGCCAAAGCCATCGACGGCGCCAATCCCCATGTTGCGAAAATTCGGCAAACGTTTTGCCAAAATCATCGCGCCTGCAGAACATCCGGCATAGACTGCGCCGCGTGACCAAGCCTTTTGCGCGGCGTCCCAAGCCCGGCTTCCATTCATGGTTTCAAAAAGATGGATTGGATTACCGCCGGAAAAATAAATCAGGTCCGCGGATTCAAGAGTCGACTCGTATTGCGGATCATCAGCCGATGTGCGATCAATGATGGGAAGCGCGTCTACTTTGGCGCCCAACTTTGTAAAATGTTCAACGCCCATTCTTGACCAGCGTCCCACACTTTCGTCTCCCTCCTGACCCGCAGCGGTTGGCATACAAACGACGCGCGGCGCGCGTCCGTCCGCTTTGACCGAGTCCAGCAGATAGCGATCCACATCTTCCATGACGGGCAAATATTCACCTGCGCCCACTAAAGCAATTAAACCATTCATATCTACCTCAACTATTAATTATCAAAATATTTTTCTTCAAATTTACATTCATGTAGCAATCTGTATTTATGGAGTACTCGTTGCAGTATCGGGAAAAGCAGTAATGGTAGAAGATGCGTTTGGTGTAGACGTTGGAGTAAAAGTTGGCGCGTGGGTTGATGTAAAGCTCGGCGTATAAGTCGGAGTCCGAGTTGCGGTGGAAGTAAAGGTCGCCGTGAAAGTTAGCGTGGGAGGTGGAAAAGGAGTCGCGGTCTTAGTCGGCGTTGAGGTTGGAGTCTGCGTCGAAGTCGGAGTAAATGTTGGAGTATCTGTTGGAATAGGAGTGAACGTGTAAGTGGGCGGCAGATACGGTGTGAAAGTTATATAAATAAATGTCTCCGTTGGAATTAAAGTTGGTGTTGTAGTCATTGTGGAAGTTGGCGTATTGGTAAGAGGTAACGGCGTCAAGCTCAAAGTCGGGGATGGAAGCGTAAGCGTGAGATTGGGAGTCGTCGTCAACGATATAGTAGCCGTCGGAGTTGTGGGCGCGGGTTTGATCAACACCGCGACCGTTCCGAGACAATAGCACGGCAAGGTCGCAAGGATGATTGAAATCAAAATGAGGCGAAGCCGTGCTCGCGGGTCGTCAGGGTCGCGCATTGGCACGATGATAACATAAAAGAATGAAGTGCGAATAAAGATGAACCACAAGGTATAATTTCAATCATGATCCCAATTCAATTGCGCATCGCCGGTTTTCTTTCGTATCGTGAACCCGTCGAACTGGATTTCACGACCTTTGACTTGGCCTGCATCTCCGGACAAAACGGCGCGGGAAAATCGTCCCTGCTCGATGCGATGACGTGGGCGCTCTTTGGGCAGGCGCGCAAACGAGACGATTCGCTGGTCAATCTTCAATCGAAAGCTGCGGAAGTGGCGCTGACCTTTGGTTACGAAAATAATGTTTATCGAGTCCAACGCACATTGCCGCGCGGCAAGACCACAATTCTTGAATTTCAAATCAAGAGTGGGGACGAATGGAAACCACTTACCGAGCGCACCAGCCGCGAAACACAAGCCCGCATCGAACAGACTCTGCGACTTGATTACGAAACCTTTGTCAACGCGGCATTCTTTTTGCAAGGCAAAGCCGATCAATTCACACAGCAGAACGCCGCGAAACGCAAAGATGTGTTGAGCAATATCCTTGGACTCGAAGTTTGGGAAACCTATAAAGCACGCACGGTTGAAAAACGGCGCGGACTTGAAGAAGAAGTAATCGGCATTGATCGAAGCATCGCCGATATTGATTCCGAACTCGATGAAGAAGAACCGCGCAAGCAGCGACTCAAAGAGCTTGAAGATGATCTAAAGCGATTAAGTGCAGCGCGTAAAACGCAAGAAGTTGCGCTTGAGAATCTGCGAAAAGTGGTGGCATCGTTCGATCAACAATTGGTCGCGGAGAAATCACGGTTGGAAGAAGAGAAGCGCGGGTTGAAAGAGCAGGAGCAAGCTATGAATGGTCAGCATTTAGCAATCAATGACTTAACTGCTCAAGTTGAGAGTGCAAGGAAATCGCTGAATGAAGCCGAAGAGAAAATTGCAAAGCGAAATGAATTTGAACAGAATCGGAACGCGGCACGCGAAGAATATGCCAAACTCAAAGCCCAGAATGAATTGCTCAAAGTTGAAATGGATGAACTCAAAGAGCACATTGATCAACTTGAAGCGGCGGAAGGCGCGACTTGTCCATTATGCGGACAAGCCTTGAGCGAAGAACATCGTCAATCTACGTTGAAGCAATTGCAGGATGAAGGCAAAGAAAAAGGTGATCGTTTTCGCACGAACAAAACTAACATTGACGATCTTGCCAAACAAATCGCAGATTATGAATCGCAAATTGCAAAAGTTGAGAATGCCGAACGCGAACGATTGAAGCTGTCCAATTCAGTGACGCAATTAACTGAAAGAATTGAAACGATTAAAGATTCGATCAAGAATTGGGAAACGGTCGGCGCAAAACGATTGAAGGAAGTTGAAAAAATATTGTCAACTGAAAAATATTCTGTTGAGTCGCAAAAGCCATCGGTCAATCTCGATGAAGCCGAACGTTCTTTACGCGATTTACAGGAACAGGTCAATCGCTTGAATCAAGAAGTCGGCGCGGCGCGGCAAAAGGTGTCGGTGTTGGATGAACTACAGAAACGCAAAGCCAACTTTTCGTCGACGCGTGAAGCGCTGGCTTTACAGATCGCGCATCATAAGACACTCGAACGCGCCTTTGGCAAAGATGGAGTCCCGGCGTTGTTGATCGAACAGGCATTGCCGGAGATCGAATCGAAAGCGAATGAATTGCTCGACCGATTGAGCGATGGACAAATGTCGATTCGATTTGTAACGCAGGCGGAATATAAAGATAAGAAGCGCGACGATTTGAAAGAGACGCTCGACATTCAAATTAGCGACGCGGCCGGGATGCGTGATTACGAAATGTATTCGGGCGGCGAGGCGTTCCGCGTGAACTTTGCGATTCGATTGGCGCTTTCTGAAGTGCTGGCGCAACGCAAAGGCGCGCGCTTGCAAACGTTGGTGATTGACGAAGGCTTTGGCTCGCAGGATGTGCAGGGCAGGCAGCGGCTGATCGAAGCGATCAATTTGGTGCGAAATGATTTCGCAAAGATTTTGGTTATCACGCATCTCGATGAACTCAAGGACGCCTTCCCGACGCGCATCGAAGTGGAAAAGACGGAACACGGCTCAACTGTGCAAGTTATTTAATTTATGATTTATTTTGCATTATCAACCCTGCTATTTGTCGCAGGTCTTATCATCATTTATTGGCTTCACAATCAATATCACCTCGACATCATTGTCGAGCCGGTTGATCCGCCAGCGAATGCGCCGCTGATTTCGGTTTGCATTCCGGCGCGCAATGAAGAGCGCAACATCCGCGCTTGTGTGGAAGCGGTTTTAAATCAAATCTATCCGAACTTTGAAGTCATCGTCTTGGATGATCGTTCGACCGATTCAACTTTAGAGATTCTTCATTCGATTCAAAATGACAAATTGAAAATCATCAACGGCTCTGACTTGACCACCGGCTGGGCAGGCAAGCCTCATGCTTTGTACCAGGCTGCTAATTCAGCGCGAGGCGACTGGTTATGTTTCATTGACGCCGATACTTTTCTCGCGCCGGAGGCGTTAGCTTCGTGTTACGTCAAAGCCATCGAAACAAACGCAGACTTATTTACGATGATGACATTTCAAGTCACGGAAACATTTTGGGAACGCGTCGTATTGCCGCTAGTCATGACCGCGCTATCGGTTGGATTCTCGCCCCACAAGGTCAATGACCCGAAGCGCAAAGATGCCATCGCCAACGGACAATTTATCTTCATCAAGCGCAGTGTCTATGACGCCATCGGCGGACACGAAAGCGTCAAGGATCAGATCGTGGAAGACAAAGCCATTTCTGAAAAAGTCAAATGGAGTGGATATCGTCTGATCGTTGCGGATGGAATGAAGGTGGCGCGCACGCGCATGTACACGTCGCTGGCGGAGATGTGGGAAGGTTGGACGAAAAATATTTATCTCGGTTTGCGCGAGCAAGTCGGCTTGATGGTGCTGGGCGCGTTCGGCGCGTTGGTCACAGTCATTGCCGCGCTGGTTCTTCCGCTTTGGCCCCTGCTTGGATTGATTTGGTTTTTTCACAATGGCGGATGGATGGCAATCAGCATTATTATCGAAGCAATAATCTTATGGGGCGTATTGATTTATGTTCGAGCGATGGTGGCACATAACATGAACATCCCGCGTTGGTACGCATTGACCACGCCGCTGGGCGCGGCGATCTTCGCAGCGATGATGTTCACTTCAACATGGAAAGTGATTTCGGGTCAAGGCGTGACGTGGCGCG
>JBAUMB010000328.1:0-6346 GCA_049578465.1 Anaerolineales bacterium
TGCTAACACCAGCGTTAAGATCGTCCAACCAAAGGCAGGCAGATAGCCGCGTCCGGAACTTGCGATGAGAGCGACAAAAGACATTAATGGAATCGTGAGAATCGCAGTGCCGAGAATATTTATGAAAGCGGTGTATGCTAATTCCGTTGACCAGCCAGGAATGACAACTAATTTTCCTACTACAAGGCTAACGCCAAAAATGAAAAGTGTCATGGCAAGTGTTGATACGACGATAATGATAAATTTGGCGGCGACAATTGCTTCGCGCGAGGTTGGCAGTGCTAACAATTCCTTGACTGTGTGATCCGAAAATTCGCGTCCAAAGATCCAAATCGTGATGATGGCGAATAAGATCGCTCCACCGGCCGCAACGGCTTGTGCCAGAAAACCAAAGAAGGATGGCCAGCTTGCTGTTCCGGCCATGATCTGAGCTTTTGTGCTGATCAATCCCATCGAACGCGCGGCTTGAGGATCTTTCAGGATGATCATAAATAGTCCGCCTGCTAATGGAGCCATTGAAAACCCAATGACGCAGAACAGCGGAACTTTGGATCGAATCGTTTTGAGTGTTTCGGTCCATAGAGCGGAAGTAAAGCCGGTCATTTTGCGCCTCCGGTTAATTGCATGAAATACTCTTCGAGATTTTGCTGTTCCACTGCAAGATGTGTAGGCGGCATGTTTTCTTTCACAAGGATTTTAGCAATCTCATCAGGATGTTCGATCGCGCTAGGATCTTCAATCCAAATAGTTTCGTCGTTCATGATCGGTTTGTAGCCTGCACTTTGTAAAAAAATTTGCGTGGCTTGAAGATGACGCGTCTTCACTTCGAGTCGTTTTGCGCGCAGCTTCTCAAGTTTTTCTGTATCCAGCTCTTCGATTAATTTGCCTTTGTGGATGATCCCGATTCGCGTCGCGAGTCGATCCACTTCTGTCAGGATGTGACTGGACATGAAGATCGTGACTCCTTTTTCATGCGCGAGCATTTTCAATAATTCGCGAATCTCAATCACGCCCGCGGGATCGAGCCCGTTAGCGGGTTCATCGAGCATGAGCAACTCTGGTGCATGCAATAAGGCGCGCGCCAGCCCGAGGCGTTGAAGATTGCCCATTGAAAGCGTGCCCGCTTTCCGGTCGGCGTAAGAGGCGAGTGCAAGTTGTTCGATAATTTCATCTACCACTTTTGGATTCTGGATTTGATGCAAGCGGCGCGCACAATCCAAATTTTCCCGTACAGATAATTCAGGATACGCAGACGGCGACTCGACCAAATGCCCGACCTTGCTCCACGGGCCGCGTCCATGCGGGCCGACAGCTTGTCCTAGCACTTTGACATTTCCTTCGCTCGGGCGAATCATCCCCAACAGCGCGCGGATGGTGGTCGTTTTGCCCGCGCCGTTGAGTCCAAGAAATCCATAAATTTCGCCGCGCTTGACGCGCAGGCTCACAGAGTTGACAGCGCGCACGTCGCGATAGTTTTTTGATAGTCCATTGGTTTCGATTGCGAATTCCATGTTATGCCTTTTTTGCATTGAGCAGCGAGCCGAGGTTTTTTCGATATTGATTGAAAGCCGACTTGCCTTTCGACGTGAGCTGGTATTCAGTGTGCGGAATTTTTCCACGGAAAGTTTTTTGCGTTTGAACATAACCGGCTTCTTCGAGCCGCGATAGGTGCACGGATAAATTTCCTTTGGTCAAGCCGCTTTCTTTGAGCAGGAATAAGAAGTCTGCTGATTCAACGGATGAGAGCAATGCCACCAGAGTCAAACGCGCAGGCTCATGAATAACGCGATCCAGCTCGGTGAGATTTTGAAGTGAGCCGCTCATGATTCCTCTACGCAAGGAATCGGATTTTCTTTTCGATAGCGCAGGAAGGTCATGAGACCTGAGATCAACAAAACCAGGCCGGAGATTAGCATAAGGAAACTGAGACTAGTCAAAGTGCGGTTGATGGTTTCCACAGCATTGACTGGAAAAGTCGGCAAGCCGATTGCAAACTGCCAAACGCCAATCCCGATTCCTGTCAGCAACATGATGACCGCCAATAAACGAAAGCGGCGCAATCCCATCCATTCGCCAGCGATTAAATATGTAACTGCCCATATCAAGCCAATGCCAATCGGAAACCATGCTGGCGCGGATGTCAAAATATTCGTTGGTGAAGCGATAAGTAGAGAAGCAGCTAATAGACCAAGTATCGGAAGCAACAGAAATAATATAACGTTTCTAAAAATGTTGAGTACTTGAGTTGCTGTGATTCGTTTGCTTCTCACAAAGCCGGTGCGGGGATATGTGAAATGATCTTTCAGCCACCATAAGATTAAGACGGCTAATAAGATACCGATTATTTTTGCAATGACAATTTCGCCGGTGACCGTTAGCAGCCAGTGCGGGAATGCCGATTGCGCTGCATTCCCGCTAAAAAGAAGAATCCCGGCCAGAAGGA
This sequence comes from Anaerolineales bacterium, assembly GCA_049578465.1. GTDB lineage: Bacteria > Chloroflexota > Anaerolineae > Anaerolineales > Villigracilaceae > Fen-1038. The sequence goes on from JBAUMB010000328.1 coordinate 2,444, forward strand.
TAAATAATCCACCGGTGGCTATTTCAACGAATCCGTCTACAAACCAGTAGCCGCGCGCACGTTTTAGTGCGGAATCAATTTGGACATTCATTCCTGCTCCTTTTATAAACTAGTTTGTAATATAAACTAGTTTATAAAAATTGTCAAGCAGAATAATTCGATAAGCTCAATTAAGCATTTTTGTATTAAATAGGGCTGCTGCTGAAAAAAAGACTGCACTAATTGCAACCTTTGGGTGGGTAATGGATTTAAACTTACCGAGAAAGTTCTTTACCAAAGATTCCGATGATATATCCTTTTTATAACGTCTTTGCTGTTTTGATACGTCTCAACGAAAAAATGTATCGGGTCATCATAAAATGAAACCGCGAATACTTTCTTTCGCGCGTAAGGCTTGAAGAACTCTCTCAGATTGAGATGCCCTTTCATCAAATCTTCTATGAAATTCACCACCTCCCAGTAATTATGAATCCAATAAAGGTCTGAGCAATAAGTTTCCAGCGCCTTTCTGGTATTCTCCACCCAATCCAGATAAGTCAAATATGGAAAATTGATACCTGCCTTCACAAAAAGCCATTCTGTCACAACCGGCCTGACATTGATCTCCATCAATTTGTATTGGTTATCCCGATAGTCCAATCTGAATTCGGCGGAAGACTCTCCGCGGTAAGCGCAGGCTCTTAGAAGTCTTTGAGCTTGATCACGGATCTCGGAAATCATCGGAATTGTTCTAACAACCGAACCTTGTCCAAACCTGCGCGGATATTGACGCAGTTTTTGCGTACACATTTCGGCTAGGAGGTTGCCCTGGCTGTCAATGTAGGAACGGTAAGTAAAAATCGATGTGTCATCCCCTGGGATTATTTCCGAGATCATGACCTGCAATTGATGCTTTTGTGTGTCAGTAAATTTCTCGACCAATTCCTGAAAATTATTTGCCATCAAGACTTTTTTTCGATAGACTTCGGAAAACCTAAAATTTTCAAATGGCTTTAGAATACATGGATAAGAAAATTCGTTTTGGCGTTGATTTAGAGATTGAATAGAATCCGGTAGATAAAAACGAGGAGTAGGGATGGATGCTCTTTGGGCGACGGGGTAGAGCAGGTTCTTATTGATGACGGAGTCGATGATATCCCAACCCTGTACTGCAACAACATATCTCTTCTTGAGTTCTTCCCGATTTTTGGAAATGAAGATAACATATTCATCCAAGGTAGGGATTAATAACGCGCCATCCCAATCTTTTTTGGCGCCTATTAGAATATTAAGCAGGCCGTTGCTGTCGTCGATTGGGCTGGGAGCTATAATCTGTTCTGAAACAAATTTTGAGTGACAAGCTTGATCGTGTGGACTTGATGCCACTAAGATAATTTGAATCCCTTGGTTTGCCAACGCCTTGACAACCGCCAGTCCACAGTAATAACCGCCCAAGACAATCACCTTATGCATCAGCACATATCCTAATTTTTCTTGATGATTCCTCTTCTATCTTTTAGCGGAAGTTTTCAAAAAGTGAATCAAATGATAACTATCTCATTTTATCATTAAGGTCGGGCGGGATTCGGGTTTATGCCGATAATCATCGATCTGCCGCGTCTGCCAACCCTTTCAATTTAGGGACGTCCATGATTCAGCCAGATCGTCCGCGCCGCGTGGTGTCTAAAGTGAGATTTTTCTTGGCAAGTAATTTCTTGATTCTCGTTCCCAGCTCTCCAATTTTAAATGGCTTTGACAAAAAATCATCGGCTCCCGCACCGAACGAAACAACTCGGCTGTCCTCATCGTTTAACGCTGTGACAATGAGAATGGGTTTGTCCCAGAAAGCCGGAATTTTTCTCAATGCTCTGCAAACTTTGAATCCATCCGGATCGGGCATCATCAAATCGAGAATGAAAAAATCGGGCTTGACCCCCAGCGCGATTTCAACTGCTTTCGAGCTTTGGTTTACCGAGACGACTTCGTAGCCTTCAGATAAAAGATAGCTTTGAAACAAGGATGTGATTTCTTTATCATCATCAACGATCAGGATTTTTGTCATGAAAACTGCTCTGCGATTTAGAATGATTTCGTTCGATTTTACCGCAAACCGGCGCAACCTTTCCCTCTGCTTGCGGCACGTTTCCAAAATCCAATGCGGCATTTTTATCAGCTGAAATTGCCACCGGATTTGCAGGCGGGATTAACTCGTTAGTAGATCATCCACTGCCTCTGCCAACTCTTTCAAATTGCTGACCTTCAATATATTATTGCATAGCGGAGCATACTTTGGCATGTCGCTGTCGCCGTGCCAAAGATAGGGAGGTTCGGGATTTAGCCAAATGGTCCGCGCCGCGCGGCGGGACATAGTTGAGAAAATGTCAACGCGCGGATCGTTGTAGTTGTTGCGTCCGTCACCGACCAGGATGAGCGTGGTCTGACTGTTAAGTGTATCCAAATATTCGTTATTGAAATCGTTGAGCGACCAGCCGAGGTCGGTGTTGTAGTGTCCGCTGGGCATGCGCCATAAAACGGAAGCAATCGCTTCGTCGGCGTTGGAGCCGTTGAATTCGTCCGATATAAATTCGAGATGATCGATGAACGCAAAGGCGTTCGTCTTGCGGACTTGTCCTTGAAGCGCGAACAAAAAACTTAACATGACCTCGGAGCAGAAGCGCATCGAAGTGCTGATGTCGCAGATGACCACGAGCTTGGGTTTGCGGACGCGGTCGCGATGTTTGATCTCCATCGGCACGCCGGCATATTTAAGGTTGGCGCGGATGGTTGCTTTTGGATCGAGCACGCCGTTCTTGGCGCGCTTTTGTCGCAGTGCAATGCGCGTGCGAAGTGCGGCGGCGAGTCGTTTCACTTCGCGTTGAAGAAGTTTTTTATCGGCATCGGTTAACGCGCTGAACGGACGGTTCATCAAACCATCCAAGGCTTCGTTCGGTTCTTGCTCACTTAAATTTTCAGCAATGCGTTCGCCCGCGAACTGATTGATCTGTTGCTGCATACCTTGCATGTTTTGTTGGATGAGGTCGCGCAACTGCTCGACACGTTCCTTATTCATACCCATTTGTCGGAGTTGTTCCATTAGCTCTCGCATCGCTTCTTGCACTTCGGGGAAAGCCAACGCGCGCATCATGCGTTGCGTCATCCAGTTTTGATAGCGCAGATCGTCTGTTTGATTCAATCCAACCATTTGACCGAGCGCTTCGAGTTCTTCACGCGAAAGCGGCTCGCCGTTCATCAAGCGTTCCATCCGCTGACGGAGTTGCTCGGTGAATTGACGCAATGCATCTGCCAGCATCTGTGCTTCTTCAGGAGTCAAGTTATCGGATGGATTTCCGCCCATCATCGGCGGTTGACCGGCGCCAAAGAATAGCGGAAATAATTTATCGAAGACGGGCAGGTCGCGCACATCCTTGATTAACGTTGAACGCAGTGATAAACGAAAATGCTCGCGGTCTTGAATTCCCATCAAGTCCACTGCGGAAAAGGCTTCACTGCTTTCGGCGAGCGACACGCGCACTCCGCTGGCGCGTAAGGCTGAGATTAACTGTAAGATGCGGGATTCCATATTTCAATCCTTTATTGAACCGCTAAGGTCGCAAAGAAAAATTAATTAAGAATCTTCGCGATCTTCGCGTTTAAATCTTTTTGTTTAATTACCTGAGAACCTGCCAAAATCATCAGGTCTTTGACGTGGCGGAATGGTCGGCGGTGGCGGCGAATTAATAATGGTACGCTTTGCTTTTTGCAAATCTGCTTCATGCTTCAACAAGACCGAGATCGTGTCTTCCAATGTTTCCTTATCAATATTTTTTGCATTGAGCGTTACCAATGCGTTTGCCCAATCCAATGTCTCGCTGATGGATGGTGATTTACGCATGTCCGTTTTGCGTAAGCGTTGAACAAATTCCA
>JBAUMB010000329.1:0-7182 GCA_049578465.1 Anaerolineales bacterium
CTTATTGATTGCACCTTTGACTCCATCTTTTTGGAATTCAAACAGAGCTTTCCATATTTCAGTGTCCACAACTTGCTTCTGAATATCTGCCAAGCCACCTTGATCCTGCTGGCTAAGATATTCCTGAAAGATTTCATAAAGGGTTTTGAAGTAAATGAATTCAGGCGCGTTATCTCGGTACAGTTGGTCGAGGTATTCAAGGACTTCCGTTTTGACATCTTTGACTAATTCTGCATTATCCCATAAATCGTTGAACCAGTTCTTGAGATCGTTTCGGTCACGGGTGCTATCCACGATCAGATTCAATTCATAATTACTGTTTACTCCAGAGAGCCCAAGCCCATTAACCGTAAAGTTTGAACTGCCGAGTATGGCTTCTTCCACGCCGCCCTTGGCTATGTGGTACAGCTTTCCGTGTAGCAAGTTGGATTGCTTGATGGATTTGATTTCAACCTTTTTTAGAATCCATTCGGCGCAGTCTCTGGCAACGCGTCGCTGTTCCAATCGGCGTAGCAGATGGAGTCCATCATCCTCAATCTTATATGCCTTTTGATTACTTTTATCGGGATCTACTTCTTTGACAAAACGAGGTTCGCCAAACAGAAAACGCAAATTTGCAATTTGGTCCAACTCATCCTTCAAAGCCTCATACGCATAAATCGTGAAATAAGCCGAGACGATGGAAAGTTCCGAACCAGACTCGATTTTCTCGCGCAGAAAATCCCCCACTGTTCCGCGAGTGTAATTATCACGAATGCCCGACTCCAAACTTGATGTTTTTTTTATTGGCAAGGGAAGCCCCTTCAGCGTCATGAATTTCTGTCAAGCATACAGCGAAATCCTTGAGCGCGCAAGCCTGAAACAGCTTAGGTTCTGTAACGAACACCAAGGGAGAATATTACTGCTGTCTTAATCTGACTTTTCATTACTGGCGCTCATTTGTGTCCGTAGAGGGGAAGCGACCGAGTTAAGAGCCTACGCCCACACCCAAGGCGGTAAGAAGGATGTGGGCGTGAGGCGATAAGCCAAAGGCTGGTAGGTATGCCAGATTTAGCTGTTAGGCTTTTCCTGTTTTGGCAGGTTGATTTCTTCCAGCGGCCAGGCTAGATTATCGGCGGCTGCCAGCCGATTCCGTAACATTTCCGCCGCGCCGCGGACGGTTGAAGCGGTGTGCCACTCCACATGGGTGGCAATCAAGTTGGATGATTCTTTACTACTTACCAGCGACGCGGTGAGGCTGACTTCCAACTGAGTTGGGTACAGTTTCATTTCGATGGCCGTATGGCAATAAGCGAATACTCTCACTGCCAGATCATCGAGCGCATACACGGGATGCTCTTGTATTCCCGCAAGAATCGTGAACAAGATAACCAGCGATCGCTCGCGGCTGGTAACGGGTGTCATTCCGAGTCTGTAGCCCCGGAACATAACGGCTCCATCGAGGCGGGTGATCGCGTAAGGTGCGTAGGGTGGTTTCATGATCGTCTCTATGCCTCCCTTTTATCGCGGCTGTATCTGATTTAAAAACGGCTGTTCAGCAGGTGTAGCCAAGAATTGCACCGTATTCTCGGACATCCTAAATGCGGCTTCGGCACTATTATTCTGACCAACAAACACTTTAACCCCGCTGGTCTTCAGATCGTGAACCAGACTTCCCTGCGCGAAAACCTTGTGGCTCTTGTTCATATACTTATTGCAAGTCACATCCGACTTCCGCGCCGCAACGCGCACTAACATAGGTTTGTCTTCTTTGCTATACTCGGAAACAGCGATCGAGAAATTACAGACGAAACTGTTACCGATCTCCTTCCCCTCCGGATGCCCACCTAGGTTGCCGGTCACGATGAAGATATTTGTATTGCTCATTCTTTTACTTCTCCTAAAACAGAAATTTTCGCTAGCCCAAACATTCGCTCAGGCAAACGCGAATAACCAATAGTAAGAGTCATTCGTTCGGATTCAACTAATTCTTGCAGATATATCGAGTCGAAGTTGATCCGCAGATTGCTAGTTGGATAAGATTGTGAATGAATCATGTTATGCATCCCCGTGCGATCGTGAATGGAATCTTTCCGAACGCTTGCGCGCATCCGGACCAGCCATGTAAATCAAGTTATCGCCGAAGAGGGCGTCCTCCATGCGGCTGCGTAAATAGCCGGTCAGTTCATCCAAGCGCTCATAGTTAGCGGCGATAACCGTCAGGGCTTCCGCGCGTACTGCACGGGCATAGCGTTCGTCCAACAGGCGGAACAAGCGCTCCTTCGCCCAAGGAGTCTCGCTGGTTTTGTCGAGCTCATCGATGCACAACACATCCAGATTGATCCACCATTTCATGCGCCGGACCAGTTCACTCATGGCCTGGTCATTGGTGTCATAGGCAAGGCGGATGTCATCGAGCACCGCGCTCATGTTGGCGTAAGCGGCTGAGCGCCCATCGGCGAGGGCGCTCACCGCGGTCACTCGTAAGATCAAGCTCTTGCCCTGCCCGTAGCGGCCGTATAACAAAAACAGCCCGCTGCCTGCCATGTAAGCCTCCTTGATTTTCAAACCCACTCCGTATGCCTGGTTGAATTTCTGGATCGAATTCCAACTCAACTCCTGCATATCTCTCACGGTCATGCCTGTGCGCGGGTCAAGCTCTCCGCTCGCTACCGCATTAGCAAGGTCGCGTCGCTTGGCATTTGGACAGCGTTCGATCTTCCCAAACTTCGGATGACCAATAGGCACATTCTCTCGAACATAACCAGAGCCGTGACAATGCGAGCAGTCCGATTCGCAATCCAGCATCATACTGGTTCCGGGGATCAACGATTGGGATGACGGAGCGTTCATGCCCAACTGGATTTTTTTCAACGCTTTATCGATCGTGGTTTTCATGTTCAGCCTCTGGCTGTCTTTGGTAATGTCTGGCGCGGCGGCGGCACGAAGCCGCCATGCAATCCCGCCCTTGCAATTCGTATGCGGCTGCCAGTTGTTCCCAAGTCGCGGGGTCCGTGCAGTTCGCTTCAGCCTGAAGTCGTTGACTATCCAGAGCGATCATGGATTGGATGGGAACGGTGATGTAAACCGCTGTGATAGTGTTCATGCCACACTTGCCTTTTCGCGCCACGCCTTTTCGAGCCAGGCTTCGCGCTCCGTTGGATTTGCTTTGACAGCGCGTTCCAGTTCAGCGGGATCATCCGCGTACAGCTTCTGTAACTCGCTGTCGAGATATTTCAGGGCCTTGGACTGGGCTAGGATGCGGCGCATGGAAAGCTCATTCGCAAAACGATTGCCGAGTTCGATCTGCCGGACGAATTCAGGATCCGGCCAGTCGCCTGCCCAGAGGTTGGGGTTATCGTTCAGGGCGGATGATCCGTTATGATGCACACTATTGCCGCGCTTTGCAGGAACATCCTTCTTCGCAGGGATCTCGCCTACCGCGGCCCATTCGGTAAGCCAGCATAGATTGGTCGGGCTGATCTTGCGCTTGTCTGCCTCAACCGCAAAAGGCATGAGGGCTTTTGCTGCTTCGGCTTCGGAACCATACCGCTCGAGGTAAATTGCCAGAACCCGCAAGGCGCGCTCCAGGCTGGACGAGTTCGGCAAGGTCATATGCGAGGGACGGACCGCGCAGTACAGACTTTCGGCGGCCGTCTTCGTTGAGTTGGTTGCAGCTTTGTGCGCCTGCGGCGTAGGAGTAGTAGTAGTTAAGTCACTGACGTTAACTGATAGAGGAGAGTCATTTTTTATATTGGAAACAGGTGAAGAATCGCGCCGCTGTTTTTCATGTGTTTTTTCACCTGAAAACTTTTCACGTGAAAAGTTTTCAGGTGTTTTTTTCTTGCCCTGCCGCGTGATCTTATCCATTTGCCCGTTGGAGATAGCTTCCAGCGTGGAGACACACAAGGGTGATTGCATCTGGCTTTGAGCGATCTGCTCCTTGGTCAACCCAGTCGTGACTTGGTAGATAGTCGCCGATCCCTTCTTGCCACGACCGCGCTTGCCGCGCGCTAAGCTGCGCAGTTCACCTTTTTTTTCCAGGGTGTCGATCAGGGTAATCACATTGCGTTCGGTCTGGCGACACTTGGCTGCCATCTGATCATGGGATGGGTGACAGTAGCCCCAATCATCGGACCAGTCCGCCATCGCCAACAACAGGAGCAACGATGTCTTGCCTTGTTTGCTCTGCTGCCACACTCGATTGGTGGTTGCAACGCTCATGCTGTATGCTCCTTGGTAGAATGGTCGGACTTGAAAAATGGTCAAAAATAATTTTTATGATGACCTTCTGAGAAATTTACAGAATGCCCAAGGATGTGCGACCCTATCAAAACCATCGCTTGTACGTTCATCGAATTTAAAACGCTCCTAAGGCTTCCTGTTGAGGCAAACGCTTCCGCATAGGTAACCGATATACGCTGCCACATAGGGTTCCCAATGGGCCAGCCAATAGGCTTCCGAATAACGGTAGCGATCATTTTTCAATCATCAACTTTCTCGAGGGACAGGATGTACTCGAAGCGAGCGCAACGCGAGATGCGCTTGTACGGATATAGATCCACATTGCCGGCTTGATATTCTTCCAGTCCGCGTTTGGCAAAGAAGGCGGCCAGACTCGAGATTGAGATCTTCTCTTTATTGGCGACCTGACGTAATTCATTATGCAATTCTGGCGGAAAATCCATCCCAACCTTGTGACGGGCGGCATCTCTGCGGGCTTTCTTTTGTGCGGATTTGGGAAGATTGGACAATCTCTTCTTACGATCCATGTCCGAGAGCAAGTCGGCAACGGCAGGATCCACTGCCTGTTGGCGCTTTAGACTATCCATCAAAGCGACTCCATCAAACGTAAAAGGGTGCTGATGTAACCACTTGTCCGATCACTATCAAAACCAACTACAGCCGGTGACTGTGGACAGTATTCCCAAAGACTCTTCCCATATGCGGGCGCCTCGCGCGCTTTCGTATCCTGAGGGATGGGCGGCCACACGCGCTCCTTGAAGGCTGCGATCAGTGCTTGGAACTGCACGACTGTCTCCCTGGTTGTTCGATCAAAGAAGGTGGGCAGGATGCTGTATCCGAGTCGATGGCCCCGCTCTACCACTTCCCCCATTGAGCGCAGGACTTCGTTGACACCATCCACTGCCATGGCATCCAGTTTGGTAGGGATCAATACCCAATCACTGGCCATCAGCGCCGAGACATGCAGGACGTCCAGTGAGGGTGCCAGGTCCAGAATTACGATGTCGTACTCCGCATGTTTCAAGGCGCGTGAAATGGTCTCGGTTGGAAAATTCGAGATGACAATGGTGCGCTTCGCTTTTTCAGTGCGTTTATCCCCAGGTATGATCTCGAGGTTCTCGCGCTTCGTTGGGATCGCGACCTTCTCGATCGGTTCTTCATCTACAGCGAGACGATAGAAGCCGGGAGTTTTTGGAATGCCGAGGGAGAAGGCCACATGTCCCTGCGGATCAAGATCGACCAACAGTGTGCGCCGACCTGACAATGCCAGGCCGTGCGCGATCGTGACAGCAGTTGTTGTTTTACCAACACCGCCTTTTTGATTGGCAATGCAAATAATGCGTGCGGGCATGGTCACACTTCAGTCCTTCTGCCGCATATTGCGTTTGATGTAGTCTTTTATCAGGAAGTAGACGATTGCACCGCCGATCATGGAGAAGGCCACGAGTACGATCGCTGAGACAACGGCTTCGATGACCTCAGTCATGAATTGCCCCCTGTTCTTCTGGTTCATTACTTTCCTCGCCTGATGCCATAGTTTGCGCAGGCAGCATCCCAAGCCGCCTCAATTCCTGGCGTATGATCTGGGCGGCCTGGGCGCGTGGGACGCGCATTTCACGCTGCGCAAGTTGCAACAGCGCGTTTCGTTCCTGCTCGGCCAGATAAACAATGATCTTTGGCATGGGTCTCCATTTGTTGCTAAAAATAGAATGAGCCGCTTTGTCGGCGGCTCATTAGTAGCATTTCGGGATACGGTATCTGTACGGTTTATCCTACGGATTTTCTACGAAACTTCATTCCCCCATGTTCCAATGATGTTGAGGCTCCGACGTTTATACTTTCTGGTGTATTCCCGCTAGTGATTCTTCTGTTGCGCTTGGATCTCTTTGAGCACGTGACGGCGCCAGTCGTAGAACGTGGAAGAGGCCATCAACAATATGCCGTCTGGCCCGCAACCAAATTCTTGCTCCAGGAATTCCTCCAACGTTTGCACAGAGAAGGAGGGATCACGCCTTTCCCACTGCAAGACCGCTTTGCGGATTTTCTCTACGGGGAAGCGCGGCTGTTTGCCTCGGTGTTTTCTCGGATACGATACCAATTGCTGAATCTCTTGATCTGAAATTTCAGACTTCGTCTTGGGTTCTGGCATGGGATGTTCATATTGCAAGAGCTCCATGCCGAATACTTCGAGCACGACAGGTTTCTCGCCATCCCCCGATTCGGATTTGGCTCTAGAAGCGGCTTCCTCGCGCAGGATACGATTGATCTGGTGTGCATGCACACCGCCTCGAACACCCAAGATCAATACCACGACTACTGAAATGGTGAGCGCAATTGAAGCCGGGTCGTTTCCCATTTGTTGCTGAACAGTTTTGTAAATCCAGTCCAAAGGGAAGGTGAGAATCATAAGGATGATGGTTAGGGCAAGATAAATACCCCACCTTCTCTTCAAATGTTCCATTAAGTGTAAACCTCAGTTATAAGGGTATAAGGGCGATTATTGTAGGCAAACATATGCGAAAGCGCAAATGACATTCGATACTTGTTTATATGGAATAAAGTCATTTCCTGAGATTTGCTATAAACTGGGCATTAGTTAGGCATTTTGCGGATCGCAGACATACATGGGGTGAAATTATCACATCGTGGTCAGACTAGCAAACCGTTATGCTGCAAGATGATCATCAGTAAATCGTGTTCCCTTGAAGTGAATAGGGTTTCGATGTTTCAGGGATGCTAGTGTTCACTGAAAATATCTCCTTCAATGAGACATAGCACACATAGATCATGAAGTGCCCAGAGCTAGAAGTTGATTTTAGATATCAATGATTGGAGGGCATGCCTTGATATGTTCTTTGTAGAAAAGAATGAGTACGTATTTAGTTATTCGAATGAGCGATTCTTAGCCTCGTATAAGTCAGAACAATTCCGTAGAAAAACTCGAACTCCAAACCGTAG
>JBAUMB010000330.1:0-3296 GCA_049578465.1 Anaerolineales bacterium
TTTCGGATGAAAAACATGTCTACGATAATATCTTGGGTGCAATTGGTCAGACGCCGCTGGTGCGCTTGGGACGCGTGGCGGCGAGCGTTCAGGTTCCGATCTATGCCAAGTTGGAGAATCTGAATCCGGGTGGAAGTATCAAAGATCGCGTCGGCTTGAATATCATCGAGGGAGCCGAGCAACGCGGCGAACTCAAACCCGGTGGCACGGTGGTCGAAGCCACGTCCGGCAATACCGGCGTCGGGCTTGCGATTGCTTCCGCGCTCAAAGGCTATAAAACCATTTTTGTGATGCCCGACAAAATGAGCAATGAAAAGATTCAGCTTTTGCGCGCCTATGGTGCGAAGGTTGTCATCACGCCGACTGCAGTCGCACCGGATGACCCGCGTTCGTATTATGAAGTCGCAAAAAAATTCGCGCGCGAAACTCCCAATGCGATTTTGGCGAATCAATATCACAATCCGGATAATCCCAAAACACATGAGTTGTTCACCGGCCCCGAAATTTGGGATCAGACCGATGGCAAAGTCACGGATGTTGTCATTGGCATGGGCACGGGCGGAACGATCTCCGGTATCGGTCGTTATCTCAAATCTAAAAATCCAAACATAAAAATTGTCGGCGTGGATATCGAAGGTTCGATCCTGTATGAGATTTGGCAAAACAAAGGCAAGATTCCGAGCGGTGCTTATCCGAAGACTTATAAAGTCGAAGGCATCGGCGAAGATTTTCTTCCAACTGCAACCGACATTTCCGTTGTGGATGATATTGTGCGCGTCAACGACCGCGAATCATTTTTGTGGGCGCGTCAGCTTGTGAGGCAGGAAGGAATCTTTGCGGGCGGCTCGACCGGTTCGGCGTTGGCAGGCGCGATGAAATATTCCGCGAAACTTTCAGCGGATCGACTCGTTGTCGTCATCTTTCCCGATAGCGGTTCGCGTTATCTCTCCAAGTTCTACGATAACAAATGGATGCGCGAAAACGGATTCCTTGAAATGGAATTTGGAGAAGTGACTCTCAGCGATTTGCTTTTTGTCAAGCCGAACAAAACGCTTCTCACTGCGGCGTTGGGCGACTCGATGCGCAAAGTGATTACCACAATGCGACAGCATGCCATTTCGCAAATGCCCGTTGTCGGCGCGAACGGCGAATTGGTTGGCACAATTGCGGAAGTGGATTTGCTTAACCATGTTTTGGATAACCATCAACATAGTCAGGAGGAATCGATTGATCCGCTGGTGCAAAATGCCAAAGCCGTTTATCCGCCTGAGACATCTCTCAATGAATCCATGCCGATGCTGACCGATGGTTTTGCTTTGATCGTTGTGGATAATAGCAAACCGATCGGCATCTTAACGAAAATTGATGTGCTGGATTATGTGGCTGGGAAAATCTAGTCTTCTAAAAACTTGACATTAGAACAAATATTCTGTTAGAATAAATATGGGATTGAAATGGTCAATCCATCATTTATTGTTTAGCCGAAGGAGGCTGAAATGGGTTTTGGTTCTATCAATTGGTTAGCTGTTGTTGTCTGTGTGGTTGTTGCAATGGTAGTCGGATTCTTCTGGTTTGGTCCGAAGACATTTTTCCCAATCTGGTGGAAAGCAATTGGAAAACCGGAAGGCGCAGAGCCGGGTCAAGGCATGAGCATGGCGTTGATGTGGCCCTTGGTTGTCATCGCCGCATTTGTTGAAGCCGTCTTCATGTCGCTGATGGTTCACGCGATGGGCAGCATGATGCCGGGCGGTGCAACTCTTGGCTCTGGCGCCACGGCTGGATTCTTTCTGTGGCTTGGATTTGTCGCCACGACGAGTCTGACCAACAAGTTGTTTGCGAATCAATTAACAGCCTGGGTGCTTGAGATGGGCAATCATCTTATCGTTATGGTTCTTATGGGAGCGATCCTCGGCGCGTGGCATTAGACTTGTAATTCAATTTGTTTTTATAAAGCGCAAACCGTAACTGCAATTTACGTTTTGCGCTTTACGCTTTAAAATGGACTCATGCGTCCAACTTATCTTGAAGTCAATCTTCCTCAACTAAAACAAAATCTTGAAAACATCCGCGCCCATGTTGCACCCGCCAAAGTGATGACGGTGTTGAAAGCCAATGCATATGGTCACGGTGTGGACGGTGTTGCGCCGTATATTGCACCTTATACGGATTACATCGGTGTGGCGATCGTGGAAGAGGGAATCCATTTGCGCGAACTTGGAATTGATAAACCGATTCTTGTGATGGGCGGAACTCTTCTGGAACAAGTCGCGCCTTTCGCTCAATATGATTTGACTCTCGCGGCTTCATCAATTGAATTGCTTGATGTCGCAGAACAAGCAGCACGAACCGCAATGAAAAAACTCAAAGTTCATTTAAAAATTGATACAGGCATGGAACGCACTGGTGTTCATGAATATGAAGCGGAAACATTCATCGAAAAATCTTTAACGTGTAGCCACTTAGATATAGAAGGAATATTTACACATTTTGCTAACTCAGAATCGAATGACTTGACACATGCCAAATTACAACTGGAACGTTTTCAAGAAGTTTTAAATATTTATGAAAAGCGAAGCGTGCCTCCTCCGCTGATTCGACACGCGGCAAACTCCGGCGCGATTCTGCAATTACCCGAAAGTCATTTCGATATGGTTCGTCCCGGCGTAATGTTTTATGGAGTTTATCCGGGACGCGAGGTTAGAAAAACTATTGAAGTCAAACCCGCATTGACATGGCATTCGTGTATCGTCTATAGCAAGATCACACTGCCGGGGCGACCAGTCAGCTATGGATCGTTGTGGCAATCTGAAGTCCCGACTCGAATCGTGACCATCCCGTGCGGTTACGCCGATGGATATTTTCGCCGCATGACGAATCGCGCGCAAGTCATCATCAATGGGAAAAGATATCCGCAAGTGGGGCGCATCTGCATGGATCAGTTTATGGTCAATGTTGGCGATGATGATGCCAAAGTCGGCGATGAAGTGATTTTGCTCGGCGATGGAATCACGGCCGAAGATTTTGCCGATTGGACCGGTACGAATGAATACGAAGTGATGACGAACATCAGCGCACGCGTGCCGAGGGTCTTTATCAAGTAAACAGGGTAAAATAGGGCGCGCGCTTTAGCGTGTAATTTCTCTTGAGGTGAAAAGTTGAATCGTACTTTGCGTGATTATTTGATTTTAATTCTGCCGGCCGCAGTAATTATCGGACTCGATCAATGGACGAAATGGCTGGTGCGAACGGATATACCGTTTGATACTGAGTGGCTTCCGAAACAATTATCGTGGCTC
>JBAUMB010000331.1:0-19905 GCA_049578465.1 Anaerolineales bacterium
GTATAGCAGCCATACTTTTTAGTCTGGTCTCCTATACATTATCTGATTTTGGAAAAGGACTTGTGTTTAAAATTAAGCAAAAAGATAAATAAGGCAAGTTTCTCATTAAGAATTGCCAGCTTGCAAAAGCCTGCTACAGTTAAGCTATAAGATATGAAACTAAATTTCATTTCCATACCCGGAGTTCAAAATGCGTCTTGAAGATTTGAATTGGATGGATGTTGAAAAATATCTTCAGCATGAAGATCGTTTGATACTGATCTTTGGTGCAACCGAACAGCATGGCTATCTTAGCCTGCTGACGGATGTCAAAGTCCCGTTGGCGCTGGCAGACTCCGCTTCACAAGCGAGCGGCGTGCTGGTTGCACCGCCGTTGAATTTTGGTTTTTCTTCATATTTCTTATCTTATCCCGGAACGCTGAGTTTGAAAGTCAGCACGTTGATTGCCGCGGCAGAGGATATCGTCCGTTCCGCGTATGGATATGGTTTCCGCCGCATCCTCATCCTCAATGGACATGGCGGCAATTCACCGGCGCGGAATCATTTGCATCAAGTCAATAATGATTTGCCCGATTTGAAATTGAATTGGTACGATTGGTGGCTTTCGCATTCTGTGGAAGCGGTGGCGCAGAAACATAACATCAAACCAGCTCACGCCAATTGGCTGGAGGCTTTTCCATTCACCGTCGTTGGCGAAATGCCAAAAGAAAATAAAGTTCCGCCTCAAGTCCCGAGCGCGATCATGGACGCCAAAACCGCGCGTCAAGTTTATGGAGACGGATCGTTCGGCGGCGCGTATCGCGTCAGTGACGAAATCATGCACGAACTTTTTGCCGCTTGCCTCGAAGATATTTTGCAGTTATTGAAATTTGAATAGATATTCTCACAGGAAATTCATAATTATAGATTAGCATAATTTAAAATGCTGTTACAATTATGGGTTGTCGGTAATATTGTATCTATAAAGAATGTGAGGAAAAATGTACATTGATCCCAATACCGGTGGAATGTTGTTTCAGATTCTGGCGGCATCCCTGGTTGTAATTTCAGGCGTGTTGCTTGTCTTTTCAGGCAAGATTCGCGCCTACTTTGCACAGCTGCGTCGAAAGATGCGAAAAGATAAAACCGAAGACGAAGAATAGATGAAGACGGTTATCCTCGGCTTCGACTCATTCGATCCGGCGACCTTTGAACGACTTCAAAGCGCCGGACGAATGCCTAACTTAACCAAGTTTGTAGATCAGGGCGGATATTCTCGTCTGGAGGTGTGTTCGCCTCCTCAAACCGAAGTCTCATGGACGTGTATCGCAACCGGCGTCGACCCGGGTTCGCATGGCATTTTCGATTTTGTTCATCGCGATCCGGAAACGTATATTCCCTACGTGTCCATCCTGCCGACCAAGATCACCGCGTTGGGCGAACAATACCAGCCGCCTTATACCACCAAAACTTTTTTTGAAGAAGCGACCTCGATGGGTTTTCCCGCGACTGCTTTGTGGTGGCCGGCTTTATTTCCCGCGCGTCCTAATATTCCAGTCGCGACGATTCCCGGATTGGGCGCGCCGGATATTCGCGGTCAATTAGGCGTTGGCATTTATTTGACAACCGAACCGACTGAAAAGAAAAAAGTTAAAGTCGTTAAACTTGAATCGGCTGGCGACAAAAAATTCACTGCGACGATTGAAGGACCGAACGTTAAGTCGAAAGAAGGCATGCGCGCCGCGACTCTTCCGGTGGCGATTGAAGTTTTAGATGATAAGACCGCAACCTTGACGATTGATAATCAAAAGATTCAATTATCGCTCGGCGAATGGAGTCCTATCATCGAACTGAAATTCGCGGCGGGCTTTGCGTTCAATATTCAAGCCATCACGCAAGTCATTCTGACCGAAGTAACAGATAAAGTTAGTTTGTACTCCCTGCCCTTGCAGATTCATCCATTGCATTCACTTTGGCTGTATGCCACGCCGTCATCGCTTGTAAAAGATTCGTGGAATAAGATCGGCCCGTTCTTGACGTTGGGCTGGCCTCAAGATACGAATGCACTTGAAGATGACTGCATCACTGACCAGCAATTCATCAGCTTATGTGAATTGATTTTTGAATCCCGCAAGAAAATTTATTTTCGTCTGTTAGATAATTTTAAAGAAGGTGTGCTGGCTGGAATTTTTGACGATTTGGATCGCGTCCAACATATGTTTCTGCGAACCAATCAAGAGACTGTAGATAGCTGGTATCTAAAGCTCGATGAATTTGTGGGCGAAGTGCAAGAGCGAATTAATAAACTTGGATTGCAAAAATATCGCTTCCTTGTCCTCTCGGATCACGGCTTTCGCACCTTCGAGCAAAAAGTTCATATCAATCGCTGGTTGGTTGAGAACGGCTATATGACTTTATTGAATCAAAGCGAAACGCCGGAACTCAGCGATGTGGATTGGGATAAAACCAAAGCATATGCTTTGGGCCTCAATAGTCTTTATCTTAACATCGCAAGCCGCGAAGGCAAAGGAATTGTTCAACCGGAAGAAATCGAAAATCTTTTGGATGAGATCAAAGCCAAATTGCTGAATTGGAAAACTTCGGATGGCAAGCAGATTATCAGCCGCGTGTTGTTAAAGCATGAAGCTTTCAATGGTCCGTATACGCGTCTCGGCCCGGACCTCGTGATCGGTTACGCACCCGGATTCCGTGCCTCGTCTGAAACCGGTCTCGGAAAATCCGCACCCGTTTCGATGGAGGCGAATGACAGCCATTGGGGCGCTGATCATTGTATCGATTCGCTGATGGTGCCGGGAGTCATCTTTGCCAATCGCGATATCCGAAACATGCCCGGAATTTCTTTTCGAGATATTCCATTCCTTGCATTGGGCAAACATCTGGATCAATCCTATATCAAGCCGCCTTCTCAAACCGGCTCGCATGGACAGAAGGACCTTGAAGAAAGATTGAAAGGTTTGGGCTATCTTTAAAAGAATCATTCGTCAGATTGTGTTATAAGGGTCGCAATGTTAAAGAATATATTTGGTGGTAAGACGTCTAAAAGAAACGATAATAAAACGATCATCGTTGTTTCAGGTTTGCCGCGCTCCGGGACTTCGATGATGATGAAAATGCTCGCGGAAGGCGGACTTTCGATTTTAACCGATGCGATTCGTTCAGCAGACGATGACAATCCCAACGGCTACTATGAATTTGAACTGGTGAAAAAACTTCCCGATGGTCAAAGTAAATGGCTTGCGGATGCAAATCATAAAGTCGTAAAAATCATTTCCGCTTTGCTCGAACATCTTCCTGCGAATTATCACTACAAAATAATTTTTATGGAACGAGAGCCGCGCGAGATACTCGCTTCACAGCAGAAGATGCTCACAAATCGAAATGAGATGTCGAAGATCAGCGACGCTGAAATGCAGGATCAATTCCAAAAACATTTGGCTGCCATCAAGTATTGGCTAGCAAGACAGCCCAATATGGATGTGATGTATGTTGATTACAACAAAATGATTTCAAAGCCAGAGAACTACTGCCAAGCGATTGCAGATTTTATTGCTATCCCGGTTGATGTTTCCAAAATGCTTTCAGTTCCGAACGAGCGTCTTTATCGAAATCGCGCAGCCAAATCTTAAAGTTCTTTAAGGTTATTATCTTGACTTCAAGGCAAATTGGCTTATAATTACGTTCGTTGAATGTGAAAATTGACTAAGAAGCAGCAAGCGCTTGAGGAAGAAAACCTCGAAGCGCTTGCCTTTGTTTGTCTCTCGTTCATGCCGACTACACGCTAGATAAAACATGAGTTAGAGCTCCGTATTTCGCAACGAGGAGAGCACACAGTGGAAACTAAAGGATTAACTGCACTTCGCATCAGCTTGGCATCCCCCCAAACGATTCTATCATGGTCATATGGTGAAGTACTAAAACCGGAAACAATCAATTATCGCCGCCTTCGACCGGAAAAAGATGGATTATTTTGCGAGGCCATTTTTGGTCCGACTCGTGACTGGCAGTGTTATTGCGGAAAATATAAAAATCCCCGCTACAAAGGTATCATCTGTGAAAAATGCGGTGTCGAAGTGACGCGCGCCGCGGTTCGACGCGAGCGCATGGGACATATCGCGTTGGCCACGCCTGTGGCGCACATCTGGTACACGCGCCGTATTCCATCGCAGTTGGGAATGTTGCTCGATATCTCGCGCCGTAACCTCGACCGTGTACTTTATTTTGCTCAATATATCGTCACTTACGTTGACGAAGAAGCCCGCAAGAAAGCCTTGCAGCGCCTCGAGGATGAGATTTCCGTTTCGGAGCGCGAACAAGCCGCGGGCGTCAATGCCAAGATCGCCGAGGTCAAAACCAAGCGTGATCATCGATTGAATGAAATCAATCAAAAGAAATCTACCCTCGAACAAGGCTATGACGAATATATCGCTGAGCAACTCGACCCCGTCATTCATGAAGGTCAAAAACTTGAGAAGGCTTTGCAGGATCAAATGGGCCAGCCTGCCAAGAAAGCGATCGTCTTCGAATTAACCGGCGAGAAAATTTTAGATGCAAGCGATAAAGTTGCTAGCAAGCATATTAGTCAGGTTCAGAAGATCGTTCAAAAGAAATTGGAAGCCCTCGAGAACGAACTCAAGGATAAGCGCGCGAAAGAGCTCGAAGATCTGAAGATGGAATCGGGCCGCGTCAAAGCTGATGCGGATATGAAGATGGAGGCTCTGCGTTCTCAATTGGAGGATCAGACCTCGGTTTCAGCGAATCAGTCCTCGCGTCAACGCGACGAGTTGATGGAACTCCGTCCTTTTACATTTATCAGCGAAGCGCGTTATCGCGAACTGAAGCAGCGTTGGGGCCAGGTCTTCCGCGCGGATATGGGTGCGGAAGCTTTCTATGATGTTCTCGAACGTCTCGATCTCGATAAGCTGGCTGTGGAACTGTGGAAGGAAGTCCGCACTACAAAATCCAAACAGAAGCGCAAGAAAGCGACCACTCGTTTGAAAGTTGTCGAAGCTTTCCGCCGTTCCGGCAATCGTCCTGAATGGATGATCCTGACTGTTCTGCCGGTTATTCCTCCTGACCTGCGCCCGATGGTTCAACTCGATGGCGGACGCTTTGCTACATCCGACCTTAACGATTTATATCGCCGCGTGATCAACCGCAACAACCGCCTCAAGCGTTTGCTTGAACTGGGCGCACCGGATGTCATTATCCGCAATGAGAAGCGTATGTTGCAGGAAGCAGTGGACAGCCTCATTGACAATTCCCAGCGCGGTAAAGCGCTTTCGCGCCGCGGCCGCCGCGAACTTAAATCTTTAAGCGATATGCTCAAAGGCAAGAAGGGCCGCTTCCGCCGTAACCTGCTCGGCAAGCGCGTGGATTATTCCGGCCGTTCCGTGATCGTTGTTGGTCCGCAACTTAAACTTTATCAATGCGGCCTGCCGAAGGCCATGGCATTGGAACTTTATCGCCCGTTTGTGATCGCGCGCCTCGTGCAAAACAGTTATGCCGCGAACGTCAAAGGCGCGCGCCGACTCATTGAGCGCAACCGGCCCGAAGTCTGGGAAGCGCTCGAAGATGTGATCAAAGATCGTCCCGTGCTTCTGAATCGTGCGCCGACTTTGCATCGTCTGGGTATTCAAGCGTTTGAACCGATCCTCATCGAAGGTTCGGCGATTCAACTTCATCCGCTCGTTACCACGGCCTTCAACGCCGACTTCGATGGCGACCAGATGGCGGTGCATGTTCCACTTTCGCAAAAGGCTGTTCAAGAAGCGCGTGAGCTGATGCTGGCTTCCAAGAATCTGCTCAAGCCTGCCGATGGCGAGCCGATCATTTCTCCGTCGAAAGATATGGTGCTCGGCGTGTATTACCTGACCATGGAGCAAAAGGCCGCTCACAAAGGTGACAGCCGCATCTTCGCCGATTTTGATGAAGTTGAACTGGCATACCAGCTTGAACAAGTTGAAGTTCATACCCGGATCAAACTGCGAGCGACAACTTGGTTCAACGATAAAGGCGACCGCTTGCCTGAGGTTGAAACGCGCATGATTGAGACGACAGTTGGACGCGTGATCTTCAATCGAATTCTGCCTCCTGAAGTTCAGTTCACCAACGAAAAGCTGGATAAGGGCGGCGTCAAGGATTTGATTGCCGATGTCTATGAATTATGCGGACGAGATCCAACTACAGAGGTGGCTGACAGAATCAAAACCATGGGCTTTGAATTTGCCATGCGCTCCGGCATCACGCTGGCGGTCGCTGATATTTCCATTCCGCCCGAACGAAAAGATATTCTTGCCGAAGCGCAAAAGCAGGTTGAAGTGGTGGAACGTGATTTCCGCCGCGGCTTGCTGACCGAGCAGGAACAGAATGAACGCGTCATTGAAGTCTGGCAGAGAACCACTGATCTTGTTTCTGATGCAGTGAAGAAACACATGGATCCCGATGGCAACCTTTCCGTGATGGCCGCCTCCGGCGCGACGAAAGGCGGTTTCTCAACTGTCTCGCAGTTGGCGGGTATGCGCGGACTTATGGCTGATCCGTCCGGACGAATTATCCCGCTGCCGATTCGCTCCAACTTCCGTGAAGGTCTGACGGCGTTGGAATACTTCATCTCAACACACGGCGCGCGTAAAGGCTTGGCGGATACCGCTTTGCGTACAGCAGACGCCGGTTATCTCACTCGCCGTCTTGTGGACATCGCGCAGGATATCATTATCAATGAGCATGACTGCAACACACACGAAGGCATCTTTATCCGCCGCTCGGATGACGTAGCCGGACAATCTTTGTCAAGCCGGCTTTACAGCCGCTTGCCGGCCGAGAATGTCATTGATCCAAAGACCGGCGAAGTGATCGCGGAACGTGATCAAGTGATCGATCATGATCTGGCGCGAAAAATTGCAGCTTCCGGAATCGCGGAAGTCAAAGTCCGTTCGCCATTGACCTGCGAACTACAACATGGCATCTGCGCCAAATGTTATGGTCTCGATCTGGGACGCGGTGACATGGTAGACCTCGGCGCGGCAGTTGGAATTGTCGCTGCTCAATCCATCGGCGAACCAGGCACGCAGTTGACGTTACGCACCTTCCATACCGGCGGTGTAGCCGGCGGCGGCGCAGACATCACGACCGGTCTGCCGCGCGTGGAAGAGTTGTTCGAAGCGCGCAAACAACCGAAAGGCGAAGCCGTTGTCGCCGAGATCGATGGCGTGGTACGAATCGTCCAATCGGATAAATTTGCCGATTTGCGCGAAGTTAGAATCGAACACGCGGAAATGGTTCATGACGAATACGCCGTTCCAGAAGATTGGAAATATCTTGCCGTGGATGCGACCGAAGCCAAGCCCGGCGACATATTGGCGACCAAAGAAAAAGCTACCGTTGTCGCTCAACATGGCGGCAAGATAGCCGTCGAGAAAAAAGATCATAAGATCATGGTCTCCTATGAACAGCGCGAAGAAAAGACTTATGATATTCCTTCCACCTCGCGTTTGCTTGTAAAAGAAGGCGATCATGCCGAGGCTGGACAGCCATTGACCGAAGGCTCGCTCAATCCTCACCGCGTGTTACGCATTCAGGGACGCGAAGCCGCTCAAATGTATCTGCTGAGCGAGATCCAAAAAGTCTATCGCTCGCAAGGACAGAACATTCATGATAAACATTTCGAGGTCATCATCCGCAAGATGATGAGCAAAGTCGCGGTCAGCCGGCCGGGCGACAGCAAATATCTGCCCGGCGACGCGGTGGATCGTCAGGAAATCCGCAGGCTGAATGAGCAATTGCTTTCCGAAGGCAAACAGCCCGCGAAATTACTAGAGACTCTGCTCGGTGTGACCAAAGCTTCCCTCAGCACAGATTCATGGCTCTCGGCTTCATCCTTCCAGCACACGATCAAAGTGTTGGCGGGCGCGGCCATCGGCTCGACCTCCGACCCGCTTTACGGTTTGAAGGAAAACGTCATCATCGGTAAATTGATTCCGGCCGGGTCAGGTTTTGTGCCCGATCGATTCAAAGATGTGACCAGTGACGGCGCATCCTCGCAATGGATGGAGATCGGCGAAAGCGCATCTGCCGACTAATCAATCACAGAGACGCCAAACGGCGTCTCTGTTTTTTATATATAATCAACTTATGAAAGCGCGACTTCATCCGCGTGCAGTTCCGAAGAAACCAGAAGGTCAGCCGACGCGCGGCAAGACCGCTTCGAATCGACTCCGCCGCGTTGACAACTTCATCCTGCTTTATGAGCCTTCGCTTCTTTCGCGGACCGATAACGGATTTGCTGATTCCCTTTTTGTTGATCTCGGCTATGGCTTCGACGCGCGCACCACGCTTGAATCTGCGGCGCGCTTTCGACGCCTGAATCCAGCGTTGAAAATCTTGGGAGTTGAAATTGACAAGGAACGCGTGGATGCCGCGCTTCCTTATGCTGACGACAAAACTTTCTTTCGCCTCGGCGGATTCAATTTGCCGTTGAAAGAAGGTGAAACCGTCCGATTGATCCGCGCCTTCAACGTGCTTCGTCAATATGAAGAAAAAGATTTCATTCCTGCTTATGAACGACTCGCTCAATATGTTTTGTCCGGCGGCTTGATGATCGAAGGCACGTCCGACCCGTTTGGAAGGATTTGGTCGGCGAATGTGGCGAGGATGATGGGTGATAAATCATGGAAAATGGAAGCGCTGGTCTTCAGCACCAACTTTCGTTCAGGCTTGGATGTGGAAGAATTCCAGACCATCTTGCCCAAGAATTATATTCATCATGTTTTGCCGGGCGAAATGATCTATGGTTTTTTCACCGCATGGAAACGCGCCGCGGCTGAGACCGTCTCCGCCAAAGTCTATGGACTTCGCTCATGGTTTGATGCATCGGCTCAAGCCTTGGCGCGCAATGGATATTCGATCAACTTGCAAAAGAAATTTTTAAACAGGGGCTGGCTGATTTGGTATTTGCAAAAATAAGGTTGTCGTTTCTATTTTGCCTTTCGACTATTGAATTCCATTTCCATTAATATTCTCAAGATTTGAGCCAATGCTTTCAAAGGGAAATAAGTAGTAATAATTTCTATTAACACTGCTAAACTTGTTGACACCGCCGCAATTATAGATACAAGAATGTGCAATGACGGGATGCCTTGTAAATAGGCCTGTGCTAGACTTTGTGCTCTTGGGAATTGGAGCACTCCAGAAATAAGAACAATATAAATTGAAGCAATTGCTATTTTTTCAAGCCATTTGCTTACTTTCAAAACTTGAAACGGGTCATAGAATTCTGGTGGATTCTCGTCATCTATAATTTTAAGTTCTTCTTCACTGAAATCAAAACTGTTATCTTCGATTACTCCTTCGTTATATTCAACAGGTGCATCTTGTTCAGGAATCTTCAAACCTCGTTCTGTTAAAATCTGTTTAATTATTTCAAAAGCAATATCCGACCATTCTGCGCGGTTATTTGTTTGCCAGATTTCCAGCAAGTCATTCGTTTCTCTGAGATTGAGTTCATTATAGATTTGCTTGTGAAGCTCATTAGTCATTTCACGCCTCCCAACTGATTGCTATCTCTATAGTTTATATCTGTTTCAACAATCATATTAAGCCCAAGAGATATTCCATTTAGAACCAAGAAATAAATAATTCCTTTGAAGAAAATACTTACAATGCCGAGAAGCAAGCTAATTGCGTTCATTGGCTGTTGTTTGAATAATCCTATGAAATCCAGAAGTGATCCTCTCATGGAGCTGAGTTGTCCATTCGCTATATTCATATCTGCGAAAAATTCGGACATAGCCCAAAGCGTAAAAACAATTAATACAACCCATGCTAAATATTTTGCCCATAAAGCGATGTTTAAAATTCGTACGTGTTTTGGCGATAAGAAATCTTCTTGTTCGTTCATTTGATCTTCCTCCTTCAAGATTTATTCGAATACTCTGCGGGTGCGAAGAACACCAGCACAATTAAATCCTCTTCAATCGAATGGAAGCGATGCGCCACATTCTTTGGCACATAAATCACTGAGCCAGTCCGCACATCGCGGTCCTCGTCCGCCACTTTGATCTTCGCCTTGCCTTCCACCACATAATACACTTCATCTTCCGTGTGCGGCGATTGAATGTCCGTATCGCCCACCAGCAATTGATAGACTCCCATGCTTAAATCGGGGACATGCAGGAATTCAAAATACGGTTTTCCGCTTCTGGATTGTTGCTTGATAATATCGAGTAATTCAAAGGCTTGCATAGAATCTCCTCCGTCATTGCGAGGGCGCCGTGGCAATCTCATTGCATCAAATAGGAGATTGCTTCGCAAAAAGCGCTCGCAATGGCATCTACAAAATTATCTTCCTTCGGCTTTCACTAAATTCTTTAACGTTCCCAAGCCTTCGATCTCAACCACCACATTGTTGCCATCTTCCAACTTGCCAACGCCCGACGGTGTGCCGGTAAAAATAATATCGCCCGGCTCGAGCGTCATCACTGACGAGATATATGCGATCAAGGTCGGAACGCTGAAGACCATATCGCGCGTCGAAGCCATTTGGCGCGGCTCGCCGCTCACTTTACAAGTGATGAGCGCGTCCGAGATATCGAAGTCCGTATCGATCCATGGACCGAACGGACAGAACGTGTCGAAGCCTTTAGCGCGCGTCCATTGATCGTCCGTTCGTTGCAGATCGCGGGCAGTGACGTCATTGCCGATGGTATAACCATAGATGTAATTCTTCGCATCCTCCGCTGTAACGTTGCGGGCGCGCTTACCAATCACGATTACCAGCTCGCCTTCATGTTCCACCTGTTTCGATTGCGGCGGCAAGATAATAGTTTCATTCGGATTAATGATCGAAGACGGCGGCTTCAAAAAAAGCAGTGGAAGTTTGGGAACTTCGTTGCCTAACTCTTTGGCATGTTCTACGTAATTCCGTCCCACGCAGACAATTTTGCTCGGCGTGGATGGGGCAAGTAGTTTCACATCCGCTAAAGGCGTGGTGGCTTCCGCCCGCCGGTACGCGCCGAACGGATCGCCTTCAATCTCGCCGATTTTATCTTCCAATATCCATCCGTATTTTGCGGCTTCATTTTGTTTTTGATAACGTACGATGCGCATGGTTTCTCCGATAGTTGATTTGATTGTAAGTGTAATCTTCAACTTGCCAACCTGCAACCTTCAACTTATAATATCGTCTGCGGGCGCATAGCTCAGTTGGTCGCGCAGCACCCTGTGGGTTGAGCACTTCTCACGCGCAGGGAGATTCACAAAAGAATATCTTTTTGGGCGCATAGCTCAGTTGGTTAGAGCGCTTCTCTTACACAGAAGAGGTCAGGGGTTCGAGTCCCTTTGCGCCCACTAACATAAAACCGGTGAAG
Organism: Anaerolineales bacterium; assembly: GCA_049578465.1. Lineage (GTDB taxonomy): Bacteria > Chloroflexota > Anaerolineae > Anaerolineales > Villigracilaceae > Fen-1038. The sequence continues at coordinate 11,364 of JBAUMB010000331.1, forward strand.
CAATTTATTGCTTCACCGGTTTTATTATTTCTCTTTCAGACTAAGGGTTTTATGGGGTCGTTTGTGGTGTAGGTCGTCCTTGCCACCCGCCGGGAAAATTATGGGGTCCTCCAAATCCACCAAATCCAAAGCCAAATCCGCCGGAACCGCCAATATAGCCTTTATCCAAACCTTCGAGCAGCCAATTGGCTTTGTCTTGAGTCATCTTGCCATTTGTAACAGCCTGATTGATTTGGTTACGAAAGTCCGCAGTTCGTGCGGCTTGGATCGCAGCCAATACAGTTTGAATGCTGACACCTTTTTGTTGAGCAACATCCCATAGCGATTGACCGTTCTTGAAATCTGCGGAAAGATCCGCTGAGCTGATGCCAAGCGCAGTCGCAGCAGCGTTCAACTCGGAAGTGGGAAGCATCTTGGTACGCGCCGCTTGAAGGGCTTGCATTACAAGCTGTAGATTAACATTTTGCGCGGTAGCAATCTGGGCTAAGGTTTTACCACCTGCAAGTTGTGAGGAAAGATCACTCGCCGTGATTCCAAGCGTTTGTGCGGCGGCACTCAATTCGTCTTGACTGAGTTGCTGAGTCCCGCTTCCGAATCCCAGCCAGCCATGCCGGCCTGGGGTTGCTGGCGTGGGGCTCTGTGCATAAACGGCAATCGCACCGATACTGGCGATCACCACCGCCACGGTCAGTACGCCTCCCACAATCATCCAAAGTTTCTTGTTCATAGTATTTTGATAGGTCCTTTCATTATCGATTTGCCTGAGACTTCTTACTTCATGCTGGAGTATATTCCTTCGGTGTCAAGGACTTGTTAGGTTGATGTGCGGACATTGTGTAAGTTCAAAAAGTTTTAGACGGATTTTTTTACAAGTTGAAGTGCTATTTCTCACTTGACCCTTCTCTACTCCCGTCCTACAATTCAATTGGTCGGACAATTCACATATTCACTCCCTGACCATCAAGGAGAATACAATGACTGACTATCTTTTCCGAGGAAAACTTGCCGAACTTGATCCCGATGTATTTGAACTCACAGAGCTAGAGCAGGAACGCCAAGCCCGCAAATTGATTTTGATTCCCAGCGAATCGACCGCGCCTCATGCGGTGCGTGAAGCGCTGAGCTCCGCGTTCCAAAATATTTACGCGGAAGGCTATCCTGATGAGGAGATGCGCTGGATGACCGAGGAAGAGATTCTCGATTATCCGGCGCGGCTGGCTCATTATCGCCGCAGTGGCGACCCGCGTTATTACAAAGGCGTGGAGTATGCCGATGTAGTTGAGTCGCTGGCGCGTCGGCGCGCGGCGGAAGCCTTTGCGGCCAACGGTTATACTGCCGATCAAATCTATGTCAATGTTCAAGCACTCTCAGGCGCGCCCGCCAATAACGCCGTGTATCAAGCGCTGCTCAATCTCGGCGATACCGTGATGGGACTCAACTTATTGCATGGTGGACATTTATCTCATGGTTCGTCAGTCAATCGAAGTGGTAAGTGGTTCAAGGCGGTGCATTACACTGTTGATGAGAATGAGCGTTTGGATTACGAAGCCATTCGCAAACTAGCGCTCGAAACCAAGCCGAAGTTAATCATCGCTGGTTATTCATCGTATTCATGGGTTCCGGATTGGAAGAAGTTCCGCGAGATTGCGGATGAAGTCGGCGCGTATTTCCTCGCTGATATTTCGCACATCGGCGGACTCGTTGCGGCGGGCGTTGTGCCTTCGCCGATTGGCATCGCGCATGTCGTGATGTCGACCACGCATAAGAGTCTCGATGGTCCGCGCGGTGCCGTGTTGATGACCACGTATGCAGATGTCGCTAAGAAGATCGATAAAGCGGTGTTCCCCGGCGAACAGGGCGGACCGCACGTCAATGTCTTTGCCGCTCTTTCTTTGACCTTCAAGTTGGCGCAGACCAAACAGTTCAAGAAACTCCAAGCGCAGACGATTAAAAATGCGCAAGCCATGGCGGATCAATTCACAAAGCGCGGACTGCGCGTCCCGTTTGGCGGCACAAATACTCACATGCTGAATGTGGATTGTACGATGGTCATCGGCGAGGACGGGACCAAACTCACCGGCGATCAAGCCGCGCGCATTTTGGATATCGTCGGAGTCGTTGTCAATCGCAACACAATTCCCGGCGACAAGAATTCGATCGATCCAAGTGGAATTCGTATGGGCACACCATGGATCACGCAGCGCGGCTTCACTGAAAAACAAGCGCGTGAATTGGCGGATGTCATGGCTGATGTTTTACTCGCTTGTGCGCCGCATTCTGTAGATACGCCGCATAAGGGCAGAGTCAAACGCGCCAAGTTGGATTTCAATGTGTTGAACGATGCGAAGTTGCGCGTTCGCAAATTGGCAACTGCTGCAGGCATTGACTTCAAATTCGCAAAGAGTGGTTATCCACATTTCTATTACATTGATGATAAATCAACGAGCGGCGTATTTGAATTGAGCGGACTACGTGTGCGGCAAGTTTTGGATTATGCCGCCTCGAGCGATCTATCGGTGTTGAAGAAAGGCAAAAGCCAAGAGACATCTATCGCAACGCCTCACCCCCTAAAGGGGGCAGGAGGAACTGTCAAAGGCACATTGACTTGTGTGGATGCGAACACATATACATTGCAAGTGCCTTCTGCAAAAGCAGGTGTGGTTGCAACATGGCTAAGAGATTTATCCGATGGATATATTTCATTTAACCTCGATGGCAAAAAAGATTTCGATGCGAAGCGAATGCCTGGTCCATTCATCGTGATGGACTCAAGAAAAGTTGCTGCGAAGAAAGCATTGATCACCAAAGGCGAAGAGAAACCCTGGTTTATTGGAATCAATTCAACGTCGAAGAAAGAAGCGACTGAGAAGCCGCCGTTTATATGGAAAGATGTCGAAGGCGAGCTGAAGAAGACTCGTTTGAATCAAATCCATCGCGAGTTGGGTGGCAGAATGGTTCCGTTCGCGGGTTGGGAGATGCCGGTGGTGTACACCAGCATCTATGAGGAACATCTTGCTACGCGCCAAGCAGCGGGCTTGTTCGATGTTTCACACATGGGCGTGTATGAGGTGAAGGGCGCGGACGCGGCGTCATTCCTTGATTCGATCTGCGCCAATGATTGCGGCGGACTCTTGCCCGGCGAAAGTTTGTACAGCCAGTTCCTGACGCCCGATGCGGATGTGATTGACGATACGCTCGTCTATCGCCGCGCCTGGGATAAATATTTGGTGGTGGTCAACGCCTCGAACGATGACAAGGATCGTACGTGGTTCGAGTCGGTGCGCGATGGAAAAGTGAAGATCGATAACGCGCGTCCGTTTGCACGCACGTATGGTTACGAGGCAGTCATCCACAACTTGCGCGACCCGAAAGCAGGCAACGACATGCGAGTGGACATCGCGCTTCAAGGTCCAAAGAGCCGCGACATTTTGCTGACAATGGGCATGGACGATAAGACCAAGGCGCGCGTCATGAAATTAAAGCGGACAGAATTGTGTGATGCCGTTGTCGGTGGCCCGTCGACAGGCTCGGGGGAGCCATTTGACTTGATCGTTTCGCGCACGGGTTATACCGGCGAGAAGATGGCATTTGAGTTGTTCGTGCATCCTGACCGCGCCGGTGACTTTTGGAACACGATTTTGAAAGTTGGAGCGTCGTTCGGAGGCAAGCCGATTGGTTTGGGCGCGCGCGATTCGTTGCGGACCGAAGCGGGCTTGCCGCTCTATGGCGATGAGATGGGACTCGGCTCCGGCAAGCACGGAGTACGCGATCTCGGCGTCGCCGAAGGTGGATTCGGTTCGTATGTCAAAACGTATAAGCCATGGTTCATCGGACGCAATGCGTATGTGGCGCGCGAAAAGGAACGCAAGAGTGTTGTCGTGCGCTTCCGCTTCGACGATCAGCGCGTGCGCATGGCGCATAACAGCGACCCGGTCGCCGACAAGGATGGCAAGACCATCGGTTATGTAACGTCATGTGCGATTGACAGCGAACGTTTCTTAACGGGTCAGGCATTCATCGAATTGCCATACAGCGCTGAAGGCACGCCGATTCTGATCTATCAAGGCGGTGTGATGGATCGTCCCGCAACAGCGGCAAAGGTAGTAAGCAGGTTCGCGAAGTTGTAATAAAATGAAGTGAACAGGTAATAGTGAATAGGACAGCAGAAAATTGCTGTCCTATTTGTTTTGTTTCAATCCAAAGTAGCTGTATAATAATCTCAATATGGTTGTAATAAATGTCCCGACGATTGACCAGCGCAAGCGCATTCCACAAAAAGCCATTGACCAAGTGGTGGAACAGATTGTGGGAAACTTCAAACCGCAGAAAATTATTTTGTTTGGCTCATATGCGCGCGGAAATCCGCATCCGGAGAGTGATGTGGATTTACTGGTGATCATGGATACACCGCTCAGAGAAGTACAGCAAGCCATTCAAATCTGCCAGCAAATCGAATATCGTTTTGGTTTGGACTTGATCGTTCACACGCCGAAGCATCTGGCGGAACGGTTGAAAATGGGCGATTGGTTCCTGCACGATGTTCTCAAAGAGGGCAAAGTATTATATGAAGCCCGCAGTCGCTGAATGGGTATCGAAGGCGGAAGGTGATTTTCTCACAGCGGGACGCGAACTGCGGGCGCGCAACTCGCCAAATTACGATGCGGTCTGTTTTCACGCCCAACAATGCGCCGAGAAATATCTCAAAGCCGTATTGCAGGAAAACAATAAACCGATTCCGAAGATTCACAACTTGATCGAGTTGATGTTGTTGTGCGAAAAGATGGACGGCAGCTTCGAAATGTTGCGCGCTGACCTGGTGACAATGGAACGTTTTTCCGTGGGTGTGCGTTACCCGGGCGAGATGGCGGAAAAGGAAGATGCTCAATCTGCTTATGCCGCGGCTGGAATAGTGCGAACGTTCGTAAAACAGAAATTAAGTGTAAAGTGATGGATCGTCCCGCAACAGCGGCAAAGGTCGTAAGTCGGTTCGCAAAGCTTTAGAGGATGAAAGAGGAAACAAAATGACACAAAAGCAACCAGACGAATCGGAACAGGAACAGGAACGAAAACTGCAAAAAGAGCAGCGCGTGCAACTGGAGCAGGAACAGGAGCAGAAAGAAAAACTGCAAAAAGAGCAACGCGCGCAGCTGGAACAAGAACAGGTGCAAAAACAAAAACAGCGACAGCAGGAACGAGTCCAATTGGAACAGGAACAGATACAGAAACTAAAACTGCGACAACAGGAACAGCTTCAGTTGGAGCAGGAACAGGAACTGAAACGAAAACTGCAGAAACAAGAAGAACAGAAGAAAAAATAATAAAAGCTGCAGCCGCTTTATCAAGGTGGTGAGCAAGTTTCCGAAGTTGTAAGCGAAAGCGAATAGGAAATGGTGAATGGGACGGCAGAGGAGGGATGCCGTCTTATGAATTTGATAGGATAATTGCGTTTCAAATTTTGTATAATCTACCTAGAAAACAGAAGGTGATGGCATATAAATGAAACGGAATGAAGATTTAATACGTGAAATACTCCTGATTATAGAGAAATATCCTTTCGATGAGGGTGATGACTGGATAAATATTTGGACGGATCTTCGAGTGCATGGCAGCAAGAAAATTGATGAGTACACAAATAAAGAAATTTCTTATAATATAATGCTTCTTGATGAAGCCGGTTTGATAAAGGGTATTGAAATAAGTAAGAATGTTTGGATGCCGATAAGACTTACTTGGGCAGGACACGAGTTTTTGGATTCTGCCCGAGATGATAAGCGATGGGAAAAAGTTAAAATTTCAATGGCGACAATTGGCGGATTTGTTTTTGATGTAGCCAAAACGCTCCTAATTGAACTAGCAAAGAGTGAATTGAAAATGACCCGATAAATGTCTTCTATTTCACTTGAATGAATGTGTAAAGGAGAGAAGCATGGATGAAATTACTAATAAGGCTATCCAAGACGCAATTGAGCTTTTAAGACTAGGAAAACATCAAGAAGCGCAAAATATTCTTGCCCCACTCATTAGAAATAATCCTAACGATGCTCAAGCATGGTATTTATTGGGCTTTACTTTAAGCGATGTTGAAAAGCGAATCTATGCTTTTCAACAAGTCTTAAGAATTGACCCATCTAATCAAAAAGCCAAAGAACAAATTGCTATCTTAAGACCTACAACTTTTACAGTCCCAGATCAAGAGAATCGCCCAACTAGCACTTCTACCAAACAGGAAAAGGTTAAGGAACCTAAAAGGGTTGGGAAAAGCAGAAACTTTCCTATAGTTTTAATAGCCATTATAGGTGCTGTTCTAATCTTTTGCGCTCTCGGAATAGGGGCTTGGGCGTTTTTTAAAGATAGATTCCCTGGCAATTTAGTGAGTAATAATATCGTAAGTTCAACAAATTCAACTGAATGCCCCAATGCTGTTCTTCAAAAATTTATGGCACTTCAAGATCCTGAAAAGACTACCATAACTGCTCTTACCGAGATGGTGTGGAAAGACGCGAGAGAGTGTAATACTAACAACTATCTATGTGAAAATTCAACATGGTCGATTTTACCTACACAAGGCGCAAATGGTTGTAATATTTATTATTCGATTTTGGTTGACGGACAGAAAGAAACTGTCTTAATGTATTATCTCGATTTGAGTAACTCGAGAGTTTATGCAGGCAGCGATCCAAACAACTTTAGTGCTCCAAGTTGGGTGATTCTGAATTCAGAGATCAGCAATAATGGCTATTTTGACTTATCAAAATAATATTTTTGAAACTATACTTATGCAAAATAAACTCTTGGTAAGTTGGTGTCTGCGTGCTAATTTATTAAATGATGTGAACACGCGCTTGTTGTGAGGATGTCGATAGTAAAAATGAAAAAACGGTCTTATTGGCATTATGTCACGGGACCGTTTTTTGTTTATATCAAAAAAGATTATTCACTATCGTTTCATTGCGTTTCATTCGCAACGATTCGTATCGGTCCAGAACGTCCGAAATACCAATTGCCTAAAATTTGTTGAAAATCATAGCCGTCCACTTTGATGGCGGTGAAATTATCATCGGTCAGCGCGGTGTGGATTCCCGCCGAGGGGCTGAAAACCGCTGTCACGTTTTGGAGCGAGTCACGCAACGAAGCCGCGTATTGATTCATATAAGTTGCCTGCGCCGGGTCATTCGGATTCGTCACGCCTTTGATCTGGCTCAGAGTCGGGTCGTGCTGTTCGGCATAGACGAAGACCGGCGTCGTCAGATACGGATAGAGTTGGAGCGTCGAAAGACAGATATAAGGTTGACTCGGATTCGCCGCGGCACAAGATTGATCAGCGACCGCCGAATAATAATCGTAGTAATCTGCCGATCCCGGCGGCGATTGAAGTGGACCCGTAAGATAATTCGGCAACGGCGGCACCCAACTGCTATCGAGCACGCCTTTCACTTTTGCAGAAGGCAATTGCGATGCGATCCAATCGATGTTGCTCGCCGCGCCAAAACTTCCCGCAGACGATCCGGTCACGAGAACTTGAGTCGCATTTTTCAAATTCGGCGCTGGGATCACAGTTGAATCTTGCAAATCGGCGAGTATCGCCGTGGCAATCTTATTGCCGCGAAATTGCATCATCATGCCGTTGACTTGTTGTTGCGAGTCGCCGGAGTAAATATCCGAACTGCAATACTTGATGAAGACTTGCGTGAAGTTAAGGAAGTCCGGGTTCATTTGAGATGAAACGGAAAAGATGCCGCCTGCCGGCATGATGGCGGGCGCACCCTGTGAAGTCATTAGATAATGTTGGGAACTCCAACGCAAGGCGCACGATGCCTCACTACTGCACCAGCCTCCGCCCTGAAAGAAGATGATCCAATGCGCCGCGTCCGCGCCGGAACCGCGTTTGAAGTAATACACCGCCGGAGTCTCGTCGTTGCAAACTGCCTGACGTTGAACGGCATTCTTCACTACATGTTTGATCAGCGTCGAGGGAAATGATACTACTGGCGCACTTGCCGCGCTGGTAGTGGCTACGCTTGTAGTTGGGGAAATCGTTGCCGCTTGTTGCGGGGCTTGCGTCCCTCCAGATTGACACCCCGTTAGAAACACTGCCACAATCAGAATCAAACTACCGATAAAATGTTTCATCGTGATACTTCCTTCTTAACAATAAACGAAACTGCAATTGAAGTAATTGGCTGATTATATTACCATCATTTGAAAAAGACCATTTCCCCACCTATCAACTGTTATGAGTTGCGCATTCTTCACAATGCCGTCAATATCGTTTCCGCGGACTCAAGCGAAGAATAGATCGGAATGATGGCTGGAATGCCGGTAACTTCGAGCACATTTTTCACATCGAGGATCGGATTCAAAATCACCATCTTCCCGCCGCGCTTGTTCACGGATTTGGCGGTCAACATCAGCAGCCGAATGCCGATGGACGCCAGAAAGCTCACTTCGGATAAATCCACGATCACGCGGACTTTATCGCCTGAGCAATAGCCCGTAAATTTGGTTTCGATTTCGCCTGTGCCGACGATGTCCAACTTGCCGC
>JBAUMB010000332.1:0-4228 GCA_049578465.1 Anaerolineales bacterium
GTGTGACACTAAGCGGCATGCTTGTTGATAAGCCTTTGCACTTCTTCCCAATGGGCAATGGAAGCATGGTGGCTCTGCAAGGCGTATACGTTTTGCTTGATCCGGGAGTTTATCCATTGGAATTGGAGGCCACATTACCAAATGGCACGAAGCAATCTTTTGAGCAAATGGTATTGGTGGGCATAACCGATCAACCAACAACCTTAGAAATTGTGCCTCCTGATGATCCCACCGCAATAACAACAGAAGACCAAGAAGTTGCAGCAATTGCATCCATGGTCAGTCCGACCAAATTATGGCAAGGAAAGTTTAACGTACCAATTTATTTACCTTCCAATGTGCAACTCCGTGACTGCGAAACCGACTGGTTTGGAAGACCTCGTACTTTTTCTTTCAATGGAAGTGATTTCAAATATTTTCATTCCGGAGTAGATTTTTCAGCATGCAATTCCCCGCATGCTCTTGATATCTATGCCGCGGCAGCCGGCAAAGTCGTCTTCACAGGCATGTTTGCTGTACCGGCAAATGACACTGCACCGCGCGGAAACGTCACGATGATTGATGATGGCTGGGGAGTCTATACACTTTATGCCCATCAAAGCGAAATCGAAGTTACCGTCGGTCAGCAAGTTCAAGCCGGACAATTGATTGGTCAGATTGGTGCAACCGGGCATGTGACCGGACCGCATCTTCACTTCGAGATGTGGGTTAATGGTGTTGAAGTAAACCCGCTCGATTGGTTGAACAGCACCTTTCCATGACCTATATCAGTTGCGCTTCATAAAGCTTTGTGTTAAACTCACTTAATAAATAATGAAAGCTTTGATGAACTTTCTCAAACAAAGTGATATTTTTTTTCAGCTAACGCCAACCCAGTTGGAGTTAGTCGCAAATTTGTGCGAGGAAGTTATTTATCAGGCGGGCGATATCATTTTCAAAGAGAGCAGCAACAGTAAAGAACTCTATGTGATCACGCAAGGTGAAATTGAAATTACGATCAACGCTGAGACTCCAGCATCATCTTCGCCCTCTGAAGAAATAGTGATCGCGAAACTGCGCCGCGGACAATCATTCGGTGAGGTCGCGCTGGTTGATGAAGGACTCCGCTCTGCGTCCGCGCGAGCTGCGCAAAAGGATACCAGTTTGATTGTTATTCACCGCGACAAGTTAATCATGCTTTGCGAGAGCTACCCCCAACTTGGTTATCGCTTGATGAATAATCTGGCGGCCGATTTGGCGATGAAGATCCGCAATACTGACCTGCGTATCCGGGAACAGCTTTTATACAACCCGAAGAAAATAAATATCTAAAAACAGACTCTTGACCGCAACCCAAATTTCATTTACTATTGAGCGTTAATTACAAAAGTGATAGTCTTTCAACTTTTTTAATCGTGTTTCATTGGAAAGCCGTGAGAAAATCCATTCCGTAAATTATGGAAATTTTCTCCGGCTTTATGTTAATATGGGCAATAGAAAGATCGTTCACAATCTTTCATCGAGAGGTGGTGGTGCTGACAGTAAAAAGTTTTGTCGACTCGGTCGTCATACTCGCAGCATTTGCGAGTTGTCATTCCTAAAAAATAATATTCGGAGGAGCAAGAAATGTCTAAACGCTTGTTTGTTTTGATTTCTATTGTAATTGCCGCAAGCATGTTACTCGCAGCTTGTGGTGGCAGCGGTAGTAGCAGTACCGCGGGCAAGACTTTGAAGATCGTGTCCAGTCTACCCATGACGGGTTCATCCCTTACCCAGACGCAGGCGATTGTAAACGCCATGCAACTTGCCGTAGCGCAAGCTAATGGTCAGGCCTGTGGTGGTAAATATACAATTTCATATGCACCTTGGGATGACGCTTCCGCCGCGCTCGGCAAATGGGATCCGCAAGTCGAGACCTCAAATGCTCAAAAGGCAGTAGCTGATACATCGATCGTTGCGTACCTTGGCACCTTCAACTCGGGCGCTGCCGAACTGTCCATCCCGATCTTGAATGGCGCCGGCCCATTGCTGATGGTCTCGCCTGCAAACACCTATCCTGGCTTGACCAAGAGTGTTGCTGGCATTACTGCAACCGGAGAGCCTGACAAGTATTATCCAAGTGGAGTTCGCAATTACGCCCGACTCGCCCCCGATGACGATCTTCAAGGCGCTGTGGATGTGAAATTCTTGGAGACGCTTAACGTCAAAACCCTTTACATCGTTGACGATCAGGAAGCCTACGGCAAGGGTGTCGCAGATTCTGTTGCAATTGCTGCGAAGGCTGCGGGAATGACTGTGCTTGGCGAAGACGGTTACGATCCAAAAGCTGCCGACTATAAAGCTGAGATGACCAAGATCTCCACCAGTAATGCTGGCGGCCCGCCGGATGCGATTTTCCTCGGCGCAATCATTGATAACAATGCTCCCCAAATCGTAAAAGACAAGGTTTCGATCATGGGCGATAATACCAAGGTCAAGTTCCTTGGACCCGATGGTATTTATACTGCGGCATTCCCCACCGGTGCTGGTACTGCGGCGGAAGGAGCTTATGCCAGTGTAGGCGGCGTGGTGCTCAGCAAGCTCGGTGCAGCCGGTCAGAAATTCCTCACCGATTACACAGCCAAGTATGGCCCGAATCCTGATCCCTATGCGGTTTACGGTTACGACACAATGGGCGTTGTCCTTGCCGGTATCAATAGCGTTTGCGCCGCAGGTGGCGATCCATCTGACCGCGCAACGCTAACCAAAGCGGTGATGGCCACCCAGAATTATAGTGGTGCGCTAGGCTCATTGTCGTTCGATAAGAACGGCGACATCAACCTGCCTTACTTCATCATTGGACAGGTTCAGAGCGGAGCGTTCGTTCAGCTCGGTCAATACACTCCATAAGATTCAAGATAACGGCTCGTTGGGGGCAGTTATTAAACTGCCCCCAATTTTTTAAAAGAACGTTTAGTGTGACCTGAGAGTTTTTACGGCCCGCAAAAATCTCAAGTCAGCCTGGAGAACTACCTTATGAAAATGAATTTCCGCCGCTTGATCCGTCCAGCTTTAGTTCTTGTTTTCATTTACATATTATTGCTCCTAGGGCCGAACGCTGGCTTCGATATTCCTAAGATATGGGCCAGCATCCGTGCAGACCCGAAACAGCTTCTACAATTTCTGATCATCGGCTTAGCCAATGGATCTATCACTGCAATTATTGCATTGGGCTATACCATGGTTTATGGAATCATCGAGCTCATAAATTTCGCACATGGCGATGTTTATATGATTGGGGTATTCACTTCTCTTACAACGCTCTCTCTAACCGGTACACTTAACACCAGTGATCCAGTTCATATCATATTGGGACTGGTGTTCGCTCTGATCGTAGCTATTGTAGTCTGCGCTTTACTTAATGCGGCCGTTGAACGGCTCGCTTATCGACGACTCCGCAATGCGCCTCGGCTTGCGCCGCTCATTTCCGCCATCGGGATGTCCTTCATTATAGAAAATATTGGTCTAATCTGGGCCGGACAGAGTTGGCTGGTGCCATCCTTCGGGACTACAGGCGGGGGCGCGCAAAAGAATTTTCCTGATCTATTAAGTGTGCTCATGCAAAGCTTTGGCGCAAATGTAAACCTACTCGCTAATACGAATATTGGACTACGTTTGACCATCAAAGATTTAATGGTGATCGTACTAGCCGGTGTATTGATGATAGGATTGCGATTCTTTATACAACGCACAACATTGGGCAAGGCAATGCGTGCCACTTCTCAAAACCGGGATGCGGCCAAAATGTTGGGCATCGATATAGACCGGGTCATCAGCGTGACCTTCATGATCGGAGGCGGCTTAGCTGGCGCGGCCGGACTGATGGCTGGTTTGTATAATGGTAATGCCTGGTGGTTTATGGGCTTTCGAGCTGGATTGGATGCCTTCACGGCCGCAGTATTAGGCGGCATCGGGAATATTACTGGCGCTATGTTGGGCGGTTTCCTGATTGGAGAACTGGCCTCTTTCAGCGATGGCTATTTGAATTCAGGTTTTACTCACGCGTGGGTTTTCGCTGTTCTTGTCCTCATCTTAGTCCTCCGCCCCACCGGATTGTTAGGCGAACAGGTTGGAGAAAAAGCATAAGGTGTCCTATGAACAAACAATTAAGAATAGCTCTAATTCTAGGTGTTGCCGGGGGGTTAATTACTTTCCTTTTCAGCGGCTGGTCCGTTTCTGTGATGGGATTGATCGTTGGTTTGACAATTGG
>JBAUMB010000333.1:0-24660 GCA_049578465.1 Anaerolineales bacterium
AGCAAATATTGAATAACGGTTCCTTTTTCCGCGGCTTCTTCCACAGAGAAAAGTGTTTTGCCCGGAACCCAGCCATCGGCCATGGCTTTATCCCAATTGGCTGTTCCTTTGCGCTGACCCACAATTACGTTGATTCCGTTATCGCGCATATTCATGGCCTGCGCAGGTCCTTGAACACCATATCCAAGCACCGCGACGACTTCGTTCTTCAAAACTTCACGCGCTTTCTCGAGCGAAAATTCTCCGCGCGTGACGACTTCTTCTTCCACACCACCAAAATTAATTCTTGCCATAAAATAATTCTCCTATTTTTGATTTGTTTTAGATCGCTAACTGATCTTACGGCGTCATCTTCACCGATTCAAAATCTTCCTGATAGCGGTTCCCATTCACGCCCTGAACTCGCCGCACACCATCATTGACTCCGCGCGTCATCGCGACTTGACCGGTGCGGACCATCTCGACGATTCCGATCGGCCGCAAAAGCTCGATCATGCCTTCGATCTTGTCCTCGGTGCCGGTGATCTCGATGATGACGGAATCCGCTGCGACATCCACGATGCGAGCGCGGAAGATATCTGCCAACCCATTAACTTCGCCGCGTCGTTCAGGACTAACCTTGACTTTGATCAAAGCCAAGTCGCGCGTCACCGAGGGCTGATGTGTGACATCTTGAACATCAATTACGTTGACCAGCTTATAGAGATTCGCTTCCAGCTTGTGCGCGTCCACTTCGCCATTCGGACATCCCACCACAACGGTCATACGTGAGACTTCTGGATTCTCCGTTTTCCCGACAGCTAACGACTCAATGTTGAAATTGCGGCGACGAAAGAGCGAAGCGACGCGGTTCAACACGCCGGGTTTATTTTCAACTAATGCGATGAATGTATATTGCATAATCAATCCTTATCCCTCAACTCTGGCGGGCCGCTGAATCATCTGGTCTAACGACGCGCCGGTCGGAACCATCGGATAAACTCCGTCTTCGCGCTCGACGCGGAACTCGATCACAATCGGACCTGGAGTCTTGCGTGCCCATTCAATGGCGTCGTCGACTTCGTCGCGTCTCGTCACGAGGCGGGCTGGGACTCCGTGAGCTTCGGCAAGCTTAACAAAATCAGGGGTAAGCATGTCCACGGCGGAATAGCGTTTCTCGAAGAAAAATTCCTGCCATTGACGAACCATACCAAGGAAGTTGTTATTCATGATGGCGACTTTGACATTTGCGCCCTCTTGAACAGCAGTTGTCAATTCCGCGGCGGTCATTTGGAATCCGCCGTCGCCGGCGATTGCCCAAATTTCCTGATCCTTGTTGGCGAACCACGCGCCGATCGCGGAGGGCAAACCAAAGCCCATCGTTCCCGCACCGCCCGAGGTGATCCAGCGATTCGGTTTATCCAGCGCATAATATTGTGCGGCCCACATCTGGTGCTGACCCACATCGGTTGTGATGATCGCGCCGCCGCCGGTCGCCCTCCATATATCGCTGATCAGATGCGGCACATATAATTTGTCATCATTCGGCCAATTCATAATACTGCGCGTATCGGCTTCGGTTTTCCAGCCATTGATTTCCTTCAACCATTCATCGTGATCGTATTCATCCACCATCGGCACGAGATCAGTCAGAACCGTCTTCAAATCGCCGACAAGCGGAACATCCGCTGCAACATTTTTATGGACTTCAGACGGATCAATTTCAACATGGATTTTCTTGGCGCGCGGTGCGTACGATTTTAAATTGCCAGTGACGCGATCATCGAAACGCATTCCGAAAGCAAGGATCAAATCCGAATTTTGGATGGCGAGATTAGTGTGGACTTCGCCGTGCATACCCATCATGCCGAGACTCAGCGGATGCGATGCAGGGAATGCACCAAGTCCAAGCAATGTGCTTGCGACCGGTGTTTGTGTCTTCACGGCGAATTGCATTAGCGCTTCTTCGGCATTGGAAATAAGCACGCCGTGTCCGCATAAGATAATGGGGCGTTGCGCCTTCTCGATCAACTTGACAGCGCATTCGAGTGAATCTTTCGGCGCATGAGACATTGGTTGATATCCGACCAATTTCACTTCTTCGGGATACACAAACTCGGTCTGTTCAATTTGGGCATTCTTGCAAATGTCAATCAATACAGGACCGGGCCTACCACTGCGCGCGATATAAAATGCTTCGCGCACAACTTCGGCGATTTCGTCAGCGCGTGTTACAAGATAATTATGTTTCGTGATCGGCAACGTGATGCCGGTCACATCCACTTCCTGAAACGCGTCGCCGCCGATTAAATGTGCCGCGACTTGTCCGGTGATAAAAACCACCGGCGACGAATCCATCATCGCTGTAGCAATGCCCGTGACCAAATTGGTCGCGCCTGGTCCCGAGGTTGCCATCGCCACACCGACTCTTCCCGAAGCGCGCGCATATCCGTCCGCCATGTGTGCCGCGCCTTGTTCATGCCGCACCAACACATGATGGATCGGATAGCTCAGCATCGCATCATAGATCGGCATGTTCGCGCCGCCCGGATAACCGAACACCACTTCTACGCCTTCCCGCACCAAACATTCCCACAAAATTTCTGCGCCTAATTTCTTCATTCTTTCTCCTTAGGATTCCAACACTGCACCCGTATCTGCGCTGGTGACAAAATACGAATAACGCTTTAACCATTTCGATGTGATTTTAGATTCGAACCGAGGTAGATTTTTCAAACGTTGATTAATTTCCGCTTCGCTTAACCGGACATCCAGCCGGCGTTCCATTAAATCAATTTCGATTATGTCCCCAGCCTTGAGCGCGGCAATCGGCCCGCCTGACGCGGCTTCCGGTGATACGTGGCCAATACAAGCTCCGCGCGTCCCGCCGCTGAATCGACCGTCAGTAATTAATGCAACTTTATCGCCAAGACCCATTCCCATAATCGCAGAAGTGGGCGACAACATCTCCTGCATTCCGGGTCCGCCCTTTGGTCCTTCATAACGAATGACGACAACGTCACCAGCCTTGACTTCGTTCGCCATAATTCCTGCTAATGCCTCATCCTGTGATTCGTAAATCCGCGCGGGACCGCTGAACTTCATCATTGTTTCACTAACGCCACCAACTTTGACAACTGCACCCTTCGGCGCGAGATTGCCAAACAAGATGGATAATCCGCCACGCTGCGAATGTGCATTTTCATAATGTCGAATGACTTGATCATCTTTAATTTCGCACCCTTTAATAGATTCCCCGAGAGTTGTTCCGCTGACTGTGATTCGATTAAGATGCAACATGCCGGTGCCGCGTTGAACTTCATTCAAAATTGCAGGAATGCCTCCGGCGCGATGGACATCTTCCATATGCCATTTGCCTGCGGGGCTAACTTTGCAGATGTGTGGAACTTTATCGGCGACTGAATTGATGCGGCTCAATGGATAATCCACGTTCGCCTCGTTCGCTAAAGCCAGCGTATGAAGAACTGTATTGGTTGAACCGCCCATCGCCATATCCAACGCGAACGCATCATCAATTGCTTCGGGAGTTACCACATCGCGCGGCTTGATGTCGCGCTCGATTAAGGTCATAATTTGTGATGCGGCTCGCTTTGCCAACGCTTCACGCTCAGGAGTCTTTGCTAATGCAGAACCGTTATAAGGTAACGCAAGCCCCAAGACTTCCATCAGACAATTCATTGAGTTTGCTGTGAACATCCCTGAACATGAACCGCATGAAGGGCACGCAAATTTTTCTAATGTAGTTAATCTTTTCTCGTCAATCTTTCCTGCTGAATATGCCCCTACGCCTTCAAACACAGAGATCAAATCAATGGCTTCACCTTCGGGAGTTCTGCCGGCCGCCATCGGGCCGCCGGAGACAAAAATGGTCGGAATGTTGACGCGCATTGCGGCGAGCAACATACCCGGCACGATTTTGTCGCAGTTGGGGATGCAGACCATCGCATCAAAACGATGCGCCTCGATCATCGTTTCAACGCAGTCCGCAATCAGCTCGCGCGAAGGAAGCGAGTATTTCATTCCCACGTGGCCCATTGCGATTCCGTCATCTACGCCGATGGTATTGAATTCAAATGGCACACCGCCCGCGGCGCGAACCGCATCTTTTATGTGCTTTCCAAATTCCTGCAAATGAACATGGCCGGGGACAATATCTACATAAGAATTAACAATGGCAACGAACGGTTTATCAAAATCATCATCCTTCAATCCCGTCGCGCGGAACAAGGCTCGGTGCGGAGCTTTTTCATAACCCTTTTTGACAGTGTCTGATCGCATGACTCTTTTCCTTGAATAGATAAAATAAAAGAGCCGCTCGTGGTTAGGGCGGCTCTTTGCACTTACTAAGGGTGTGTTACTTCACTCTCACCGTTGCCATCCTAACCGAAAATTGATCCTTAATAATAAGGACCGCAAGAAGGACGACAATAAGGGAGAGGAACAATGAAGTATTCATTGACTGTAGGTATTTCGCCCGATTATAGGCGGAAACGGAAATAAGTCAAGAGGGAAAATAAAAATTTCTTGTGTGATTTTAGGCGAACGGTTGTTATGACCTCTATCAATCCTCTTGACCAATACTGAACTCTCGCATAGAATACCGCCCAATATGTTCAGCACTTTGAATTCGGTTTGCTTCAGCATGTCCATGACTACAACTACCTCTCGGTTTTTCAGTGAGGAGTTTGTGCTTGGACAAAAGTAATCGTAACAAAGTTTTACCAAGACACACAACGCCTCACATTTCGTGAGGCGCTTTTGTTTATTGAAACAAAGGAGAAGAAAACGCTATGCCAGAATCAAAACAAACGCTCGTTATGAAATTTGGCGGAACATCCGTCGGTTCAACGGATGCGCTGATAAATGTTAAAAAGATTATTCAAGATGCGCAACCAGAATGGAAACGCGTCGTGGTCGTGACTTCTGCTATGTCCGGCGTAACTAATCTTTTGCTTGACAGCGCGTTAAGAGCCGAAAGCGGAAATATTGCGTCGCTTGCTGATGCAGAAAAGGTTTTACGTGATAAACATTTTGTTGCCATTGATGGACTTGTTCAGGATGAAACTCTTTGCACAGAAACGAAAGCTGAAATCGACGCTTTGATTTTTATATTTGTGGATCTTTGCAAAGCGATTGCCGTGCTCGGCGAAGCCAGCCCCCGCGCGCTGGACGCGGTGGCGTCGCTCGGCGAAAGGATGAGTGTCCGCTTGCTGACCGCGATTATGAAAAATGCCGGTGTCAAAGCTCAAGCGGTTGAAGCGAGTGAGTTCATCATCACGAATGATCACTTTCAAAATGCGCACCCTGATTTCAAGGCTACAACTGAAAAGACGCGTTCTCTTTTGAATCCTTTGTTGGATGATGGCATCGTTCCAATTACAACTGGCTTCATCGGCGCGACGCCCGAAGGCGTGGTCACAACTTTGGGGCGGGGCGGAAGCGATTATTCGGCGGCAATTATCGGTGCGGTGCTGCCCGCTGACGATGTTTGGATCTGGACGGATGTGGATGGTGTAATGACGACCGATCCGCGCATTGTGTCTTCAGCGCGAACGTTGCCTGAAATTACTTATAGTGAAATTGCAGAGCTTGCCTATTACGGTGCAAAAGTTCTGCATCCAAAAACGATTCGTCCGGTCGTCGAAGCGCGAATCGGATTGAGGATTTGTAATACCTTCAATGCTTCGAATCCGGGCACGCGCGTGATCGCAAATGTGAAATCTAACGGCAAACCTGTGAATGGACAAGTCGTCAGAGCGGTGACCGCCATTCGCAATCAAAGATTAATCACAGTGGAAGGGCACGGCATGTTGGGTGTTCCCGGCGTGGCGGCACGCGCCTTTGCGGCGGTCGCATCCACCGGCACAAGCGTTCCATTGATCACGCAAGCTTCGTCGGAACAATCCATTTGTTTTGCAGTGCCGGCAGAGACCGCATCAACGGTGGTCAATCAAATCGAAAGAGTTTTTTCAAGTGAGATCGAGGATAACGATATTGACCGCGTTTGGATGACGGAAGACGTTTCGATCATCACCGTGGTGGGCGTGGGGATGCAGCACACGCCCGGCGTGGCGGGCCAGGTTTTCTCGCAACTCGGAAAGAACAACGCAAATGTCCTCGCCATTGCGCAGGGTTCATCGGAAGTTTCGATTAGCATGGTTGTCGCTGCGGCGGATACCGAGATCGCGGTCAAAGCCTTGCATGAATTAATTGTTTCATAAATCCAAAAGGAGTTAACTCATGTCTCAAATTCCAGTTGCAGTTCTCGGCGCGACCGGCTCGGTCGGCCAACGATTTATTTCATTACTTGATAATCATCCCTGGTTCAAAGTGGTTGCATTGGCTGCGTCTGATCGTTCGGTTGGGCAACCGTACGCGCAGGCTTGCCGCTGGATATTGAATGAGCCGATGCCGGAATATGCGCGCAACATGATTGTCGTTCCCGCAACACCGGAAGCGGTTCCAGCAAAAATAGTTTTCTCAGCACTGCCTGCTGATCTTGCTAAAGACCTCGAGCCGCAATTCGCTCAAGCCGGATTTGCAGTTTGTTCGAACGCCTCATCGTACCGCCGCGCGGACGATGTGCCGCTCCTACTTCCCGAAGTCAATGCGGCTCACATTCAATTGGTCAAGGAACAACGCGCACAACGCGGCTGGAGCGGATGCATTATAACGAATCCAAATTGCACCAGCACTGGTTTAACAGTTGCACTCAAAGCTCTCGATGATTCTTTTGGCGTAAAAAAAGTCTTTGCGGTTTCGATGCAGGCCCTTTCCGGCGCAGGCTATCCGGGCGTGCCATCGCTTGACATCATGGATAACGTTGTTCCAAATATTGGCGGCGAGGAAGACAAAGTGGAATGGGAACCGCGCAAGATGCTAGGCAAACTCGTTGGCAATAAAGTTGAATTGGCTGATATTGTATTCAGCGCACATACGAATCGAGTCGCAGTCACAGATGGACATACCGTATGTGTAAGTGTTGAATTATCGAATGAAGCGAGTCCTGAAGAGGCAGTGCGCGCCATGCGCGAGTATCGTGCGCCGTTGTCAGCGTGTGAATTGCCATCGGCACCGCGACCCGTTATCGAGGTGCGTGATGAAGCGGATCGCCCTCAGCCGCGACTCGACCGTTTAACGGGCAAAGGCATGACAACGGTTGTCGGCCGTATTCGCCGCGATCCGCTGTTGAGTCTTAAGTTCGTAGTGTTATCGCATAACACAATTCGCGGCGCAGCGGGCGGCTCCATTTATAATGCAGAATTATTGGTCAAAGAGAATCTGTTGTAGCCCTTGACATTTTGTGTATCGTTTGATATAAATCGCCGCTAATAATTAAATACTCGCTCTTATCCAGAGAGGCTGAGGGAACGGCCCGATGACGCCTCGGCAACCTGACGCAAGTCAAGGTGCCAACTCCGACAGCGAATAGCATCTGCTATTCGATCACTGGAAGATGAGAGGATGGTATACGCGTGTACCTCTTCTTGGCTTTCAGGAGAGGTATTTTTTATCTCTCCTGAGGGGCGGGTAAATTCAAACAAGGAGAGAAACAAATGTCTGCATCCAATGTTCGTCAATATGGTTTTGCCACCCGCCAGCTTCACGCGGGTTATAGTCCCGACCCAACCACAGGAAGCCGCGCCGTGCCGTTGTATCAAACAACGAGCTATCAATTTAAAAGTACGGAACACGCCGCGAATTTATTTGCCCTTAAAGAGTTGGGAAATATTTATACCCGTATCATGAACCCAACCACCGATGTGCTTGAACAGCGTCTCGCTTCATTGGAAGGCGGCGTTGCGGCACTCGCTTCAAGTTCAGGTCATGCCGCGCAAACAATGGCTATTTTCACTTTGTGCCAGGCCGGCGATCATATCGTTTCATCGAGCCGTTTGTACGGCGGAACATACAATCAATTCCAATATACGTTTCCAAGACTCGGCATCGATGTCACTTTTGTTGACCCGACCGATCCGAAGAATTTTGAAAAGGCGATCAAACCCAACACCAAGATTATTTACGGAGAGACTTTAGGCAATCCGGATATTGCTGTGTTTCCTTTTGAGGAAGTAAGTGAGATTGCTAAGAAACATAAACTGGTCTTGATGATTGACAATACCTTCGCCACGCCTTATCTCTTCCGACCCTTTGAATGGGGCGCGCATATCATTGTGCACAGCACCACGAAATTCATTGGCGGACACGGAACAACCATTGGTGGCGTCATTGTGGACGGAGGTAATTATGATTGGCGGAGCGGCAAGTTTGAAAACTTCACCACGCCCGATCCTTCCTATCATGGCTTGGTTTATGCCGATTTGAAAGAAGCCGGTTTGCCGCCATTTGCGATCAAAGCGCGCGTCCAAGTTCTGCGCGACATTGGCGCTTGCCAGGCTCCATTCAACAGTTGGCAGACCATTCAAGGCATCGAAACTTTGAGCCTGCGCATGGAACGCCATGTTCAGAACGCCCAAGCTGTCGCCGAATATCTCGAAAAGCATCCAAAGGTCAATTGGGTGAAATATCCCGGACTCAAGAGCCATCCTGATTATGCGCGCGCCAAAAAATATTTGCCGAAAGGCGCGGGCGCGATTCTCGGATTTGGAATCAAAGGCGGCGTGGAAAAGGGTAAAAAGTTCATCGAGAGCCTGCAACTCTTCAGCCACCTCGCCAACGTCGGCGATGCGAAGAGCCTCGCTATTCATCCTGCAACCACAACGCACAGTCAATTAACTCCCGAAGATCAAGTTGCGGCCGGCGTCAGCCCTGACTTTATTCGACTCAGCGTTGGGTTGGAAGACATCGACGATATTTTGTGGGACCTCGATCAAGCGCTCAATGCGTAAGCTTCGTCATTTCCCCTCTCCCTTAAAGGGAGAGGGGAGAAAGCTGATATGCCAGTAAAAATTCCGTCCACGCTTCCTGCACGAGCAATCCTTGAAAATGAAAATATCTTCATCATGGGCGAAGAACGCGCCATTCAGCAGGATATTCGTCCTCTGCGTGTTGCGATTCTAAATCTCATGCCCACAAAGATCGCAACTGAAACTCAATTACTCCGGTTGCTCAGCAATTCTGCCTTGCAAGTTGAAATCACATTGGTTCATACGGCAACACACGATTCCAAAAATGCAGACGCGGAACATCTGCTTAATCATTACGTCACCTTCGATGCGATCCGCGGCGACAAGTTCGACGGTTTCATTATCACGGGCGCGCCGGTCGAGCAATTGCCGTTCCAGGAAGTTGATTATTGGGATGAACTGACTCACATCTTAGATTGGGCTGAAACGAACGTCGAGTCGACTCTGCATATTTGCTGGGGAGCGCAAGCGGGACTCTTTCATCGGTACGGAATTCCAAAATACGATCTGCCTCAAAAAATGTTCGGCGTCTTCGAGCATCGCACACTTTCGGCAACGGAAAGTTTGTTGCGCGGCTTCGATGACATTTTCTTCGCCCCGCATTCGCGTCACACTGAGATCCGCCGCGCGGACATTGAGAAAGTCAGCGAATTGCAAATCCTTGCGGAATCAGATCAAGCCGGTGTCTATATCGTTGCCACAAAAGATGGGCGTCACATCTTTGTCACCGGTCATTCGGAATATGATCCGCTCACACTTAAGTCAGAGTACGACCGCGATGTCAATAAAGGTCTACCGATCCATGTGCCGGTGAACTATTATCCGAATGATGATCCGACGCGCATCCCGCAAGTTCGCTGGCGCGGACATTCAAATCTTTTATTTGCGAACTGGCTGAATTATTACGTCTATCAAGTCACGCCTTACGATCCGAATGAAATTCCGCGCGGTTCAATTCATGCTAATTTTTAGCGAGCGAATTTCTTCTCAGCTTGACGCGCTTTGTCCAGTGCCCTGCGTGGAAGGAAGTGTAAAGTAGAAGATCGTGCCGTTCTTCCCGTCCGATTCAATCCAGATTCTGCCGCCGTGAAATTCGATGATTCGTTTTACCAGCGCAAGTCCCACGCCGGTTCCTTCCGATTGCGGATCCAGTTTATTGAAGAGACCGAAAACCTGCTCCTGAAATTGTGGGGCAATACCAATTCCGTTATCCCGCACAAACAAAATTGATTTGCCATCCGCTTCTTTTCCGGACGTTCCAATTTGAATAATCCGGTTTTGTTGATCTCCCATAAACTTCGCCGCATTGTCAATCAGATTTTGAACGACTTCCACCAGCCGGGATCGATCTCCAAATATCTTGGGCAGATTCTCGTCTATCTCTACTTTTATAGCATTTGCATCCAATCGGCCGCGCACCAATTCAATTGCTTCCTGAGCAATGGTCATGAAAGAAATCTCTTCAGACGGATTTAATGCGCGTCCGACGCGGGAGAGCTTCAACAATTCGTTCAACAGTTGTTGCATTTTTTCAGTGGCCGTGATGATCCGTTGGATATCTTTTTTGAGCCGCTCAGAATTTCCCGAAAGGGCATCTTGTTCCAAAAATCCTAGGAATCCGCGCATTGTAATCAATGGCGATCTAAGATCATGCGACACGGTATAAGTGAAACGCTCTAATTCTGCATTGCGGCTTCCCAACTCGTTGATTAATTCAGAGCGTTCTGTAAATAAGCGCGCGTTGTCAATTGCGTTGGCAACGTGGTCAGCCATGGCTTGCAGGGTGGTGATGTCTTCTTCGGAAAATGCCGCTTCTTTTTCGGATTGAATCGATACGCCTCCGATGACTTCACCGCGCGATATCAAAGGAAGTGCGATTTCCGAATGCGTCAGAGGCAAAAGAGGATTATTGAATCGAACCGCATCCTTTCCAACATCCAGCGCGATGCGGGCTTTTTTATTGGAGATGCACCATCCGATCATTGACGAGTGATTGATTTCGAGTGAGTGATGTGCCCGCAGCATTTTTTCCCCCATATTTCCCGTCGCGGCATGTAATACCGCTTTCCGCTTTTGACCGTCAACAAGGAATAAGCCGACATAATAAAAATTAAAGTGTTGGCAAATTAATTCAACAACGCGTCGCAATAGCAAATCCAGATCAAGAATAGATGAAATAGCCCGCGATACCTCAGCGACGGTTTGAAGCTGGATGGCTCGGCGCTCCATTTTGGACAACAGCTGGGATTGCTCGGCCTCTAGTTTTTTTTGCTCTGACAAATCGGTGATCACTGCAATGGATCCGGAAATCTTTCCATCCTGCCAGCGAGGTGAAGCGGTTACCAGCGCATGGACAATTTCCCCGGACGCTCTGTGCAATTGGGTTGGATAACTTGAAACTTCACCCTGCATTCGGCGTTCATGTGCCTTATCGATTTCCTCGATCTCGTCCTCGATGACAAAATCTTTTGGTGTCTTTCCGATAATTTCGGGAGGAGAAAGTTCGAGCATGCGTGCATACGCCTGATTCACATATTCATAATGTCGGTCCGCATTCGTGACGGTGACGCCTTGTCCCAAGGTATCCATCACCTGAACGGCAAAATCCCGCTGTCCTTGCAACTCGTCTTCGACGCGTTTGCGTTCTGATAATTCTTTTTGAGCGTAATGCAAAGCGCGCTCAACTTTTTCGGTTGACATTCGAACCAGCATGATGGCGACCAAAAAATAGATTGCTTGTGCCACCCAAAAAGATTCCGGGGTGTTTAATTCTGGCGAAGGCATGGGCAGGAGATTCGCTTCCTGCCCGTACATCATCGATAAGCCGCTGACTATTCCTAAGCCTGCAAAAATAATCGCTGATTTTTGATCAAGCAATAATGCGGCAGTGAGAATCACAATTACATTCCCCGCAAATGCCGGAGCGCTCGTCCCACCACTCACCGCGGCTGAAAAGGTAAGGACGATCCATAAACCGGCTACCATCAAAAGGCTGGCTGCTTTTAGAAGCCTTCGATGGATTAGAAAGTAGATTCCGAATATGATGATGTACCAAGGAATGACCAGTACCATATGAGGAAGTAGTATGGGGGAAAGGATGGATGCGAATATCACAAACAGGGTTGTGCTGACCAGCAAGATATGCGCGATGCTAGTCAAGTGTTTTGCCAGCAGTGTTTTTTCTTCTTCAGCAAAGACTGGGGCATTAAGGAAGGATCGTATGGATTGGAACATGCCTGCTCCTTGTGAATTCCTGCCCTTAAGTATAGCATTTGATTTGAAGATTGCCCCAAAGTTGGTGTAAATCAATTTGCTAATTTGCCTATTGCAGTTACCCTGTTGTTTTTGCTGAAGGCAGACCGATCTTTACAATTGTGCCGAGCGTTGATTCACTTTGGATTTCTATTTTTCCACCTTGACTCTCGATCAAAGCTTTTGCAATCGGCAAGCCCAAACCAAATCCTTGGATATTTGAATCTGTCCCGCCGCGATAAAAACGATCAAAAACGCGATCAAGTTTTTCTGATGAAATTCCCGGGCCCTGATCGCTGACGCAAATCAAAACTTGATTTCCCGCGGCTTTTGCCGATACTGTAATCTCTTCGGTTGTATATTTGATAGCATTATCTAGCAAAATCAAAAGAACTTGTTTTGTAGCGTCACGGTCGCCAATCACGGAAACATCTTGCACATCTTCGATAATTCTTCGCTGACGATCCAATTGCCGTGCTTGTTTGCAAGCATCTTCGATCACGGTGCGAACGGGAAACGTTTCCCGCGTCAAACTTTGACCGGCGTCGGCGCGCGCAAGAATCAGAAGATTATTCACCAACCGAATCAAACGATCACTTTCATCCACCACATCGGTCAGAACATCGGATTGTTCATCGTGTGGAATCGGAGGCTCGCGCCGCAATAATTCCAGATTGCCGCGGATGGTCGTCAGCGGTGTGCGTAGTTCGTGAGAGACGTCCGCTACAAAGTCGCGTTGCATTTTCAACGTGCGGCTCACTCCTTGATAGGCATCCTGCAAACGCGTCAACATGGAATTGAAAGTGCTTGCTAATTGTCCGATCTCATCGTTGGGTCCTTTATAATCCACGCGCCGCGTGAAATCACTTTCCTTGCCAATGACTTGTGCAGTTTGAGTAATGCGATGAATGGGGCGCAGAGACTCGCCCGAAAGAATCCATCCGATGCCGAATGCAATCAAAATAGTCAGCAGACTGGCGATGATAAGTGTGCGGCTTAAATCCGCAAGTGTCTGATCGCGCTCAGCCAGTGACTGCGCGACTTGAACGATGAAGTGTACGTTTCCCTGATAAATCACCGGGACATTATAGATGAGCAATTGGTCGCCGCTCGCTGAAGAAGTTTCCCACCAAACTTTATTCTTCTTTAAAACTTGAAGCCCATCAGACCCGAGCGGCAAAGCTTGAGCTGTGTTATCCTGATCTTGTCCCGCGAATGGACTAGCCACCAACGCGCCATTTGAATCCAGCACGCGCACTATCACGCGTTCTCGCAATTGATTGAACGCCTGATCTCCTGAAAGTGTTTCAATTGGCACGGGCGGTGGTCCCGGTGGTTTCGGCAGCGGATTTGGATTAAGATAATTGTTCAAAATGGATTGAGCGAGTCCGTTGCCGCTTTGAATCAAATTGGCTTGGAGCGCGTTCATCGTCTCTTGCGCTTGAATCGTATAGAGCGCGGTGCCAAACACGATCAAGGTCAATGCAAGGATGGCGCTATAAAGCAAGGTCAGACGAAATCGAATTGACATTATTCCGCTCGCTCCGCACGCAACACATAGCCGATGCCGCGCACAGTTTGGATCATGCGCGCATGTCCGCCCGCTTCTATTTTCTTTCGCAAATATCCAACATAAACTTCCAGCACGTTATCATCGCCGCCAAAATCATATCCCCAAACATTATTTAATATTTGTGCGCGTTCCAACACCTGACGCGGATGCCTCATAAAGAAATCCAACAGATCAAATTCGGTCTTCGTCAGATCAAGAGTTCTTTCTCCGACGCGGACTTCGCGCGTGATTGGATCGAGAGAAATATCAGCGAACTCCACCGCCTCTTTCGCGGACTTTGAATCGGTTCGCCGCAACAAAGCATGGACGCGTGCCACCAGTTCCGCTGGCGCAAACGGCTTGACGAGATAATCGTCTGCGCCGCTCTGCAATCCTTCGACGCGGTTTTCAAGTGCATCGCGCGCGGTCAGCATTAAGATCATGGCTGGATTCTTTTCTGCGCGCAATTCCTGTATGACGGTCAAGCCGTCCATCTTTGGCATCATCCAATCCACAATGAGAAGATCAGGTTTGCAAGCATCCACTTGATTCAAAGCTTCTTCGCCGTTCGACGCAGTGACAACCTGTAAGCCTTCATATGTCAAAGTGCGTTGCAGCATTTTGAGCAATTTCACATCATCATCAACAATCAATACAGTATCCATCAGACTGTCCAACTAAACATTTGGTCCGGTTTTAATTTCTTATTGTATCTTACATAATTATGCTGAGAAATTGCTGTTAAGAGTCTTCCGCGGAGAATCTTTCTCAACCTTCTCTCAACCTTCTCTTGGCGAACTCACAGCTTGATTTTGTAAACTTGAGACGTGATGAAACAGTTTTGAAATATCAAAAGGAGATCCTATGAAAAACAAAATGATCATAATTGTGATTCTTATGGCTTTGGTGCTGGCGGCATGTGGCACGGCATCAATATCAGGTCAGTCTACAACCACTTCAAAGACAAAATCATTTTCAGGGCAAGCGGAGTTAATTGTTGGTATCTTGAAGCTCGAGGGTACGGATCAAGCCGTGACCGCAGACCAAGCTTCGGAGCTTTTGCCGCTTTGGGAGGTGATGAAAGTTTTAGCTGATAGTGATACATCGGCTCAAGCAGAGGTTGATGCGGCGGTCGGTCAAATTAAGAAAACGCTCACGCCGAGTCAACTTCAAACTATCACGGCCATGAAACTTACCGAGCAAGATGTCGCCGCTTTTGAGCAAGGACTGAATACTTCCGTGCAAAGTTCCAGCAAAACAACTAGCACTCTAAGTAGTGGTGGTTTTGGCGGCCCCGATGGAGAAGGCCCGGGCGGAGATGATCTCGGAGGAATCCTTTCGGGAGTATCGCAGAGTTCAGCTTCCAGTACTCAATCTACTCAAGTATCAAGCGGGACGTCAAGTCAAGTGCCCACCGAATTGATCAATGCCTTGATCAAGGTTTTGCGGGAACGAGTAAGTAGTTAGAGATTTGGAACAACCTCAAAGAGAAATGAATTACACTTCATTCAAATAATGCTAGCAGGTTTTGCTAGCATCATTTTTGATTTACCTTGTAATGCTGCCTGCTTTAATATCTATACATTTCCATTCTTAAAATTGATTGTTACCGTCTTCAATGTGACAAATGACACATGCTTTTGAATAAGAAATTTGTTATATTAGGTATAGTTGTCAGAGGTCAGACCTCTGATGATATAGATGGCAAAGGCAGTATGGCTTCCGAATTGAGACGGATCAAAACGACCAACCAGCCTCTTCATTATCAGGCGCAGTTTTATCTGCGCGATCTGATCCAGAGCGGTGCGTATCAACCCGGGCAGAAATTGCCGCCGGAGGGAATATTTGCGGAGCAGTTGGGGATATCGCGTCCTACTTTGCGCGAAGCACTTTATAAACTTGAGATGGAAGGACTAATCGTCCGCAAACATGGAGTAGGCACATATATTTCGCCATCCTACCAGAATCGCCTCGATGGCGGTTTGGAGGTACTCGAAAGCATTGAACATATTGCTCACCGCATGGGATTAAAGACCGAAATGGGGGAAGCAAAGATCGAAGAACGCTCCGCAACGTCTGTTGAAATCGCCGGGTTGGAATGTGAATTAGGCGAACCGATTCTATCTGTAGTTCGCATTATCTTGGTGGGCGCCAAGCCGGTGGCAAATCTTTCAGATATATTGCCTCTCAAGTTCATGCGCCAACGGGACCTGGGCGCAAAATTTCGCGGCTCTGTGCTTGACATTCTACTTAAGCGCGGTCGGCCCGTGCTCACATTTTCATTTACCAGACTAGCCTCCGTCGCGGCTGATAACAAACTAGCACGTCAATTGAAAATCCCGCCCAAGACTCCATTGCTAAAAATGGAGGCAAAATTATTCACAAACGATAACTTCGTCGTAGACTTTTCGGTTAGTAAGTTTGTTTCCGATTTTTTTGATTTTCATGTTATCCGGCGTATTGGAAAATAGCTTTTTGAACAAAACGCGTTTATGGTCGTCATAGTCAAAATGATTTTATAGGTAATTGACACTTCAGAACCGCATCGGAGAAAATACATGCAAGCCAAGAAAACAGACAGCAATTCCCCTTCGCTCCATCGACCGGCCTTTGACTGGACCAATGTTGTGTTGCACTTGCTGTTGCCATTGGCAGGAGTATTGGCAGCGCTTTTGATTGGCGCTTTGATGCTTATCATTCTGAAGGCTAATCCGATTGTTGCATATGCGGCGCTAGTTGACGGTGCGGCTGGCAGTGTTTCAGGAATTACGCAATCGCTGGTAAAGGCTACTCCTTTATTGTTGGTGGGTTTGGGAATCTGTATTGCTTTTCGTGCTAACGTGATAAATATCGGCGGAGAGGGGCAGATCATTCTCGGCGCCATTGCGGCTACCTGGTTTCCACTGACTTTTAATACCTGGCCCGGATGGCTTTTGTTTCCCGCAACACTACTGGTTGGTTTCTTAGCCGGAGCGGTGTGGGGATTTGTCCCCGGCATTCTTAAAGCCCGCTTACACGTCAATGAAATTTTAAGTACGATCATGATGAATTCCATCGCTCAGCAATTTATGTATCTTCTCATTCGCGGGCCCTTGATGGATCCGGCCGGAATTGCCGCTGGGACATTTCTGGCTCAATCTGCACGTATTCCTGAGCAGGCCACATTGCCTCGCTTGATCCCTCAGACGCTGTTGCATGCTGGAGCAATTCTCGCACTGGTGTTGGCTATCCTGGTGTATTTCTTTTTGTGGCGCACAACGATTGGGTATCGCATCCGCGCGGTTGGTCTAAATCCAGATGCGTCACGTTATTCGGGAATCAATGTCCCCTTTTATCAAGCATTTTCGATGACTTTAGCAGGAGGCTTTGCCGGTTTAGCAGGTGCGATTGAAATCATGGGTGTGCAACATCGCTTGCTGGATGGCATCACTAGCGGATATGGCTTCACGGGCATTGTAGCCGCTTTGCTCGGCGGCTTGCATCCATTGGGCTTGATTCCCGCCGCGATCTTGTTTGGGGGATTGCTGGTGGGCGCAAATGAAATGCAGCGTACTGTGCAGGTGCCATCATCCCTGATCAATGCCATGCTCGGTTTGATCGTGCTATTCGTGTCTGGAGCGGCGCTCTGGTCGCGGCGTTGGGCTGCTCGGCGAAATATGGGCGTGCAAAACGAAGAGGAGAAATCATGAAAGAAGTCATTGGCGTTTTGAAAACGATGATCCCCCTCGCGGCGCCATTTCTTTTTGCCGCCATTGGTGAAACCTTTGCTCAGACCTCCGGCGTTGTGAATCTAGGCGTGGAAGGAATTATGTTGCTTAGCGCATATGGAGCATTTTATGTGGCGTTGAATACAGGGAACCTCTGGCTGGCCTTGTTGACTGCTGTGATTATTGGGTTGTTGATGGGCTTGTTAATGTCCTTTATTAGCGTTACTCTAAAAGCCGAGCAGGGCATTAGCGGCATTGGTTTGTATCTGTTTGGATATGGCATGTCGAGCTTATTATTTGAGACCACAATCGGAACCGTGAAAACGATTAATGGATTTCAGCCTCTCAAAATTCCTCTCCTAGGTGATATCCCCGTAGTAGGTCAACTTCTGTTTCAAAATAGCATTCCAGTATATGGTGCCTTCCTGCTTGTTCCGATTGCTTGGTGGATACTGAATAAGACGACCTTGGGACTCAAAATCAAATCGGTTGGTCAGAATCCGGCGGCCGCTGATTCATTGGGAATCAACGTAGACCGCATACGCTATTTCAGCGTTTGCCTTGGAGCGATACTGGCTGGTCTTGCTGGAGCTACCTTGTCGACGGCAGTGGTTAATTTGTTTCAGGATAACTTGACAGCTGGTCAGGGATTCATTGCCGTGGCGTTGGTCTATTTCGGCGGCTGGAGTCCCATTGGAGTCCTTGGAGGCGCGTTGCTGTTCAGTTTCGTAAATTCATTACAACTATGGATGCAGGTCCTTGGCGTTAAAATTTCATCTGATGTCGCTGTGATGCTTCCTTACCTGATGACGATCGCGGCGCTGATGGTTAGTGTCAATCGCGCGCGCCAGCCAGCTGCACTCAATAAACCTTTCGAAAGAGGTGAAAGTTGAATCTAAATTGGCAAGGAGGTGAAGCGGCAAGAAATAGACAAAAAAAACAAATGTCACTTTTGCTAACGGCTGGCGTAATATAAGCCGGCCATCTCAATAAAATAAACGATTCTTCTGTAGGAGGAAGAAAATGAAACAAAAAAGTTTGCTGATCGTAGGGTTATTGTTGGTTGCCATGCTGTTCACTGCATGCGGACCAGCTGCAACACCGGCTCCCGCAGCTTCGAAAACGTTCCGTATTGCGGTCATCATGCCGAGCGCCACAAATGATGCGGCCTTCAGTCAATCCATGTGGGTTGCTTTGCAATCCGTGCAGAAAGATATGGGTGGTTCATCGGCACTGGAGATTGCATATACTGACAATTTGTTCAGTGTTCCGGATGCCGCCGCGGCTATCCGCGATTATGCTAGCAAAGGCTATGATATTGTGATCGCTCATGGCTCGCAGTACGGTTCATCAGTGCAGGATATTGCTCCTGATTTCCCCAATACGACCTTTGCCTGGGGAACGGACGTTAATACATTCGGCATGAAGAACGTCTATGCTTACACCGCTGCTGCAGAAGAGGGCGGCTACGTCAATGGTGTGATGGCTGCCAAGCTTACCAAGAGCAAAGTCATCGGCGTGACTGGACCTGTTGACGTGGGTGATGCCAAAACTTATATTGATGGCTTCACACAAGGCGTCGCTTCAGTTGATCCGACCATCAAAGTCAATACGACTTGGACTGGATCATTCTCCGACGTAGGTCTGATGACCGCCGCGGCCAAGACCCAAATTGCTGCTGGCGCTGATATCCTGACCGGCTCATCGCAGTCTGTAGTTGGCTCGATTGGCGCGGCCAAGGATGCAGGCAATGTCTTGTGGTTTGGCACTCAGGCTGATCAATCCTCCTTGGCTCCTAGTTTGGTTGTTTCGAGTCAGGTCTACGATTGGACCGGCATGTTGAAGGATATGATTGCCAAGCATCAAGCTGGAACATTGGGTGGCTCTCAATATACTCTGACCCTGTCCAATGGCGGCTTGAGCATTGTTTACAATTCGGCATATAGTCTGCCCGCTGACGTGAAAGCGGCTGGTGATGCCGCGATCGCTGGCATTAAGAATGCAAGCATTGGCGTTCAACCATAAAGGTTGTGAAAATATTACCCCTCTCCTGTTTATTGACAGGAGAGGGGATTGCTTGTTGAAGTTGTTTGATCAATAAAAGACTCCGGTGAACCATGACATCTGAAACTCAATCGACTCAAAACCGCCGTATCCAACATGTCGAGATGCGCAACATTGTTAAACGTTTTCCCGGTGTGTTAGCAAATTCTGATGTTTCATTTGATGTAAAAGCCGGTGAAGTCCACGCTTTGCTCGGCGAAAATGGTGCGGGCAAAAGTACATTGATGCGGCAATTATATGGTTTGTATCAGCCGGATGAGGGCGAAATCATTATTGATGGCAAGCCTAATGTTTTCCGTTCGCCCGCCGACGCGATCCGTGCCGGCATCGGGATGATTCATCAACACTTTATGCTGGTTCCGACTCTAACCGTTGCACAAAACGTGGCGCTTGGACTTCGTTCTTCGCGCGAACCTCTGCTTGATCTGGATAAAGTTACGAAGCGCATTCAAGAACTTTCAAAGGCATATGGAATAAATGTTGAACCGCGCGCGTATGTTTGGCAGCTTTCCGTTGGTGAACAACAACGCGTTGAGATCATGAAAGCCTTGTATCGCGGAGCGAGCCTGATTATTCTAGATGAACCGACCGCAGTTCTGACGCCGCAGGAAGTCAACGATTTGTTTGCAACGTTGCGCCGCATGGTCAGCGAGGGTCATTCGCTGGTTTTCATTTCACACAAACTGCATGAAGTGAAGGATATCAGTGACCGCGTCACTGTCTTGCGCGATGGAAAAGTGATCGGTACGCGTCCAACGCGTGAAGTCACGCGTGATGAATTAGTTAAGATGATGGTGGGGCGTGAATTAAAAGAATTGGAACCGCGTCCGCTCAAGCCGGGAGCGGTCACGCTTAAGATCGACGGACTCAAAACAATGGGAGATCGCGGCACCGAGGCTTTACATGGAGTCGATCTTGATATCCATGCCGGTGAAATTCTGGGCCTGGCAGGCGTCTCTGGTAACGGACAGCGTGAGCTGGCTGAATGTGTTGCGGGAATGCGGAAAGCCACTGCTGGAAATATTATGGTTGGGAAAAAAAATATCACTACATCTACACTCAATCAGAGAATAGATGCGGGGATGGCTTATATTCCCGAAGAACGCATGCGGGATGGAGCCATTCGCGAATTCTCGGTTGAAGAAAATATTTATTTGCACGATCATTCATCTCGCCAATATACACACAGCATCTTCCTTGATTTTCCTCGGATGGAATCACATGCAATTGACCTGATCAATGAATTCACTGTGAAAACACCGGGCCTCGATACGCCGCTCAAAAACCTTTCCGGCGGCAATATCCAAAAATTGATCATGGCACGCGAGCTATCGCGCCGCCCTGAAGCGTTGATTGCGGCACAACCCACGCGCGGTGTTGACATCGGCGCGACCGAATATATCCACCAACGCCTGCTTGCACAACGCGAATCAGGCACAGCTATTTTGTTAATCTCAGAAGATTTGGATGAAATCCGAACTCTCTCTGATCGAATTGCAATTATGTACGAAGGAAAAATCGTCGGGATTGTTGAGCGCGGTCAAGCCACTGTTGAGCAGATCGGATTAATGATGGCGGGCATTTCGATGGACGAAGCCATGCATTAAGAATCTCGCGTAGGAAATCTTTTGAAGAAATTTTGTTTAATGAAAAAAGTGCTGGCAAATTTTGCTAGCACTTTTTGATTTGAAATTTTTGTCTATGCGGTTTGCACTTTCGATGCTTTTTGTAATTCCCATAGAATTTGTTCTTGGTCAACAGGCAAACTATCCACGCGCACACCGACTGCGTTATAGATTGCATTGGTAATAGCAGGCGTGGTCGGGATGCTCACAATTTCTCCAACACCTTTCGCACCGTAGGGACCATCGTTGGTGGGATGTTCAACCATAATTGGAATGATATTTGGAGTTATCGCTATTCCCGGAATGCGATAGCGCGCCAAGCGATCCGTAATCACGCGTCCTTCTTCGACAATGAAATGTTCAGTCAGTGCGTTGCCGAGTCCCATCACGATGCCGCCTTCTACTTGTCCTTGCAATCCAAGCGGATTGATGATTCGTCCAACATCGTTCGCGGCAATCACATTCAACACGCGCACTTCGCCGGTATTGGTATTGACTTCCACTTCTGCGGCTTGCGCGGCGTAAGAGAATGCGACGTGCATATCTCCGCCTTCGCCAAGCGGCTTTGTTGCCGGAGCCCAATATTCATATAGCGCGCGCGGTTCCTGTCCATTGGATTTCATTTCAACATATACATCGCTCAACCCGACGGAATGCCCATCCACCTGCGCTAATCCTTCGATGTAATGAATCTTTTCCGGCGGCTGATCATATTTTTCCGCCAATGCAGAAGTCATCGCCGCGCGTAAAGTTTTTGCAGCCATACGCGCCGCGTTGCCTGTTACATACGTTTGACGCGAAGCAGTGGTGGGACCGCCGTCGGGAGTTAGATCGGTATCCATCACAAGCACGCGAACTTTTTGTGGCGGCATGGATAATTCTTCCGCAACGATCATTCTTAGAACTGTGACTAAGCCTTGTCCCAATTCTGCGGCGGAGGTGCGGACTTCGACAATACCATCTTCATACAGTTCAACTTCCACACCTGATTTATCGGGTGAGCCTCCACCGAGACCAGTGTTTTTGTATCCAGCTGCGAAGCCCCAGGCTCGCACAAGGTGAGGTGCGTCCGCTACGGGTCGAGGTGCGAACGGATTATTATCTCCCGTTAAACGAATCATCTCGGCTTCGACTTTATCAATACATTCGGTCAGTCCAACACTGTCGCGCAATAGTTGTCCGGTGTTCGTTACACTGCCGACGTGCAATGCATTCATGCGGCGCAATTCAATGCGATCCATGTTGAGTTTCTCAGCGAGCATGTCCATCATGCTTTCAACCGCAAAAGCGGATTGCGTCACGCCAAAGCCACGGAATGCACCGGCAGGCGGGTTGTTGGTGTACATGGCATAACAGTCGGCGCGGACGTGCGGAACTTCATAAGGTCCAGCGGAATGCGTGGTGGCGCGCGTCATCACTTTTTCGCCGAGCGATGCGTAGGCGCCGGTATCGCCGTAAAGTTCGGTATCAACCGCGGTGAGGCAGCCATTTTTCTTCGCGCCGATCTTGACTCGAATTTGTGTGGCATGTCGTTTGGGATGGACCAATAAACTTTCGTGGCGATCAAAAAGCAACTTTACCGGACGATGCGTTACGTTCGCCAATAACGCGGCGTGTACTTGACCCGCGATATCTTCCTTGCCGCCGAAGCCTCCGCCCATCAATTGTCCAACGACACGTACGCGATCTTCCTTCCAGCCGAGAATGCGCGCAACTTGCTCGCGGTCTTGATAAGGAATTTGTGAGCCGACATAAATTTCCATGCGTCCGTTTTCAAGCGGCACGGCGATACTGCATTCGGGTTCCAAAAATGCGTGCTCGGTAATCGCCGTATGGAAAACATGTTCCAGCACTACATCGGCTTCCGCAAAACCTTGCTCCATGTTTCCTTTGCGGACTTTAATATGTTTGAGCAAATTGCCTGATTTATGTAAGCTCGGCACATCTGGTTGACGCGCCTGAACGGGATCGCTGATGATCGGCTGCGGATCAAAATCCGCTTCGATCAAACTGACGGCGTGTTCAGCGATCTCTTGAGTTTGCGCGGCAACGATTGCAACTGAATCGCCTACATAGCGAACACGTTCGTTTATTCCGACAATAGCGGGCCAATCAAAAATAACCAAGCCGTGATTGTGTTCGCCGGGAATATCTTCAGCAGTTAATACAGCCTCAACACCGGGCAAGGCTTTGGCTTTGCTTACATCTAATCGGCGCAGAAAACCATGCGGGATTCCGCAGCGCTTCACAGCCGCATACAACATCCCATCGAATTTAAGATCATCTGAAAATTTGGCTTGGCCCGTGACTTTTTCTTCGGCATCGGGCCGCTCCACGATCTGGCCAATGACTTGATATTTTTCTGCAGAGAGCTGAATTTTCGGCGGCTGGATCGGTTCGCCTGTTTTCAAAGACCGTGCCGCGGCAAGAATGGAATTTTCAATTGTGGGATAACCAGCGCAGCGGCATAATGTATCCTTCAGCGCATAACGAATCTCTTCTCGATTTGGATCCGGATTCTGTTTAAGTAGCGCATATGCGGTCATAAGCTGACCCGGAATGCAGAATCCGCATTGCACCGCACCGTGTTGAATAAAGGCTTCTTGCAAGGCGTGAAGCTTTCCGTTTTGTGCTAAGCCTTCCACGGTGACAATTTCTTTTCCGTCCGCACGTGCGGCAGGATAAATGCAAGATAATATAGGCTCGCCATCTACTAGAACAGTGCATGTGCCGCATTCGGCTTCTTCGCAACCAATCTTTGTTCCTATCAAGTTCAAGCGTTCGCGTAAAAGCGAAGCCAGCATCTCACCCGGTTTGGCAGGGATGGAATGTTTCTTACCGTTAACGGATAAAGTAATTTCGTTCATAGTTTTACCTCTAAATCTAAAGTGCGTTCCCACGCGGCTTCAAGTGTGTCTTTAAATAAACTCTTTGCCAGTTCCCGGCGGTATTCTGAACTGGCACGATGCGGGCTGGTGCGGAACTGAACATCTCGTAAGAGAATCTCGAGACCAGACGAAACCGTTTTGTCATTCAATTCCTTGCCGCGTAATTCTGATTCACTGGCTAACGCACGCCATGGCTTTGGTCCGCCGGGTCCGACAGAGATTCGAATATCTGCGATTCGATCATCTTGGCGCATCAACCAAACAGCCAAATTGATGATCGGCAATGCTACACCTTGTGGGCGCATGATTCGTTTAAAAGCGGAAGCTTGATTCTTATTTTGTAGAGGAAGATAAAAGCCGACCAGCAATTCATTTTTTTCTAGTGCGGTCTTGCCAGGTCCAAGGAACATTTCGTTGATTGGAACGCGGCGATTTCCTTTTTGATTGGCAACTTCAACTTGTGCATTCAGAGCCATTAATGCAATTGTGCCGTCAGCGGCGGGGAGGGCGTGGGCAACGTTGCCGCCCAAAGTCGCAATGTTGCGGACTTGCGGTCCACCAATCAAATTGCAGGCTTCAATGAGCGCTTCCGCATTTTTTGCAACCAGTTCAGATTCGACGATATGTGTATGCGAGACGGACGCGCCGATGAATAATTCGTTGCCGCGAATTTCGATGGGAGTCATTTCTCGGACAGAAGTAAGA
>JBAUMB010000334.1:0-6828 GCA_049578465.1 Anaerolineales bacterium
ATTTATTTTCACGCGTCGCCAACCTCGCTTTCATTGTGACCGGCATCGGCGCCGCGCTGGTCGCCATTTTTGCGGAACCGATCATCCGCTTGTGGATCGCACCCGGCGTCAGTCCTGATCAACAACATTTCATCGCGAGCCTGATGCGCATTGATTTGATCGCGACTTTCATTTTTTCTATCAGCGGCCTGGTCATCGCGGCTTTGCAAGCTAATCAACATTTCTTCCTACCCGCGTTAGCTCCCATCCTTTACAACGTCGGACAAATATTCGGCGCGTTGATCCTCGCGCCGAGCAAACCTTATTCATTAGGGCCGCTGTCATTTCCGGCGTTTGGCTGTGGAGTCTATGGCTTGGTTTATGGCGTTATTATCGGCGCGGCATTACATCTCGCCATCCAAATCCCCGGATTGATTCGATATGGATTCCGTTGGCAAGCCTCGCTCGATCTTCGCGATCCGGCTTTGATTGAAATGTTCAAGGTGCTCTGGCCGCGTTTGTTGACCGTGCTGGGCGTACAGTTGATGTTCATGGCACGCGCCTATCTCGCCTCATATTTGCCAGCAGGTGCGTTCTCCGCGATTACCAACGGCTGGATGATTATGCAGGTCCCTGAAACTTTATTAGGAACCGCGATTGCTACTGCCATGCTCCCGACTCTTTCCGAATACGCGGCGCGCGCCGATTGGAACGGATTCCGTCAAACGATCGAGAAAGCCCTCCAAGTTTTGATCGCGTTAACTCTGCCAGCTGGTGCGATCATCGCCGCTGGGATTCATCCGCTGATTCGTGCGGCTTTTCATTTCGATGATGCCGCGACAGATTTATTAACATTCACCACGCGCGTTTACATGCTCACCTTATGCGGGTACGCGCTTCAAGAAATTGCAGCGCGCGCGTTCTACGCGCGCAAGGAGTCCTTGATTCCGTTAGCGACGGTTGTCGTTCGATTGATCATTTATTTAGTCATTGGAATTTCAGGATTGATCTTCTTTAAATCAATCGGTGCGCCGGTGATTGCAGCGGCTGAACTTTCTTTAACGGTTGAAGCCATCGTGATGCTGATCATTCTCAATTATCGTATGAAAGAACCGCTTAAGATTGATGGTGTCATCTTCAAAGGATTAGTCGCCGCGTTGTTTGGCGGCGGCGCGGCTTACATCTTGGCAGTGAAGCTTCCGGGCGGTGCAGTCATCACCGCGATCGTCGGAATGATCGTCGGTACTATCATTGCGTTGATTATCGTAAACAAAGAAGTCCGTCTGTTTCTGAAGTTAGGAAAGGATGAGAATAGCGAAAGCCTAAATTCTGTAGAGTATAATAATCGCCATGTCTGAAAGTATTGAAAACACACAACCCATAAAACCTATTAAGAAAAAACGGCGCTGGCGCTCCGTTTTGATCGGCATCGTCGGCGTTATCGTTTTGCTGGCATTGGCTGGCTGGGGCGGCTATCAAAGTGCGATCGATACGCGTGACCAAGCCAAGACGCAATTAATCAGTCAGCAGTTGACAGATCAATTCACATTAGCGTTGGTAGATGAGCAAAGCAAAAATTACTATCAGGCACAGCAACGCCTCAATTTCATCATTCAGAATGATCCATCCTTTCCCGGCGCGCAAACTGAATTGGCAAAAATTCTGGTGCAGATGAGCATCCCCACCGCGACGACAACACCCACTCTTACTCCAACGCCGGATGTGCGCGGCCAGACCGCGATGTTCGCCACCGCCCAACAGTTGGTCGCAACCGGCGATTGGGCGAATGCCTTAACCGAACTGGATCAACTCCGCAAACAGGATCCTACATTCAACACAGCGCAAGTGGATGGCTTATACTATTACGCGTTTCGCAATTACGGCGTGGACTTGATCACTAAGCAGGGAAATCTTGAAGGCGGCATTTATGAATTAACTCTGGCAGAACGCTTCGCTCCGCTTGATAAGGATGCCAGCTCATTACGAGACGGTGCGCGCCTATATCTTGACGCGGCCAGCTTTTGGCAATTGGACTGGGAAACTGCCGCCAACGAACTGCAACAAGTTGATGCCGCTTATCCAGCGATGTGGGATGGCACAATGACTGCCGCCGAGCGATATCAATATGCAGCGATGAGATACGGCGATCAGCTTGTAGCCCAAGGCCAGAACTGTGACGCGGTCAAACAATATCAAGCCGCGCAAGCCATTGGCAATTTGGATCAAACCGCGGCCAAGGGTCTCAACCAAGCATACAATAAATGCTACCCGGCAACTCCCACAGCCGGTATTCCACCAATTGCTACTCCTTAACAAAATGCCTGCCATTCCTGATTGGGCGCTTGCCCTAACGTTCTGGATTCATTTTCTCGCCGCAGTGACTCTGGTCGGAAGTTTGGTCGCGACCTCGATCCTTGTATTACCCGCCGCGCGGACTCTGGCTCCACTTGATCAATTGAATTTGATTGCCGCGATCCAAAAGCGGATGGAACCGGCGGCTTGGTTCAGTTTGAGTCTGCTGATCGTGACGGGTTTATTTCAGATGAGCCTCAATATTCATTACAACGGTTTTCTTTCCGTGAGCAATCAATGGACGATTGCTCTTTTAGTGAAGCACATTCTAGTTGTAACGCTGATCGTGGTCAGCGCAGTGCAAACTTGGGATGTCTTTCCAACTATTCGGCGCTTGCTATTGAGAAAAGATAAAGCCAGCCAGGATGAGGCTCTGAAATTACAAAACCGCGCGGCCTGGCTTTTGCGCGCCAATTTGATTCTGGCAATATTGATCCTCGGCGCCACAGCGTTTATGCGAGCCGCGTAATCAATCGACCGATTAAATTTGAATTGGTTGTTGAACTGGCATCGCGGTCAAATCGTATGCCATCGCACCGGTGATCTTGACCGGTATAATTTCGCCCACCTTTGCTTTTGATTCAACTAACACCATGCCATCAATTTCAGGCGCGTCGCGATACGAGCGTCCAATTGAGATTCCGTTATCGTAGCCTTCGATCAAAACATCTAGTGTCTTGCCGACATACGATTGATTGACCTGAAGCGAAATGGACTGTTGAAGTTCCATTAGTCGCTCATAACGTTCCTGCTTAACTTCAGACGGAACCGGATCACCCAGCGGCTCGGAGGTCGTTCCCGGCTCGAATGAAAATTGAAACGTTCCGACGCGGTCGAAGCGAATCTCTTTTACGAAATCAATCAACGCCTGAAATTCCTCTTCGGTCTCGCCCGGATAACCTACGATGAACGTTGTACGAATTGCCAAATTTGGAATCGATGCGCGCATTTTTCCCAAAGTTCGATGCACCCATTCGATATTCGACGGACGCTTCATGCGATATAACGTTTTCGGATGAGCATGTTGAAGCGGCATATCGAGATATGGCAGAATTTGTTTGCGCGTTGACATGACTTCGATCAAGCGATCGGTCACATAACCCGGATACGCATACATGATGCGAAGCCAATCCATTGCTGGAACTGCATCCGTTAATTGCTCCAGCAGAATCGCAAGCCCATCTTTCATCCCAAGATCGTGACCATAATCAGTGGTGTCTTGCGCGATGAGAATCAATTCGCGCACACCATTATCGCTGAGACGACGCGCTTCATCAATGATCGTTTCGATGGGACGGCTGACTGCCGTGCCTTTGATCAATGGAATAGCGCAGAACGCGCATGGACGGCGGCATCCATCTGCGATTTTGAGATAAGCCGAAGCGCCGGCAACGCTCGCTCGAACCGCGCCAGCTTCGTCGGTCCCGACGGTTGCGGCCTCGGTCGGCAAATG
Source organism: Anaerolineales bacterium (assembly GCA_049578465.1). Taxonomy (GTDB): domain Bacteria; phylum Chloroflexota; class Anaerolineae; order Anaerolineales; family Villigracilaceae; genus Fen-1038. The sequence goes on from JBAUMB010000334.1 coordinate 3,785, forward strand.
ATAAAGTGTTTCAGGGTGCGGACCTTTACGAAGCTCACGCACAACTTGCACAATATCCATCCAACGGCGCGTGCCGAGAATACCATCGATGCCCTGAACTTGTTTTGCAACTTCCGCACCATAACGTTGAGTCAAACATCCGGCCGCAATCAAAACCTGACCGTTATGTTTTGCCTCAGCCAATTCGCGCAAAACATTAATGGATTCTTGTTTTGCCGGACCGATAAAACCGCAAGTGTTGACGATCAAAACGCCGGCCTGATCAGGATGATTTACAGCGCGATAACCATCGCGCAATAAAAACTGCGCCATCGAATCAGAATCAACGGTATTTTTTGCGCAGCCTAAAGACACTAAATGAAAAGTTTTTGAAGTCAAGATTATTCTCCAGTAGGTGTTGGCACTAAAGATGGAGTAATGGTCGGCGTGGGCGAGAAGCGAGGCGTGGCAGTATTGGTGGGCAACGGAGTAGCAGTCGGAGTAACTATACCTTTCGCCGTATAGATATTATCCACTACCTGACCAAAAGTTCCCATCAGGCCGAGATTGCTTCCATTATACGTGATAGAAAGTCCTGAAGCGCTCCCGACCAGAACCTCCACTTGATTTTTTCCTTCAAATGGATAAGCCGTGCCGGCCACAGCCTCTCCATCGAATTGAACTTTTCCATCCACAGTCACGCGCATATACGTGCGTTCAACCGCGATCACATTCAACTCTACATTTATATTCGCAGGCAACGTGGCAGTAATGACAGTGGCAATGGGCGTGGCAGTCGAAGGTGTATCTTGTGGCGGAATGACGGTCACCAGTTGAGATTCAGTCGTGGGTTGTGAAGTTTCCAAGAGAATATTTGGGATGGCAGGCGCGGTCATCGGAGGATAGAACTGGGAACGCATGACCATCACGCGGCTTACTCCCCAAACCGTAAAAATGATCAGAAGGATGATCATGCCGCCGCCGATCAATAAATCACCCGCGATGAAACTGCTCAACGGCGGAACCTTTTCATTGACTTTGATTGGCTTGCCGCGCGTGGGCTTTTGCGGGTGCCGCTCGCGATGCCGCGCTTGCAAGCCATCCGCAAACCTTAACAAAAGCGAATCAACCTCAAGGTCCAAAAAGCTGGCGTAGTTGGCGAACATTCCGCGCGTCTGCACCGTTGAAGGTAATTCCTCCAAAGCGCCGCGTTCCAAGGCGCGCAGAAATGCCGCGCGCACATGGATGTGTCGTTCCACTTCTTCAACGGTCAGGCTTAACATTTCGCGCCGCTGTCTCAATTGCTGACCCAAATCGTTAAAAATTTCCTGCGATGATTTTGCTGAATCAACGGGTTGGATCATCGGGTTGAATTCTTTAACATTCGACTGGACCGTTTCTGGTTGAGCTTCTGCGCTTGATTCTTTTTCCGCTTCTTTCTTAACTCTAAGCTGATTCAGCGATTCTCCGAATCTTGATATCCACACTGAGAGCGCGGCGCGCCAAACTGGGATGCGAGTCTGTGCATCAACACGCAGTTCAGGTTGAACTTGATCTTCAATAATTACTTGCGGGATTTCTTCGGGAGCGAGCGCTTCGTCTTGCGGCTTTTCGTCCGAGACGAGGGTTTCACCGACTTGCGATTCGGTTTCATTAATCGGCGGTGCGGACGAGAGGAACTCGACTTGCGCGGCGAGGATGCGCGCTTCAGGCGAGGCGGTTTCTTCAACGATGTTTTCTTCTTCGAGCGGCTGATTTTCCTCGAAGGCAACTTCGTCATCTTTTTTTTTACCGGCGTTTTTTTGCCTGTACTTGCCTTAGATGATTTTGTTGCCTTAGCAGTCTTAGTTTTTGCCTTCGATCTCACCGGTTTTTTATTGGATGCTTTTCTGGTTGAAGGCTTTCGAACACGCGCGGGCTTTACAATTGGTTCGGGTAAAGCAATTTGTTCTGGCACACTGACTTCTTCGGGCGCGGCGGGCAATTCTTCATGAGTGCGAACCGGAACGAATACTTCTTCCGGTTTAGGTTCCGGTTCGGAGGGAACGGAAGCTTCCGGTTCAGGAGCAACCGCTTCTGATGATGGACGCCGCGCGAAGCGATTGCGCAATCCGCCAAACAAACTCAGGCGCGGTTGAGAATCAGATGCAGGTATATTTGAGTGAATAGGAGCCGGTAGAGGTTCGGCAGTTGCAGCGACCGGTGATGTTATCGATTGAGATTCATTTGAACGCGGCGCCGAGGATAACGCATCCAGATTCAATCCAAGAAATTCGGCATAGATACGTAAAAAGCCGCGTGCCTGCACCATGGATGGAATCGCAGAAAGATCGTCGTTCTCGAGCGCCTGCAAATAATGCATACGAACGCGAGTTTGTTCTGCGACTTGTTCGATGGAAAGATGCCGCGCTTCCCGCCTTTGTTTGAGTGTTGATCCAATAGATTCAGTCATGAGATTACATTTCTATTTTACCGCTTCTTTAACAAATAAGTAAAGTTTCTAAAATGTCTATCTGCCAAAATTAGGATTTCAGCCTCACAGGATTACGCTACTATCTAACACAACATCACCGGCTTAGCTAAGCCGGTGATGAATTTCTTCTTGATTAATTCTTACTCTTTAGATTCAGCCTCAGCGGGCGTTGTCTCTTCGACTTTCTTTCTGCCGCGCGGCGCGCGCTTCGGTTTTTCTTCAGTTGTGTCTGCGGCTTTCGCTTCGGTCTCTAATACTTCGCCTTCGCGGTGAACGATGATTTTTATTTCGGGGATCAGATCAATCGTCAAGCGGACATGCGCTTTGAATTCGCCCGCTTCGCGGATGGGCTGCATATCGATCTGTTGGCGCTTGACTTCGTAACGCGTCTGTTCTTCAATTGCTTTGGCAACATCTTGTGTGGTGATCGAACCGTAGAGTTTTCCGGTTTCTCCAGCTTTGGCAGAAAACGTCAGCGTGATGCCGTTGATATGATCAGCAAGTTCTTTGAGTTCGCTATTCTGCTCGGTGCGTTTGACTTCAGCCTGCTTGCGGATTTTTTCGGCAGTCGTCATCGCACCGGGAGTGGCTA
>JBAUMB010000335.1:0-11660 GCA_049578465.1 Anaerolineales bacterium
GCGTGATTATTTGATTTTAATTCTGCCGGCCGCAGTAATTATCGGACTCGATCAATGGACGAAATGGCTGGTGCGAACGGATATACCGTTTGATACTGAGTGGCTTCCGAAACAATTATCGTGGCTCAGTCCGTATGCGCGCATTGTTAATTGGTCGAATAGCGGCGCGGCGTTTGGTTCGTTTCAAAGCGGCAACCCTGTTTTTACCGTGTTGGCGATCATTGTGATTGCATTGATCTTTTATTATTTTCCGCGCATTGATTCGCGCGATTGGACTCTACGCGTAGCTTTGATCTTGCAACTCGCAGGCGCAAGCGGAAATTTAGTAGATCGATTGTTTCGAGCCAAGGTCACGGATTTTATTTCGCTTGGAACGTTTCCCGTTTTCAATGTTGCGGATTCGTCCATCACGATTGGCGTGATCGTTTTATTGCTCGGGGTTTGGTGGAAGGAACGCGCCGAGAAAAAAGCCGCACTCCAAAAGACTGACTCAAATTCGTGACCGATTCTATTTTTACTTTTCGCTTCAACAAATCAGACGAGGAGCGGCTCGACCATTTTTTGGTTGAGTCTCTGCCCAATTATTCGCGCGCGCGCCTGCAGGCATTGATCAAGGATGGCTTGGTTTTGATTAATGGCGCGCCCGCCAAAAAGTCCGGGCAGATGCTAGATAATAAATCTGTTGTTGAAGTTCGCATTCCGCCATCCTTGCCGACAGATTTGGTCGGCGAAAATATTCCGCTCGATATTATTTTTGAAAACGAAGATGTGATTGTTGTCAATAAACCTGCCGGCATGGTGGTTCATCCAGCGGCAGGACATGATTCAGGAACGCTGGTCCATGCCGTGCTTGGATACGAACCGGATATCGAAGGCATCGGCGGCGAGGAACGACCCGGCGTGGTTCATCGTCTAGATAAAGAAACATCCGGTTTGATTATTCTTGCAAAAAACGATAAGGCGCATCGCTGGTTGCAGGATCAGTTTCGATTGCGTAAAGTTGATAAAACCTACATCGCTTTAGTGGATGGCAAACCGCCAACACCATCCGGCAGAGTCGAAGCCGCGATCGGCCGCGATGCAAGTCATCGCAAGAAGATGGCGATTGTTTCAGAAAGCAAAGGACGCGCGGCCGTTAGTGAATACAAAACGCTTGAATCGTTTCCACAACACACCTTGCTTGAATTTCATCCGTTGACGGGACGTACGCATCAAATTCGTTTGCACTGCGCGTTGCTCGGTTGTCCGATTGTGGGTGATGAAATCTATGGCAGAAAAAAATCAAGCCTTGCATTGAGTCGGCATTTTCTCCATGCGCAAAAACTCAAAATCATTTTGCCAAATGAAAAACTGCCGAGAGTTTTCGAAGCGCAATTACCTGAAGAGTTGACTCGAGTTCTCGCTTCTTTGAGAAAGGAAAATTAAAAATGGAATTCGTTGACCTTCGCTCCGATACCGTCACTAAGCCCACACCTGAAATGCGTGATGCGATGGCAAAGGCCGAAGTCGGTGATGATGTTTACGGTGATGATCCGACGGTCAATCGTTTGCAGGAAATGGCGGCGGACATGACCGGCAAAGAAGCGGCTTTATTTGTTCCATCCGGAACGATGGGAAATCTTGCAGGCATTCTTGCACATTGTCAGCGCGGCGATGAAGTCATTCTCGGCAAAGAGAATCACACCTTTCTGCACGAAGCGGGCGGAATTTCGGTGTTGGGCGGAGTCCATTCTTGTCAATTGGTGAATCAACCCGACGGTTCGCTTATGCTCTCAGACATCGAAGCGGCGATCCGAGCCGATGACCAACATGAACCGATCACGCGGCTCGTGTGCCTCGAGAACACACATAATCATTGCGGCGGCGTGGTGCAGACTCCCGAAACCACGCGTCGCATCGCGGACTTTGCTCACGCTCATAAACTTAAAGTTCATCTCGACGGCGCGCGCGTCTTCAATGCCGCCGCGGCGTTGAAGGTGAATGTTAAAGAATTAACTGCGTCTGTTGACTCGGTTACGTTTTGTTTGAGCAAGGGATTATGCGCGCCGGTCGGCTCGGTATTGTGCGGCGATAAAGAATTTATCAAACGCGCGCATCGTCTGCGGAAGATGTTGGGCGGTGGAATGCGTCAGGCGGGGATATTGGCCGCGGCTGGAATGATTGCATTGGAGAAGATGACCAAACGTTTGGGCGAGGATCACGCACGGGCGCGCAACCTCGCTGAAGGTCTGAGTGAGAACCGCGGAATAGTTCTCGATGGCGCGCCGCAGACAAATATGATTTTCTTCAATCTCGCGCCGCAGGTCAAATTGTCTACTGATGAAATCACTGATAAATTAAAGGATCGTGGAATATTAGTAAGCGCATCCGGCGTGCGACGCTTTCGTTTGGTGACTCATTATTGGATTGATGACGCGGCGATTAACAAAACCATTGAAGCTTTTCACGCTGTTTTGCAATAAAAAAGAAAGTCCGATTCGTTTGAAGAATCGGACTTTTATTTACTATTCGTTTCGTAAAGTTTTTCCCAATGACTTTTGTCCGGTTCTACCTGATTTCGTCCGCGTTCTTTGGCAACATATAAACGTTTATCCGCTAGGTCGATGAGTTTCATTACCCCATCCGCTTCCAAAGGATAAATAGCAATTCCCTGGCTGACGGTTGGCATCGGAATTGTGGTTTGTTCATAATTGTGCACAGAAAGCTTTAGCATAGATCCGCGAATACGCTCGGCGATTTGTTGAGCTTGTATGCCGTTCGCGTTGGGAAGCGCAATGACGAATTCTTCTCCGCCCCAGCGGCCCACTGCATCCGTGCGCTTAAGATGCCCTTTGATAATATTGCAGAGATTTCTCAATATTTCATCTCCCGCCAAATGGCCGTATCTATCGTTGTATTGTTTGAAATGATCGATGTCCAGCATGATCGCGCTAATCGGTTGATGCTCCTGCTCTGCCTTATTGATGTGGCTTTCCAACAACTTGAGAAAATATCCATGGTTATAAACATTGGTCAGGCTATCGAGGTGTGATTGAAGCTCCACTTGCGTGTGACGGAAAGAGTTGTCAATGGCCTGGGCAGCATGTTCTGCCAATGCCGTCAATAATTCCAAATCGGCGCGATCAAAAGCGTTGGGACGATAAGAGCTGATGGCAATCAGTCCGTCCACACTTTGACCTCGCATTGGCACTCCCATCCATGAAAGACTGGTTTTATGTCTTCCTGCAAGCACGAGACGCACGCCGGGCAAAACAACCTCTTTGCGTAGATCGGGCAGGAACAATCTTTGTTGACTATTCAGTACCCAGCCCGAAAGTGTCCCTTCCAGCTTCGCGCGCTGGTTCTCGTAGAATTCTCCGTCGTCGTAGAGGAGTTCGAAGCGTATCTCTTCGCCGTCGCGAACGCCGACAAAATACGTATCCGCCTCGATAGAGTTTTGGAATGCCGCGTTGAGCAGAGTCATCACCTGATTTGTTTGTAACGTGGATGCGATCGCGCGGCTGAAATCTGTGATGGTTTCCAGTCTATGAATATGATCGCGCGACGATCTTTTTAATTGCATAATGGCTTCGACGATAATGATCGCGATGATCATCAGACCTAAAAGCAAGGTAAGTTTATTGATCTGCGTAATATACTCTGGGCGGATAATTACAGTTAGGAAAGTGGTAAAGAATAAGAGAAAGTAAGAAGGCCGCCTTCCCGAAATGAGGGCGCATGTGATCAAAGCTGTGATCAATAAAAAGCCAAGATAAATATTCGCTTGATCCGGTAAAACGTAAGTAAGCAAACCCAAGCCAAGGCCAGCCACAATCGCATTGACCCAACCGAGCATGGGTTCGGAATTTAATGAAGGGACAATGAAGAAGTTAAACGCAATCAGGTAAATCGTCCCGATTGTGCCGATCTGTAAGAGGAGAACAGGATCAGTGGTGTCCTGCCGCCATATTCCGTTTCCGTTTGCGGCGATAAAAATCAATATCAATATTCCTGCGACAGAGGACGGTAACGCGGAAATCCGCTGCTCCCGAGGCGTGAATCCAAACCGTGATTGTTTTTTAGCCATTGTTTATCATAGAGCGCCGATGCGGCCCTCTTGAAAAATCTTTTCAAAAGCCGAGACTACTTCCGGGTCAAACAAAGCTCCAGCCTGTTCGCATAAATAAGAAACCGCATCTTTTTGCGATATCTTTTCGCGATATGGACGCTCGGTCGTTAACGCATCAAACGCATCGACCACCGAAAAGATGCGTGCCATCAGCGGTATCTCTTTTCCCTGCAGACCAATTGGATATCCGGTTCCGTCCCAACGTTCCTGATGGTAGCGGATGATAGGCAAAGTGTCTTGCAGGAATGGAATATCTTCCACAATTCGCGCGCCGATATCAGGATGCAAACGCATGATTTTCCATTCTGCTTCATTCAGTTGGCTGGGCTTGTGCAGGATGATGTCACTGATGCCGATTTTCCCAATATCGTGCAGAAGCGCTCCGCGTTCCAGTGCTTTGAGTTGATGCGCCTCTAGATTCATTTCTTTCCCAAGGATCGCGGCTAATTGGCTGACGCGGGCGCTATGACCTTCAGTCTCGCGATCGCGCGCGTCCAAAGCCGACATCAACGCCGCTAAAGTGCGGTCGTACGTTGTTTCCAATTCTTCATAAGCGGATTCGATTTCCTTCGCCTGTCGCCGCGATTCGATCAACAAGATGGCGCGTTCCAATTGATTGGCAAGTGTTTGCAGAGCCGCCGTATGGCGTGAATCATAATTGAGACTCTCCGAAATTCTCAGCCAAAGCCCGCCATATTTGCGGAGGTGGGTTTGAATTGGAAAACAAACTTCAGTCATCGTTTGGTCTGATGCAAAGATGCTGGTTCCGCTATTCATCGCTTCTTGAATTAAATTGAACGGGTGGGTCGCGCCATTATAGATACCGTTCGCGTCGATTCCTAATTCGATCTCGATCTTTTTATCTGGGCTAAACAAAACTACACCGCCTGAATCAGCGTTAGCCACCTTGCGCGCTGTTTCGAGAATAGTCTTAACCGCCTGGCTTAATTCTTCGGTGCGAAGAATTTCAAAGCTGACTTGATATAACTGAGTCGTGGTGGTCAATGTGTTTCGCAATTCTTGATACAGCCACGTGCTTTCAACCGCTCCCGCGGATTGAGAAGATAAAAGAGAAGCTAGTGATTCGTCGTTTTCAGTAAAGAAGATTTCGTTTTGTTTCCCAAATACCAGAATGGCTCCAATGCTTAGGCGGTGTAACCGGATTGGAATTGCTAACAAGCTTCGCAAATTGCTTTGATCAATTTCGATCTCTGCGGGTCCAAGCGGATATTTGCGGATATCGCGGATTCGAAACGGCTGTGACGCATTCAACGCCGTTTGAATCAGACTGTTCTGTAAAGGCATTTCTGAAAGGTTTTGTTGTAATTTTGGCGCGAAACCGGATGAGGCTTGCTGCGTAAAGTTCCCGGCTTGATCAAGCAAAGTCACGAAAACGAATCGCGCTCGTAACGTTTGCCGGGTCACGTTAGCGATTTCCTGGACTACGGCCTCGGGCTCGATCATGGTTGAAAGAGAAATCCCGGCTTGAATGAGTTCGGTGAGGTGTTGATGATAACTCGATTGTTCCCAAGCGCGCTCTAATTCAGCGGCGACTGATTCTGCCAATGCGATATCGGCGCTATGGAAAGCATCTGAAACTTCTGAATTTATGGTGATGACTCCTTCGATAAAACCGTTATGGATAATTGGGACAACAAGCGAGGATAAATTCTGTTCGCTGACAAGACTAAAAAAATCCGGATCCAGCCGCGTGTCGTTGGAAATTTGCGTTTTTCGTAAACGGACCGCCCGCCCGATCATCCCATGCGTGATGTTTTGCCGATAACCGGGCTGAATCATTTTTGCTAATCGTCCGGCTGAGGCCAGCGCCACAAACTCTCTTCGTTCCGGCTCGTGCAGCAGAAGACATACATAAGAACAATTAATGGAACGCTCGAGGGTGTTTACAGCTAATTGGGCCGCCACCGGTTGATCGAGACGCGTTTCCAATTGCTGGCTTAATTCGTTTAATAGAATCAGTTGTGCGTTCCGATGCTTTTCCGCTTCGAGCTGGCGGCTCAAAGCGGCGATCTGATCCGCTTGGATTTCAGCCGCCGAAGGATGAAAGTCATCTTGTTGTGGGGTTTTGTCGCGTTGAATAAGCTGCCCAAACCAACGCGTAACAAATGAGGAACGATCTGTCATGATTTTCTATAGCATAGCATAATAAGCTATTTTTTTCTACCTTTTTAGGGTTAGAAAAATGTTGTCGGCCGCCCATAAAGACTTTGTGATTTCTGATATAATCGGCGACGCGCGAGGAACTTTGAAGGGGATGCTGGTTCTGCTCCGTAGATACAAACTTTAGAATAGGTTCAATCATGATTGCCCATTTTTCTCTTGAACAAATTGACGAAGTCGTAAAAGCGATTCGAGCGCGGACCTCATACCAACCGCGCGTTTCGATCATTCTCGGCTCGGGTCTGAACGGTTTAGCGGAGTCCGTTGAAAAGCCGGATATCATCCCGTTCGGCGAATTGCCGCACTTTCCAGTTTCAACAGTGATGGGACATGCGGGCCGTTTAGTCATCGGTACATTGGAAGAGCAAACCGTTTTTGTGATGCAAGGACGGATTCATTTTTATGAAGGTTATAGCATGGCGGAAGTGACTTTACCTGTGCGCGTCATGCAGCGGCTTGGAATTGAAACGCTTATCGTAACCAACGCCGCGGGCGGCGTCAACCCAGCTTTTGCTCCGGGTGATGTGATGTTAATTACCGATAACTTAAATTTGATTGGCATGACCGGACAAAATCCCTTGTTCGGTCCGAATCTGGATGAAATCGGGCCGCGCTTTCCCGATATGAGTCAAGCTTATGATCGCGCACTTTGCGATCTGGCGCGGGGCGTTGCCAAAAAAGAGAATATGGTTTTGCGCGAAGGAGTCTACGTCGGATTGAGCGGACCCTCTTTCGAGTCGCCGGCTGATTTGCGCTTCCTGCGTATCGTTGGAACAGATTCGGTGGGCATGTCCACCGTCCCTGAAGTGATCGTTGCGCGCCACGGCGGGATGCGAGTCCTCGGTTTTTCAGGAATTAGCAATAAGGCAAATCTGGATGGCTCGACAGTTACCACACACGAAGAAGTCATGGAAGCTGGGAAGCTGATCACACCTAAAATGGAGAAGTTGATTCGCGGGGTTCTGCGACAGTTGCAATAAACAGATATGGCTGCAATTTATCAATTCCTCAGCAAATACGAACTGCTGATCTATGTTGTGCTGGCTATCGGTTTTTTGTTTGCATTCCGATGGCTGTTGAAAACATGGAATGAATGGCGTGAGTCGGTTTTCACTTTAGAGCGTGAGTTTGCTTTGCATCGGATGAGTCAAGCCGCGGCTTTTGTGATCCTGATCTTGCTCTTGTTCTTTGGCGAGTTGACCACCGTCTCTTTTGTGATCCCCGACCTTCCAGCTTCTTTCTTTATTTCCACGCCGACCATTAATGTGCTTGCCACACCGACGGGAACGATCTCTGCCGAACTTGCGACTCAAATTGCTTTAACGCCTCTTCCCGTTCCGACTCTTGGAAATACGAGCGGTTGTGTTGCCGATAAATTAATGATCACTTCTCCCAAGGCTGGGAGTCAAATCAGCGGCTCGGTGGATTTGACCGGCACTGTTGATATTCCTGATTTTGGATTTTACAAATATGAGGTGGCGCCTCTTAACTCAGATACGTGGGCGACGATTGCCGCAAATCGCCAGCCGGTCGACAACGGACCGCTTGGACAGTGGGATACCACTACGCTCAGTCCGGGTGATTATCAATTGCGCTTGGTAGTGATCAACACACAAGGACAATCGTTGCCGCCTTGTATCATTCCATTGCGGATAACAGCTCCATAAATATTTGAAACATTAAATTGGTTTCTGAAAATAAAAGGAGATTATGTCTGAAATTCAAATCCGACCGACGATAGCTGGCGATCTTCCCCGCCTGATGGGAATGGACCATTCGGTGCCATCTGAATTTGTCTGGCAGTTGGAATTACGCAAGGATGGCAGTCAAATTGCTGCGACATTCCGCGAAGTCCGATTGCCGCGTTCCATTTCACTTACTTACCCTAACAATCCTTTTGCTCTTGCGGATGTGTGGACTCATAAATCAATGATATTCACCGCGCTGGCGAATACCGATCCGATTGGTTATCTTGCCCTAATAGATCGTCCGGCCTCGGTGGCCTGGGTTTCTGATCTCGTGGTCTCGCCGGAATGGAGACGTCAGGGTGTGGCTAGTGCGTTGTTAGATTCCGCTCAAAGTTGGAGTTTGACTCGAGGCCATCGCAGATTATTTCTTGAAATGCCGTCCAAGAATCAACCGGCGATCCGTTTGGCGCAAAAACATGGATATGAATTCTGCGGGTATAATGATCATTATTATTTGACGCAAGATGTTGCTCTTTTCTTTGCGAGGGCATTGAAATAGGGCGCTTTGGGAAGGGATTATGTTTAACGGTTGGATGGAAAATTTACTGGCGGGCGCTCAGGTAATCAATCAAATTTTAACGGCCGGAATCGCCATCACGGCCTTTTCGTTGTTCCTTTATTCATTGTCATTTAATTTACGCGATCGCGTAGCGCGTTCTTTTGCAATCATTCTTTTATGCGTGGTAGTGATCTTTACTACCGATGCATTGCAAAATAAAGATGTGCCAGGGTGGGGGATTGATTTGTTGCTTCGTCTTCACTGGTTTGGAATCATTTACCTGCCTGCCGCATATTTGCATCTTTCGGATGCGGTGCTGGTGACTGCGGGTCGTCCGTCGCGCGGGCGTCGGAGATTCGCGATCCGTTTGACGTATGCCGTCTCGACAATTTTTCTGCTCGCCCTCGCGGCGGGATATTTACTGGGGCCGCTCGTTCCAAACGGTCAACCAGCACCTCATCTTCAACCGACTCTTGGCTCCGAGATTTTTACTCTTTACTATGTCGCGGCGATGCTTTGGGCGAGTATAAATTTTGTGCGTGCCTATCGCCGCATGTTGACTCGTTCGGGCCGCCGCCGCATGTTATATCTTATGGCTGGCGCAACTGCGCCGGCGCTGGGTTCATATCCTTATCTGTTATACGGTTTTTCTATAGCCGCAAAATTCCCACTGTTGTTCTGGCTCGGATCAATCTCCATCAATATTTTGGTCAGCGGGCTGGTCGTTGTCATGGCGTACGCGGTGGCTTTCTTCGGCGTCTCATGGCCCGATCGCGTGATCAAGAGCCGCTTGTTCAAATGGATTATTCGCGGTCCTGTGACTGCTTCCCTTGCTTTAGGTTTTATGACTATTGTTCGCCGCGCGGGAGTCTTGGTCGGATCGGATTATTCTGTTTTTGTCCCGTTGACCATGGTCGCAACCGTTTTGCTTTTTGAACATGCCATTACATTATTTTATCCATTGTGGGAACGTTATCTCTTCTTTGGTCGTGATCGATCTGAATTGGAGATATTGCAAAACATGGAAGAGCGCCTGCTCACCAAGGATGACTTACAGCAATTTCTGGAAGCTGTTCTTGCCGCGGTGCGTGATCACATGCAATCCCCCGCGGCTTTTGTTGCCGCATTGGATGAAAGCGCGCTTTCGCTGATCGTCATGGCAGGCAATCGCAATCTCATTGAACACGATGGTCTTACGGATGCATTTGAAAGAATCAGTAATGGAAATGGAATTGAGCGTGAGGAATTTGTATCCGGAAAGTTTTGGATGCTGCCATTGCATCAGCGCAAACGCGATAATATGGATTTGGATGAAATTCCGCCGCTACTTGGATTGTTGGGAGTTGCGCGCCACGACGATCATTCATCCATAGAAAAAGATCAGCGCGAGGCGCTCTGGCTTTTAGCGGATCGCGCCGCGACGGCCTTGGAAGATCGCCTGTTGCAACAACGTGTGTTTCGTTCCCTTCAAGATTTACAGCCGCGTGTGGATATGCTCCAGCGTTTGCGCGCGTTCGGGCGATATGATAGCCGCGTGAATATGCTGGATCAATCATTGCCTCCCGAAGCAGATTTGGCAAATTGGGTCAAGGATGCGCTGACACATTATTGGGGCGGCCCCAAGTTGACGAATAATCCACTGATGCAATTGCAAGTGGTTCAGGAATTGTCGCATGAACATGATGATAATCCGGCGAATGCGTTGCGCGCGCTTCTTCGCAAAGCAGTGGATCAAGTTCGCCCGGAGGGAGAGAGGCGATTCACCACGGAATGGATTTTATATAATATTCTTGAAATGAAATTTATTGAGGGACGAAAAGTTCGTGAGGTGGCAGAGCGTTTGGCGATGTCGGAGGCGGATTTGTATCGCAAACAGCGCATCGCGGTGGAGGCAGTTGCCAAAGCCATATTGACAATGGAATCTCAAACGAAATAAAGAAGGGAAGGCAGGTATGATTAATCACAAGAGCATTGATGAAAGTCCGGCGCCGGTTAAGGATGATGGCTGGTGGGAATCGGTTTTAGCGGAGGATGAGCGTCACGCGCCGTCTTCGCCATCCCGATCACCGATCCATCCTCCGTTCCGCGCCGAAGCGAAAGCCGATGAACCGATTAATAAGATACAACCTGATTGGGCACAGGTTCAAGAGCTATATCATCACGATCAAATCGTTACGCTGAAAGTGACCGGGAGCAATCGCGGCGGCTTGCTAGTCGAAGGCGAAAGCTTGTTTGGCTTCGTGCCATTCTCGCATCTGGTTGAAATGGCGGGACGCAACGATACGCCGGATCGCGAGAAGTTTCTCAGCGCATATGTCGGTCAAACGCTCAGACTCAAAGTCATCGAGTGCGTTCCCGAAGACGGCCGCATTGTTCTTTCGGAGCGCGCCGCGTTGGCAGAGCCCGGCAAACGTTCCGAATTATTTCACTCTTTGCATTCGGGTGAACACGTTCGAGGAACAGTTACCAACATCACGGATTTCGGCGTGTTCGTTGATCTCGGCGGAGTCGAAGGTTTGATTCATATCTCCGAGCTTTCATGGGGACGGGTCACGCATCCAAATCAAATTGTGCAAATGGGACAAGCATTGGATGTGCAAGTGCTTGACCTTTCATCGGAACGCTGCCGCGTGGCGCTTAGTCTCAAGCGATTACAGCCCAATCCATGGGAAAAAGTCGCGACCGATTTTTCGGTGGGACAAATCTTACCCGCGACCATCACGAGCATTCTTTCCTACGGTGCATTTGCAAAGCTCGAACTCGGCGTGGAAGGATTGATTCATGCCTCAGAGATGCTGCTGGACGACGGCCAAAATGTAAAAGATATTTTGCACGTCGGCCAGCCTGTGCAAGTCCGCATTTTGCTGGTGGACGCCGCTCATCAACGCATGGGATTAAGTCTGCGCCTGAGCGCGTAGCCTCTTTACTCAATGCCGAAAAATTTCGAACAAAACGATCCGCAACAAACTGCTCCGAACGATTTGCTGGATCGCTTCGAACATTTCAACTTGCACTTCGGGCGTTACTTGCGCGATGTGACCGGTGTTTTATTAATTGCCATTGCGCTGATGTCTTTGCTTGCATTGTGGAATCTCACGAGCGGAATTCTTTTGACCCCGTGGTC
>JBAUMB010000336.1:0-25733 GCA_049578465.1 Anaerolineales bacterium
GGCTAAAATATTTGCCTTGTTGTTTTGATAGGAAATATAAGCAGATACTATGGAAACAATCGCAGAAGCAATAATTGCTATAATCGCGATAATATCTGATGATGTCATTCAAGCCTCCTATTTTGAATTATTCTAGCACAAACACATCAGGTGATTACCGCCTTTTTATTCCACACCCAGCCACTTCAACGCTTTCTCCAAACTATCTGTCGCGAAGACTCTCCCGCCGCGATTGACCGCCGCGTTTTCTCCCAATTTATCAATGACATCAGAGTGCGCAACAATCGCAAGTTGAATCTTGTTTCCCAGAATCTGTGCCATCTCCACGCCGAGATCGAATCGGTCAATGACGGGGAAATTCTCGTTTCGCTCTCGAACGTCTGCAACGATTTTTGTCAGACCAAATTGTTCGCAAAGATTCCGTGCTTCTCGTATGGCTTCCTTGTAATACTCCAAGTTATAAGCCTGCGAGGGTTTCATCAAAAGATACTGGCCTTTGTTTTCGTAGGTTGCCATTTTTTTTCACACCAAAATCGTTTAACTATTTCATACAAATTGAGATGGATTGCTTACCTCGTCCCGCATCTAGTGAGTCATATCCATTGCGCATCGGAAGCCGCGATCTTGTCCCGCCGATGTTGGAAGGTGATAGGCGCGATAAAATGTTTCGACCTCCTGCGCGTTGTCGTCAAAGGCGCCGCCTCGCAGAGATTTATATTGACCGCTATCCGGTCCCTGCGGATTTTTGTACGGCGAGATCGAATAATAATTTCTTTGATACCAATCGGATACCCATTGGCGGACGTTGCCCGACATTTGCAACAAGCCATAAGGGCTGAGTCCGATCAAATAGTCATAAGCGGATACGATGTCTGCATGGTCACCGTTATAGTTTAATAACGAGATATCCGGGGCGGCCGTTCCCCATGGATAGGGACGTCCATCCAAACCTCGCGCGGCTTTTTCCCATTGCGCTTCGGTGGGAAGATTGCCGCCCTCCCATGCGCAAAAAGCTTGAGCCGCGTACCAGTTTACGTAAACAACGGGATAATCTGCATATTTAGGATTGTTGAAATAGTTGTTGAGGTACGCGGGACGTTTGCAATTGCCGGCCTTCATGCAAATGGCGTACATCGAATTGGTTATATCTGTTTGATCAATCCAATACGCGTCAAGATAAACCTTGTGAGCCTTATATCCAATGAATTTTGTGTTCGCTCCCATCGTGAATTCCCCGGCCGGAATGTAAACCTGATTTATATGATCGCTCAAATCGAATCGGATTTGAACAGGATGCTCGCCATGTTTGACTAACCGCGCTTCTGCCGCGGCTGCAAGATAAACCTGCCTCAATAATCCCGACATCCACGCGTACAAAATAATCAGCCCAACGATAAGAACGCTGATTGCGATCGGCAATATTTTTTTAAGCTTCACGATGATCACCTGATTGACAGATTATTCTATTTCAATCTTTCTGCCACAATTTCCGCCACATCTTTAACTTGCAGCGAATCGCCATCCGCCTTCGATGCGTCGTTCATCATTGTCAAACAGAATGGACAACCGACTGCAATTGTATTTGCTCCGGTTAACTTTGCTTCTGCATATCGCGTCGTATTGACTCGGCTTGTGCCTGGCTCTTCTTCCTTCCACATTTGCGCGCCGCCCGCGCCGCAACAGAACGACTTGGCAGAATTGCGCGGCATCTCGATTACTTCTAATCCGGCTGATTTCACATCTTCGCGCGGCGCATCGAAGATGTGGTTTTGCCGTCCTAGATAACATGGATCGTGAAAAGTGATTTTCATATTATCGCCATCGAGATTCATTTGAATCTTTCCTGTGCCGACCAATTCATTGATCAATTGCGTGTGATGAATAACCGTGTAATTTCCGCCGAAGGCTGGATATTCATTCTTCAACGTATGCAAGCAATGCGGACAAGTCGTCACGATTCTTTTTGGTTTGACTTCGTTCAGGATTTCGACATTCGCGCTTGCTAACCCAAAGAAAATATCCTCGCGTCCCGCGCGTCGAGCTGAGTCGCCGGTGCATTGTTCGTTCTGTCCAAGTACCGCGTAATTGACTCCGGCCGCGTTCAAGATTTTTGCGAAAGCTTGCGCCGTCTTTTGTGCGCGTGCATCCGTTGCCGCGGCACAGCCGACCCACCATAAAATATCCGGCTCCGGATTCTTTTCAATCGTCGGCACATTCAAACTGTCAGCCCACTTCATGCGATCCGCTTGCGAAACGTTCCATGGATTGGCGTTGCGTTCCATGCCTTTGAACGCCGTCTCCAATTGCTTGGGGAACTTGCTTTCCATCATCGAAAGATTGCGCCGCACTTCGAGAATATCACGCATCGGCTCGTTGCCTACCGGGCAAATGTCCACGCACGCGCCGCAGGATGTGCAAGCCCACACCGCTTTTTCTGAAATCAAATCTAACATCGGTTTATCCGTGCCGCCGCCGTAATTAAAGTTATAACGTTTATTGATTTCCAATGCGGCCGGCGACAAAAGTTTTCCAGTGTTATAGGCCGGGCAAACTTCCTGGCAGCGGAAGCACATGATGCAGGCATAACTGTCCATCACTTGTTCCCAATGCAAATCCTTGATCGTCGCCGCGCCGAATTGTTCAATCGAAGTATCATCGAGATTCAAATAATTCAATTCGCCCATCGAACGGCGTTGCGGCTTCATCCAAATGTTTAACGGCGCAAAGAAAAGATGGACATGTTTTGAATACGGGAAATATGGCAGGAACGCGACTACTGCTCCAAGCGATAACCAGAACATCGCATGTTCGCCAATGATTAAAGTATTAGCGTTCATCCCGGACCACAAACCGGCTACCAGTGAAATGGTTGGTTGCCATTTGTCAGCGGACTCGCTTAATGCCACGCTGAAAGATTCTCCCAAATATCGAGAGGCGTTATGAACGATGATGAATGTCGCCACGATGGCTGAGTCTCGGCTGATGCCGGAACGCGCTTTGGGATTAAGTAAAGTCGTCTGGCGTGTGGACAAGGTCGCGGGTCGAAGGATGAAGCGGCGAATGATCATCGCGATCATTCCAACCAGAATCGCAATGTTGGCAATGTCTGCAAAGAGTCTGTAGACATCACCGAATATTCCGGTTTGATTGAGGATGCTAAAGCCGGTGTAGCCGTAGATCAAATCCGAAAGATTGACCACCAGAAAAACGAGGAAGCCCCAGCCGATCAGCGCGTGCAAAATGCTGGGCCACAGCCGGAAGCGGAAAACAGGTTTGAATGAAATAACATTTGCAAAAGTTTGAGGAATTCGTTTGAACGCGGCTTTCCAATCGGGCTTGCCTTGTCCGCTGGAAATCAGTTTGACGATTCGGTCAGCGCCGCGATAAGTGAAGTATAGCGAAACAATTGTTGCGATGGCAAAGAGGATTTTTTCAATAGGTGTCAGCATATATGTCTCCGTAACTCCACCCAGCCTTCCCGTTTTTTCAGAAAATGGGGAAGGTGACCGAAAGTCGGATGGGTAGTGAAATATGTTTTTAGTTTAGCACAAAATAAAAAAGCGGAAGCATGTGCTTCCGCTTTAAATCAGCTTTTCGATTTTTTCTTTGCCGTCCTTGCCGTTTTCGCGATCTTGGCTTTTGGTTTTTCTACTTTTATAGGTTTTTCTTTTTTCGATTGGTTTTCCTTTTCCATCACTTCAAGCGTTGTCATATCTTGATGGAGGTTGTTCCAGCGCACCAATAGACTCGCAATATAAATGGCAGCGATGATGAAAAAAATCGTATAACCCGCAATCATGTAAGCGGATGTATCGGGAGGTGCATCGAGGGGAAACATAAATTGCTCCTTGAAATTCTAGTGCATCAGATTGAGTTTGAGCTGTTCGACTTTCGCCGCCAGCTGACCCATGCGGATGCGATTCCAGAATAAGTCAATGAAGATGATCGTGAAAGCGAATAATCCAAAGAAGAAGGCAACTTCCATGCGCGGCGTCATCGCAAACGTACCCTGTGCATTTGGGTCGCCGCCGCCGATCACGACCGGATGAATCGTACGGAACAAGCGGATGGAGAGAAAGGTGATCGGCGCACTAACGCTGCCAATCACGGTATACACTGCACCGAAGCGTGCGCGGCGATCGGGATCTTCGACGCCTTCACGTAGCATGAAGTAAGCGACATAAATTAATTCCGTAATGGCGGCAGTGGTCAGGCGCGGATCCCAAGTCCACCACGTGTTCCAAATTGGCCGCGCCCAGATCGAGCCAAGCACAATCGTGATGAAAAAGAATACCGCGCTGATCTCAACTGCGGCGACTTCAGCAATGTCCCATTTAATATCCTGCCTGACGAGATAAGTGATGCCCAATCCCGCCGCGAACAGAAATCCCAACAGACCCGTCCAGGCTGTTCCAATGTGGAAGTAAAACACGCGCTGAACTTGTCCCATCACGGCTTCTTCGGGCGCGTAAATCAGCGCGAGATATGTAGCAATCGCCAAAATAAGCACACAGGCAATATCAAGAATTTTTAAGGTAAGAGGCTTGGATTGCATAATCATCCTTTCGTAAATATTATTTTACTCTTCTACCACGTAATCGAAAACCATATAAGCGATGGCTATAAAGATCACATCGTAACCGATCAATAGACTGAGCGGGGCATAGATGGTGCTGAAATCGCTGCCGGTAAGGAATCCTTCACTGGCTTTGACGGCGGCGATCAGTATCGGGACCGCAACCGGGAACAACAGAATCGGCAGAAGCACATCCCGCGTGCGCGCCTGAACGGTCATGCTTGCTAATAAAGTTCCGACCGCGATATAGCCAATCGAACCGAGCAGGATAACCAGCAGCAATCCGGCGTTGAAAAGATTGACATTATAAAGAAATGAATAAACCGGCAGGACAATAGCTTCCACGATCAACATGAAAACGAGGTTGCTGATTACCTTTCCGAAATAGATCGCGGCGCGGTCAACGGGCGCAAGCAGGAGTCCATCAAGACAGCCGCGATCCTTCTCGACTGCCATCGAGCGGTTGAGGCCGAGAGTGCCGGCAAAAGCAAAGGTGACCCACAACACGCCCGCAGTCACAGTTTGACGCGTGGCAATATCGAGTTCGAGTGCAAAGTTAAATATCAGAATGACAAGCAGAGAAAAGACCAGCATCGCCGAGAACAATTCGCGGGAACGAAATTCAGCGGTAAGGTCTTTCCAAGTGATCGCGAAAGTTGCTTTTAAGAAAGAAGGATGGGCTGGTTGATTGACCGCCGTTGCCATATCAGCCCGCCAGCGCTTTCTTGTAGAACGCGAGCAAATTGCTTTTGCCAAGTTGTTTGCGCGTGGCTGAGGCAGTGATAACGCCATGCGACAAAATATCGAAGCGTGTGGCAAGCTCTTCGGCGCGTATCAGATCGTGGGAGGTCATCACGACAGTGCGGCCCTTTGCCGCGACCGAACGAAGCACATCATCGAGCATCGCCGACGCATCCTGATCGAGACCGGTGTAGGGTTCATCAAATAACATCACTTCGGGATCGTGAAACACGGCGCGCCCGATGGCGAGACGTTGCTGCATACCGCGCGAAAAAGTGCGGACGAGGTCGCGTCGGCGCGAAGCAAGGCCAACCATTTCGAGAACTTCGGTAATTCGAGATTCGATGTTCGATACGCCGTACATGCGTCCGAAGAAACGCAGATTCTCCTCCGCAGTTAAATCGCCATAGAGCAATGGCAAATGTGAGACAACGCCGAGCCGTGCGCGCACCGCCGAGGCTTGATCGGGAAGGCGATAACCGGCCACACTGACCAAGCCGACAGACGGACGTGAAAGCGAAGAAAGGATTCGGAGAAAGGTTGTTTTGCCCGCGCCGTTTGGACCGAGGATTGCTACGAACTCGCCGGGCTGGACTTCAAAATCCAGCCCGCGCAAAACGGTTTTCATGCCGAAGCGTTTGACGAGGTTGTGAACGGTGATCATGTTTAGTGCTTTGAATATTAATTAATGATATCCAATCAGCTATGCCATTTCTTTGAGAATCTCTTTCAATTCTGCGCGCCGACTTTGATAAGCGTCCTCATTGATCTTTCCCGCACGATTCAGATCATCGAGCGCCAAGATCGCGTCCATGACTTCATCGGCTGAATCGAATTCATTCTCTTCTTCATCTCGTTCCCGCGCGTTCTTCTGATCGCGGACAAAGAACCACGCGCCCACGCCGATCAATGCCAATCCCAGCGCGCCCACACCGATGAAGATTCCTACAGGAGAGTTAGTGATAGGCGTTGCGCTTGTTTTTGGAGAGCCTGTAATTGTAAAGTCTATCACCTCGCCAGCTGTGAGATCGCTGGCTGAGTATTCCTCGTAATTAGCATTCTGTATCACTTGAGGACCGTTGTCGGTTAGTTGACTGCCGCTCGCATTCATTCCATCGGGGATGAGGAGCACCATAGAAGGCGAAGCAACCGCAATGGGTTGTTGAATTTCCAATTGATTGTTATACGGCATGTTGAAAGTCGCGATGACGGCGTAGGGCTTGTCGTTAGGCGGAGCGGCCACGCCGTTTGTCCCTGCACCGACAAAGGTCGGGCTGTTTTGGTCAGCCATATAGTTAACGCCCTGCGCACCATTTGGAATCTTAACAAATGGAAAAGTAGTTCCATCCGTTGAGACGATCACTGTTTTATCGGTCGCGTTCGTGAACGCATAAATCTCATACACTTGCGCTTGTCCCGCGGTGGCAAAATCAAAATAAAGATGAATCTGATTAAACGTAAGCGTGCTGAAATCATCCGTCGTGTCATATAACTTGATCGGAGATAAAACAAGATTGGTCATTCCAGCCGCGACAGTGACCGGGTCGGATGTATATTGAACATCCTTATAATCCACCTCAGCCGTGAAGATGCGATTCGCAGGCATGTCAACATTTTCAAACGTGAATGTGCCGTCCGCCGCGGGTGCGGAGGTCAGCGTGACGACTTCTTGCGGCGTAGCGGTACTGTTTGGATCTTGCGGATGATCATAGCCATGCAAAGTTACAGTTAGTCCTGATGGTAGTGTTCCATTATTGAATTGGACAGAGCCGCTGATGGTTGCTGCGCCCGCAATATTTGTGGAGGGAACAGTAGTCGCTTCGGGCGTTGACCCGCTAGCGGTTGCCGCGACCGTTTCCGTGGTCGATGTAATCGCTGCAGTGGAAGATGATGATGCAAAGGTCAGCGTGCGAATGTACATCGCCACATCCAAAGCCTGATCATCCGTTAAGTTTTTTCCGAAGGCGGGAATATCTCCTTCACCGTTTTTGATGATTCGGATGATGTCGTCTTCGGATAAGGCCGCCATCATTTTTTGATCGGTAAATTTATCGGCGCAGTCGGAACAGTTTGCATCGAACAGCGTTTTTCCCTGCGCGATTTGATCAAGTTTGGTGTGAAGCGTGAGTGCATACGAAACAATATCCCAGCGATCTTCGTCGCTCAATGTTCCAGCGAAAGGCGGCATGAAGCGGTCGAGGTTTCCTTCTGAAACGGTGGTGAACCATTGCGCGGGTGAATCGGAGCGAGCCGTATCCGCCAGGCCGAGCGCGGGAACCGTGACCGGCAATTGCTGGCTTTGAGGTCCATTGCCGAGACCGGTGTCGCCGTGACAAGGCGCACAATTTTGTGTAAAGAGCATTGCGCCGTTTTGAATATCAGGTGCGGAGGCAGGATACATCAAACCAAGCGTCGGCAGTGGGGTCGGGGCAACATAATTGGGCGGCGGCGTAATATCCGAAGCGAGGGTGCACCCTGTAAGAAAAATAGCGATAAGAGTAATGATAAATATGTAACGAAATTTCATGGCTTCCTTTTATAAAATTTAAATCATCCGTTCTACTCTGGCATTGCGTTTTGCGACTTGTGTTTTACTTCAACGCCTTTCCACAACTGGGACAAAATTGATCGCTCACCAAAACAGCTTTGCCGCATTTTGGACAAAAGCCCGCCGACTTGCCCTTGCGTTCTTTACGCCGTCTTGCCAGCATCGATTCGATTTCATCGTCGGATACCGGTTCGGTTTTGACGGCGGCGTCCGCGCGGCGAGCCGCGGCAGCGCGTTCGATTCGCGCTTCCACTTCATCGTCGCTGATCGACTGTGGTTGCAGGGTATCCAGTTTACGCAGGATATCTGCTCCCTTTTGAAGAAGTTCGGCGCGCTGCGTAGGATAATCTTCATCCGGAATTTTACCAAGCTTGAAATCGAAATCAAGCTCTCGCAAAGAGTTGATGATGCGATCACGTTCCGCCATGAGCGGAGAAATTTCACTGGTCTCTTCGTTCGCACTGCGGCGTGTCGGATGGAATATCAATGGCGCAGCTAAATATAAGCCTATGCCCAACAGCAAGGCAATCAGCAAAAGTATTGCACTGAGATCCACAAGCCCTCCTATTTCAACAATGGGTTAATGATTGATTTTATCTCATCTACTGAATCGAATGGTCCGATTTGGGCGTATTGAAGAACGCCCTGTTGATCAATAAAATACGTTTCGGGAACACCTTTAATACGGAAGAGTTGCGAGACGCTTGTTCCAAGATCGGGACCGTTTGCAAATGTAATATTAAACTTTGCCAAATATGCGCGCGCTTCCGGTTCCGTATCCACATAGTCCGCGCCGATGAATACTACACGGCCACTGTCTTTATAAAATTGCCAGGCTTGTTCCAGATCGCCCGCTTCCTGTTCGCACGGCTTGCACCACGAAGCCCAGAAATTGACCATCACTACTTTGCCGCGAAAATCGGAGAGCTGGATTTGCGATTGTCCATTCCACTGATAACCGCTGAACAGCGGCATTGTAAAATTATTGATCTTATCGCCTTGTCCAACCTGACCTTGTTGCGAACGATTCAACTCGATTGCAACAATCACAAGCAAGCCGAGCAATGAAGCCCAGACGATGATTTGCACCCACAACGGAACACCGCGGCGCGGGGTGGCGGATTTACTTTCAGTCATAACAATCTCCATCAACAATCTTGCAAAGAGCAAGATCGAAAGTTATTTTCTCTTTTTTAATTCTTCTTCCAGGCGCGCGATATATTCATCTTTCAACGCATCATCATTCAACCCGGAAGCGGCCAAAGCAGACGCGGGCTTGGTCCACATCCTTAGCGCGCGGAAGAGGATGAACGCGCCAGCCAAAATGATCAGCGGCGGCAGGATGTAGATCAGCCAATTGATTCCCGTTCGGGGCGGCTCGGCCAGCACACGCACACCATATTGCTGAACAAAATATTGTTTGATCTGTGCTTCTGTCCAGCCTTGCGCGAGCTGTTGTCGAATCAAATCGCGCCATTGGCGGCAGGCATCGGTGGGACACACATCCAGCGGTGTATTTGCACAAACCGGACAATACAGCTGATGAGCAATGTAATTTACCTGATCGTCCGACGGCGTGGGCACGGGCTGTTGTGCCAAGACGATGCTTGTAAAGAAGATGGTTATTATACAGGTAACAATGAAAATCCAAAACAATTTTTTCATGTTCTACTTTTATTTTAGTCCGCCGCGCTCGATTGCTTGGAATCAGCCTGTTGAATACGGCGCGTCCGCACTTCAACGCGTTCGAGATCGCGATCGGGCCAGGCCGCAATGATAATTCCGAACAGGAACAGGATCGCACCGATCCATAACCAGTTCAACAATGGGTTGACGAAGATTTTGAAGGTCGCGCCGTTGGCGGAACTCGGCTGCCAGTCTACAAGGATAATGTAGAGATCGTCTTTCAAAGTTGAGCGCTCGCCGGGAATCGTCATGTTTTGTTGTGCGGTTGGATAATAATCAATGCGCGGATATAAATCGCCCAGATAATTATTGCCTTGATAAACGCTGACCACTGCGCGTGTCACCTGGCGTCCATCCGGACCGGGGAATTGAGCAACCGAATCATATTTAACGGTATAGCCGCTCAACGATAATGAGTTATCAGTTGAAATTATCCCTTGGGTTTGCACTTGAAACAGATTGATGCCGAGAATACCAATTGCCATCAGCATCATGCTGATGTGAATCACATAACCGCCATATCGTCTGCGGTCGCGTCCAACCAGACGCCAAAATGCGGTGAAAAGATTTTCATTCTGCGCCCTCATGCGCGCAAACGTGGCGCGCCAAAATTCCTGCAAGGTCACGCATAGAACCAACGCGACCAAAAAGAATCCGACCAACGCAATGGGATTATTTGTATATGTGAAGAACGAAAACACAGTGATCACCAACGCGACCACGGCCGATTTCCAAATTGCGCGTCCCAACGTTTTGAGGCTGGAATGTCCCCAAGCTGAGAGCGGAGCAACGCCCATCAGTAACATCAATGTTGCAAAGAGCGGTGCGGTCGCGGCTTGATAGAAAGGCGGACCTACGGTAACGGTCTGGCCTGTCACAAGTTGGGAGATCAGCGGAAAGACTACGCCCCAAAAACAAACCACCAATACGCTGATGAATAATAGGTTGTTGAAAAGGAAAAGCGCTTCGCGCGAGAGCATGGATTTCATCGTTGTTTCACCGCGCAAATCGGGCCAGCGATAAATCAATAACGCAACCGATCCAACAAAAGTGATTCCGATAAAGATGAAGAAGACTGGGCCGATGTCGCTTTGGGCGAAGGCATGGACTGAAGAGAGCACGCCGGTGCGGGTCAGGAATGTTCCGAAGATGATCAACGAATAGGTTAGGATGATCAGAAGCATATTCCATTGCTTGAGCATGCCGCGTTTCTCTTGAATCATCACGGAATGAAGGAATGCTGTACCGGTCAACCACGGCATCAACGCCGCGATCTCGACCGGGTCCCAGCCCCAGAAGCCGCCCCAGCCCAATACATCGTATGCCCAGCGACTGCCAAGCACGAGACCGCATGAGAGGAACAACCAAGCGAATAACGTCCAGCGGCGCGTGATGCGGATCCAGCGATCATCGGTGCGGCCCGTTATTAAAGCCGCAATAGCGAACGCGAAAGGAATCACGAATGAAACAAATCCAAGATAAAGCATCGGCGGATGAATGATCATGCCCGGATGCCGCAATAATGGATTCAATCCATTGCCGTCCGATGGAAAATAAATGCTCGCTCCGGCAACCGGCGCAAGCATGCCTATGATCGGATTTCCCAATGCGTCAACGATAATATTTCCGTTCGCACCACTCCAGTAGAATGCAAATGGATTTTGATAAAAGACAACCAAGCCGAGGAAGAATGCCGTGGTAATGGATGTGACCACAATGACCCACGGCAGAAATTCGCGGTCACGATCCCATTTGCGGAGGGTGACCAGCGAAGCGAATGCCGCCATCAACCACGACCAGAAAACAATGGAGCCGGATTGTCCGCCCCACCAAGCGGTAACCTTAAGATAGGTCGGCATCTCGCGGCTGGTGACTTCATCAACGAATGAAACTTCAAAATGATTCGTGACGAGCAGATAAATCAGCGAGGCGGCTGCGATCGAAATGAGCGGCCACAACAATAACATCGCGCGCCGCGCCGACTCGACCCAGCCTGCGGATTTTGTCCGCTCTCCATAAATCGCGGCGCCCACGCTGTAAAGCGCGACCAGAAATGCAATAACAATAACACCATACCCGAAATCAGCAATCATTAAAGGCTCCTCATAAAAATTAAGACCTGACGAGTTAAATCCCATCAGGTCGTGTTCGATCAACTTCCAGTTTGATTGGGTACCGCTTGCTGATATTTGGTCGGACACTTCAACAATAAATCATCGGCATGGAAGACTCCATCCGAACCGAGATGACCGGTCATAATCGCCTGCGCTTCATTCTTTAGAAGATCAGGTTCGGGACCGTTATAAGTAATTTTGAGCCGCGCCCGATTCGGGTCGATGACGGCCGCGTGCAGAACGGCGGCGAGACCGCCTTCGGCGTCCACTTCCTTTTGATCGCCCGGGACTTGGGCAACATCAAAGGTCAAGGTGAGCGTGCTGGCATCGTATTGAATCGTATCGCCGACGACCGCGCCGGAAACGCGCACATCCTGACTGACCATGCTCGGACCCTTGGCTTGGAGTTCGTCAACGGTCATAAAATATTCGGCGTTGGCTTTGGTGGCCGAGAAGATCAAATACACGACCGCCGCCAGAATCAACACGCCGCCGATAACAAATTTCTTACGTCCCATGAACTGCCTCCGATCAAAATGAAAACAACTTTGAAACAATCTTCATTCTACATGTCGAGATTAATAGAGGCTGAAAAAAGCTCAACCGATTGTCATGCTATCCGCCCGATTTTATCCCATATTCTGATGGATGAAGTCGAATATTTCAGGAAATTTTCATGGTGTAAAATAAGCCGTCGCTTGGAGGCGTCTTATGTACGAAAAAACTTTCACCGCGGGCTGGGGAGATATGGATTTTAATTCGCACATGCGGAACACCGCCTATCTCGATAAATCTGCGGATGTGCGCATGATGTATTTTTCCGAGAACGGATTCCCGATGTCTGAATTCGTCCGCCTGCGAATTGGTCCGGTCGTTCTGAAAGATGAAGTGGAATATTTCAAAGAATTTGGCTTGCTTGAAACTTTCAAAGTAACTCTTGCTCAAGCGGGTTTATCCGAGGATGGCAGTCGTTTTATTATCCGGAATGAATTTTATAAAACCAATAGAAAACTCGCGACACGCGTAACGAGCACCGGCGGCTGGCTTGACCTTGCCGCGCGCAAACTGATCGTGCCTCCTGATGCTTTGTTTCAGGCGATGCAGTCTCTTCAAAAGACGGATGACTTTCAGGTTCTGGCATCCAGCATTCGATAATTGATTCAGTAATAAGAAGATGAAATAAAACAGGCGCGTCCATGTGACGTGCCCGTTTTGTTGTATACTTTCAAAACGATTTATAGATTTTATATTTTTGTTTGCATTACCAAGGAGTACAAAATGATACGTTACTGGATTATTGCTCCGTTTGACTCGACTTTGCAGGAAATTTGGGAGAAAGTTTGGCAGTTTGATTTAAACAACAATATTATTTCGATTGGTTGGCGGGAAATAGGTGATGTTTCTAGTCTTGGCGAAAGCGAATTGCGAACTATTTTTCAAGAAACTTACGGACACACCAAAAGTTTCAATATGGTCTGGAATTTTTATCATAATATTCAGGTTGGGGATATTGTGATAGCTCGCAGAGGACGCAAAAAAATAGCTGCTATAGGAACAGTTACTAAACAAGCCTACTTCGATGCGACAAAAGCTATTGATGCAAGCGGTGCTGAGCACGTTTATCCAAACCATCTTGATATAAGATGGCATGATGCTCCGCGCAATTTAGTGTTTGATCGTATCGTTTTTGGTATGCAAGCAGTCTCTGAAGTTAATGAGGAAAAATTCCGCGAATTAGTAGGTGAGACACATGACAACATTGTGGAAAAAGCAGACTCGGATATTGAAGATGTAACGGAGTTTGTTCTTGAAAAATATTTAGAGGATTTCATGGTTTCAAATTTTGCAGCTATATTTCGAGGGGAGTTGGTTTTGTATCATGACCCAGAAGAAAATGTCATTGGTCAACAATACACAACCGATGTGGGAATAATTGATATCTTGGCGCAAGAATCAAATTCCAAAAGTTTTGTTGTAATTGAACTAAAGAAGGGACGTGAGTCAGATAAGGTTGTTGGGCAAATATTGCGATATATGGGCTGGGTGAAAGAAAATTTATGCAAAAATGGACAAGATGTCAAAGGAATTGTTATTTGCCGAGAATCAGATACGCGCTTATCCTATGCTCTTGCAATGACAAGTAATATTGTTATCAAGTATTACCGCATTGATTTTAAATTGGAGGATATTCCGCTCAATGGGTGAGCTTAAATTGCAATTGAGTTTTCCTCTTGACACATCTCCTCCTCTCGCATAGAATACTACCCAACATCATACATAAAACGCTGACGAGGACGAGTACACTTCAAAGCGATTTCCAGAGAGCCAAGCACGCGGTCGGGAATGACCGCAGTCTGAAAGCAAGGCAAAAGCGCAGAAGTGGAATGGACCTCCGAGTTGAGAGAACGAAAGCCAATGCAAGTAGTTCAATTCGGGTGCTCCCGTTACAGAGCAAAGGTATAACCGCAGACTTGCGGCGTACCTGATAAAGTGAAGCTGGTTACTTATTCCTGTTGCATCACAACAGGAATTTTTTATTAATAGCTTTAACCCTGGGTGGCACCACGAGAATCCCCTCTCGTCCCTTATGGACGGAGGGGATTTTTAATTTCTTTGTGCCAAATCACTCACCACAAAGGCACGGAGATCACAGAGATTTTTAAAAAGGATTGCTCCGTGCTCTTTGTGTCTCCGTGGTGCAAAAAGAAAAGGAAAAAATTATGTTACTGGAATCAACTGCAGTTCAAACTATCCTGCGCGAAATATCTGCAGACCTTGAAACGCCCGTCAGCTTGTATCTCAAACTGCGCGGCGACGGCGCCTCGTTTTTATTGGAATCCGTTGAAGGCGGAGAAAGAATCGCGCGCTATTCGTTTATCGGCGTCCAACCCAGAGCGGAATATATCCTGCGAAACGGACAAATTGAAATCAAAGAAGATAACGAAACGCGCCTCATCCAACTCAATGATGATGACCCGACGATTTTTTTACAAAATGAAATGAAACGTTTTCCAGCTATTCATTTGCCGGACGCGCCGCGCTTCACGGGTGGGTTGGTGGGCTATCTCGGATATGAGTCGGTTCGTTATTTTGAACCTACTCTAAAACCGGGAATGAAGCGGGCTGAAATCCCCGATGGAATTTATTTGCTCGCAGATACCATTGTCGCATTCGATCATGCGCGCCGCACCATCTTTCTCATCGTAAATGTTTTAGATGGCGATGCCGAGGCCGCCAACAAAAAATTGGACACCATCGCCGAGCGCATTGGACAGCCTTTGCCCGCCGCGCAAAAAATAAATGTCAAGCCATCTGAGATCAAATCCAATCTCACGCAGAAAAAATTTGAAGAGATGGTCGAGCAAGCCAAAGAACACATTGCCGCGGGCGATATTTTTCAAGTGGTGCTTTCACAGCGCTTCAGCCGCGAAACCAACGTCGAGCCGTTCGATGTCTATCGTGCCGTGCGCCGCCTCAACCCTTCGCCGTATATGTTCTTTTTTGATTTCGGGCTTGTGGATGATGAGCCGCTTTATATTGTTGGATCGTCGCCTGAGATGTTTGTCCGTTTGGAAGGCAGAAGCGCTTCACTCCGACCGATTGCCGGGACGCGCCCTCGAGGCGCAGACGCGAACGCTGACGCAGCGCTTGCCAAAGACCTGCTTGCTGATCCCAAAGAACGCGCCGAGCATGTAATGTTGGTTGATTTGGGCCGTAATGATTTGGGCCGAGTTTGTGAATATGGCACGATCAAAGTTTCCGATTTTTTTAGCATTGAAAAATATTCGCATGTCATGCACATTGTTTCACATGTCGAAGGGACTCTGCGCCCCGAGTTGACCGCTTTCGATTTGGTGCGTGCCGCGTTTCCTGCCGGAACCGTCAGCGGCGCGCCGAAGGTCCGCGCCATGGAAATCATCGCCGAATTGGAGTCAGATGCGCGTAATGCTTACGCAGGCATGATCGGCTATTTTGGATTCGATGGCGCCATGGATACTTGTCTCGCGATTCGTACGATGGTTCGGCGCGGCGACACCGTCAGCGTGCAAGCCGGTGCGGGCGTTGTCGCTGATTCGAATCCGGCGGCTGAATATCAAGAGAGCGTCAATAAAGCCTCCGCGATGTTGAAAGCGATTGATCTTGCAGAAACTAATAGTTGACCCTAGATGGTTCTGAAATGTTTACTAATAGAAAGGAAATCATATGCTTGTTCTAATTGATAATTACGACTCTTTCACTTACAGCCTCGTTCAATATTTTGGCGAGCTCGGCGCGGACATTCGCGTCTTCCGCAACGATCAGGTTTCATTGAACGAGTTGATCGCTCTCAAACCGGATCAGCTTGTGATCTCGCCGGGTCCCGGTGAGCCGCTCAAAGACGATGGCATCTCCTCGGAAGCCATTAAATATTTCACCGGGAAAATTCCCGTGTTGGGTGTCTGCCTCGGACATCAATGTCTCGGTGCGGTCTACGGCGGCAAAGTGGATCGCGCCCCGCGTCTCATGCACGGCAAGACTTCGCGGGTGAGTCATACGAGGCAGGGAATCTTCAAGGATATTCCTTCGCCGTTTGAAGCCATGCGTTATCACTCGCTGGTAGTTTATGAACCGGTTCCCGCCGAATTGGAAGTCATCGCCCGCACTGTCGAAGGCGAGATCATGGGACTCAAACATCGTCAGCACCCGACCTATGGCGTGCAGTTCCATCCCGAATCAATCCTCACGGAACATGGCAAACAATTGCTCAAGAATTTCCTCGATATCAAAATCGCGCCTATCGCGCAAGGAGAATTAATCATGCTCAAGCCCTATATTTCCAAAATCATCAACTTGACCGACCTTACCGCTGATGAAGCGCAGGAAGCCATGAACATCATCATGACGGGTCAAGCCACGCCCGCGCAGATCGGCGCGTATCTGGTCGCGCTCCGCATGAAAGGCGAGACCATTTCAGAGATCACCGGTTCCGTGCGTGCCATGCGCGATAACGGAATCAAAGTCAAGTTGACGAATCCGAACGAACGCATTTACGATATCGTCGGCACCGGCGGTGATGGCGCTTACACCTTCAACATTTCCACGGCCGCGGCTTTCGTCCTCGCCGGTACAGGCCGGAGAGTTGCGAAACATGGCAACCGCGCCGCTTCATCTCAATGCGGTTCCGCTGATGTGCTCTCCGCTCTCGGTATCAATCTTGATCTCGCGCCGGAGCAGGTCGCACAAGCGATTGATTCCATCGGTATTGGTTTTATGTTTGCGCCCAAGTTTCATCCGGCGATGAAATATGTTGGCGCAGCGCGCAAAGAAATTGGTCAGCGCACCATCTTTAATATCCTCGGTCCCCTTACGAATCCCGCAGGCGCGAACATCCAACTCACCGGCGTCTTTGACGCCAGACTCACTGAGCCCCTCGCCAATGTTCTCAATGAACTTGGTTCGCACGCCGCGCTTGTGATCCACGGCGCGGCTGGCACCGATGAACTCAACACATGCGGCATCAATCGCATCAGTCATCTCAAAGATGGCGCGGTCAAAACTTATGATCTCGATCCCACTACGCTCGGCTTTTCGCTCTCCACAATTCAGGATTTGCGCGGCGGCACACCCGATGAATCAGCGGTCATGATGCGAGAACTTCTTGCAGGAAAATTAAATGGCGCACGCCGCGCCTCCATTTTGCTCAATGCTGCTGGTGCTCTTGTCGCCGAGACAGATGATTTTAAGTCCGCGCTGAAGGAAGTCACCGCTTCTCTCGACAGCGGTAAAGCCCTCGCCAAACTCAATGCGCTCGTGGAATTTTCACAGAGTTTCCAAACGATCCAATGAGCATTCTCGCTCAAATCATCGAACACAAAAAGATGGAGATCGCGGCGCTCGACGCCTCAGCTTTGCGCCGCGCCGCGGAGTCTTCGCCGGCGACTAGAGATTTTCTTTCCGCAATCAAGCGTCGCCGCTTCGGACTCCGCCCGAGCCTGATCGCTGAACTGAAGCGCGCCTCTCCGTCTAAAGGCATTCTCGCCCCGCACCTTGACTTATTTCAAGTTGCTGATATTTATGCCCAAAACGGTGCCTCGGCAATTAGTGTGCTGACCGATGAAAAATTTTTCTTAGGCAAGCTCGAAACGCTTCACGATTTACGTTTTACTCATCAATCAACATTGCCCTTGCTCCGGAAAGATTTCATCATAGACGAAGTCCAACTCTACGAGTCCAGAGCCAATGGCGCCGATGCCGTTTTGCTTATCGCCGCCGCGCTTCCAGATGATAAACACTTCGCTGAGCTTCATGCCTGTGCGTTGAGTTTAGGATTGACCGCATTAGTTGAAGTCCATGATGAAGCCGAAACCGAGCGAGCCTTGAAGTTGCAAGATATAAGGTTAATCGGAATCAATAACCGCAACCTCGCCACCTTTGAAGTTTCGCTCGAAACCACAGAGCGAATTCGCCCGATGATTTCACCTGAGATCGCCGTTGTTTCCGAAAGCGGAATCTTCAATGTCAGCGATGTAGATCGATTAGCGAAGATAAATATTGACGCGATCCTCGTCGGTGAAGCGTTGGTAACCTCGAACGATATTCCCGCGAGGGTGAGAGAGTTGGCAGGCTACGGGTTGAAGGTTGAAAGTTAATCTGCAATCGAGAATATTTAATCATGACCATCATAAAGATCTGTGGAATCAAAACCCTAAAAGATGCCCTTGCCGCGATTGATGCCGGTGCGGATTATTTGGGATTCAATTTTTATCCCAAGAGCGTACGTTTTGTTGAAAAAGAAACCTGTTCAAAGATAACTTCTTTTTTGAAGATGGATCATTCGAACATCAAACTGGTCGGTGTGTTTGTGAATTCGTCCGTGGATGAAATAAAAAATATCATGCAGATATGTTTACTTGATCTTGCTCAATTGCATGGTGATGAAACTCCAGAGATATTTTCTCAACTTGCACCGCGTGCATTCAAAGCCTTTCGTGGCGTTCCATCTGATGTCACAGGTTATGAGCGCGACGATGTTCCTGCGCTATTAGTTGATGCGGCTGTCAAAGGTCTGTACGGCGGAAGCGGAATTAAAGCAGATTGGTCAGCGGCGGCGGAGTTGGCGAAGAAGTATCCGATATTGCTGGCGGGTGGGCTGACTCCAGAAAATGTCGCGGAAGCGGTGTGGCAGGTTAAACCTTGGGGTGTGGACGTTGCTTCGGGCGTTGAGTCAGAACCGGGTAAGAAAGATGCGGCGAAGATGTCCGCATTTGTAAAAGCAGTACGACAAGTCGAAAATCAAAAGTAGGATATAGGAATTATGACAACTTTATTGCCTGCGAAATTTGGTCCGTATGGCGGACAGTTCGTGCCGGAGACGTTGATGCCGGCGCTAATCGAGTTGGAACAGGTTTTCGTGGACGCGCAAAAAGATCCGGCTTTCAGAAGTGAGTTCGAAGGATTGTTGGCATCGTATGTTGGCAGACCTACACAGTTGACCTATGCAAAAAGATTATCGGAAAAATTAGGCGGCGCACAAATTTATTTGAAGCGCGAAGATTTGGCACACACTGGCGCACATAAAATCAATAACGCATTGGGACAGGCATTGCTGGCAAAACGGATGGGGAAGCGGCGCATTGTAGCGGAAACGGGCGCAGGACAACATGGAGTGGCTTCAGCAACTGCGGCGGCGTTGCTCGGACTGGAATGCGTGGTTTACATGGGCGTGGTGGACATTGCACGACAAGAACCCAATGTCTTTCGCATGAAACTGCTTGGCGCAGAAGTGCGTCCTGTGACATCGGGCACGCAGACATTGAAAGATGCGATTAACGAAGCCATCCGAGATTGGGTGACGAATGTACGCGACACCCATTATTTGTTGGGTTCAGCATTGGGACCGCATCCGTATCCGACCATCGTGCGCGAGTTTCAATCGGTGATCGGGATCGAAGCGCGCGAGCAAATGCTGCGCGATGTAGGACGTTTGCCTGATATGGTGATCGCATGTGTGGGCGGCGGGTCAAATGCCATCGGAGTCTTCAGCGGATTCGTCAACGATGAACAGGTTGAATTGATCGGCGTGGAAGCGGGCGGAAGCGGTATCGCTTCGGGCAAACACGCCGCGCGATTTGGCGATGCGACTAAAGGACGGATCGGTGTTATTCACGGCACGCAAACCTATGTCTTGCAAGATGAAGATGGACAGATCGCGGAGACTCATTCAATTTCAGCCGGATTAGATTATGCCGCAGTAGGTCCAGAGCATGCCATGTTGCGCGATATGGAACGCGCCTTTTATACATCCGCCACAGATGCGGAAGCATTGAGCGCATTCCAAACCCTGTGCCACACCGAAGGAATTATCCCGGCGCTGGAGTCGTCGCATGCAATTGCCGAGGTCATCAAGTGCGCACCGACGATGAAGAAGGATCAGGTGATTCTGGTCAATTTATCCGGGCGCGGCGATAAGGATTTGAATACAGTGATTAAAGAATTGGGGACTCTTTAACCACAAAGAACACTAAGGGCACAATGGTTTAAAGTCTTAAGGTAAAACGATTTTTCCTTTGTGTACTTGTGTCGCTGATATTTAAGCTTTTTTCAGAGGAATCATTATGAATCGAATCGAAAATGCATTCAAAAATAAACCGATCTTCATGCCCTATTTTCCTTTGGGTTATCCTGACTTGGAGACATCCATTGACGTGATCGAAGGACTCGCCAAAAACGGCGCGGACCTGATCGAAGTAGGGTTATCTTTTTCTGACCCGCTTGCCGATGGGCCGGTCATTCAAAAGGCGACACAGATTGCGTTGGAAAACGGAATCACAGTCAAGAAGTCTCTCGCTGCAGTAATCGAGTTGCGCCAGCGCGGCGTGACCATCCCGTTGATTTTGATGGGCTATTTCAATCCGATGCTGGCATATGGGCTGGAGAAATTTGTCCATGACGCGCGTGAAGCAGGCACGGACGGATTCATTGTCCCCGATCTGCCGCTTGAAGAATCAGGGGATTTCAAAATGTTGGCTGGCGATATGCCATTAATTCAAATGCTCGCGCCGACATCGCCGAATGAACGAATGGAGTCCATTGCACGCAATGCAAAAGGATTTATCTATTTGGTTTCTGTGACAGGCGTAACAGGTGAGCGCAAATCTATTTCTGAAGGACTTGGCGATTTGATTGCACGCGTGCGCGAACACACCTCCGCGCCGGTGTGCGTGGGATTTGGAATCGGCACGCCAGAACAGGCTAAACAAGTTGGTTTATTGGCGGACGGAGTCATTGTCGGCTCGGCGTGCGTAAAGATAATTGGAGCGAGTAAAACCCCCGTCGAAACCGCGCAGCAGTTTGCGGCGGAGTTTCGAAACGCGTTGAAATAAATCCATAGCAGGCTGTGATGCGTTAATCGGAAATTTACCCTTGACGCATTTGAGTGACACGCATAGAATAGCATCCAATATGTTATCTTCTGTTCGTTTTTATTTTGCGTATTACTATTACGGCCTCCAAAATTCGGTTGCCGTTGGTGACGCTTAAGTAGACAGAAAAATCTGTTGATGTAAAGAGCGAGACCACAACGGTCTCGCTCTTTTTGTTTACCACAAGGAGAAATCAATGACCACACGCGGCATCCGCGGCGCGACCACAATTGAATCAGACACTCAGGAAAACGTTCTGTCTGCGACGAAAGAATTGCTCGAAGCGATCCTCGCGTCCAACCTTGAACTGAAAACCGTTGACATAGCATCGGCTATCTTCACCGTCACCGATGACATTGTCTCGGTTTATCCTGCGCAGACTGCGCGTCAAATGGGCTGGGACTTCGTCCCGATGATGTGCGCGCGTGAGATTCCTGTGATGGGAAGCCTGCCGCTTTGTATTCGAGTGCTTATCCATTGGAATACGAATCAGGCACAAAACGAAATCAGCCATGTGTATTTACGAGACGCGGTCAAACTGCGTCCCGATTTAGTCAATCAGCCAAAGGAGCAAAAACTATGATGATCATCATGAAAGCCAATGCAACACCCCAGCAAGTGGAACATGTCATTGAAGAGATCAAGCAAGCGGGATTATCTGTGCATCTTTCACAAGGCATCGAGCAGACCGTGATCGGCGCTATCGGTGAGACGCATAATATTCCCGTTGACCGATTCGAGGGCCTCGATGGTGTGGAGATGGTCAAACGAATCACGCAGCCATTCAAACTGGCTTCGCGGCAATTCCATCCGGAGAACTCGATCTTCCCATTGGATGGATTCACCGTCGGCAGCGAGGAGATTGCCATCATCGCAGGTCCATGCTCAGTCGAGAGTCGTTCGCAGATCATGGAGACGGCTCAAGCGGTGAAAGAAGCGGGCGCGTCCGCATTGCGCGGCGGCATCTTCAAGCCGCGCACCTCGCCGTATTCGTTTCAAGGTCTCGGCGAAGAAGGACTCGAATATTTGGTTGAGGCGCGCCAGCAAACCGGTTTGCCCATCGTCGCTGAGATCATGTCGCAGACTCAACTTGACTTAATGGTCAAACATGTGGATGTGCTTCAAGTCGGTGCGCGCAACATGCAGAACTTCAACCTTTTGCGCGCCATCGGCGAGACGCAATCCGCGGTTCTACTGAAGCGCGGGCTTTCTGCGACCATCGAAGAATTATTGATGTCGGCCGAATATATTTTGGCGGGCGGAAATAAACAGGTGATGTTGTGCGAGCGCGGCATCCGCACGTTCGAAACAGCCACGCGCAACACGACCGATATCAATGCCATTCCTGTTTTGAAAAGCCTGACACATTTGCCCGTCATCCTCGATCCATCACATGCCACGGGTCAAGCCGATTATGTCGCCGCGATTGCGCGCGCCGCGATTGCCGCCGGTGCGGATGGACTCATCATCGAGGTACATCCTGATCCCGCGCACGCGGTTTCGGACGGCAAGCAATCGCTCAAGCCTGAGAAGTTCGCTGAGTTGGTGAAGCAAGTCGGTCAGATCGCGCAGATCATGAATCGCCGTCTTGCTGCAGTTCAAACCACCACGGTGTGACATGCCCGACGATGATGGTTTTTTTCTTGCGCGATCTAGGATCGCGATCATCGGACTTGGGTTGATGGGCGGCTCGCTGGCATTGGCATTGAAAGGCAAATGCGCCGCGCTCTACGGGATCGATTCGGATCGCGCCGCGCTTGAAATGGCTCTTGCTCAAAAAATCGTTGACCGCGCTGATCGCGATCCCGCCAAACTTTTGTCCCATGCCGACCTCGTTATTTTAGCCGCGCCCGTTCCAGCCATTTTGACTCTGCTCGAGCAATTGCCATCGTTTACATCCGACTCTTGCATCGTCATCGATTTGGGTTCCGCGAAAAAAATGATTGTCGAATCCATGTCGCGTTTGCCCGAACGATTTGATCCGATTGGCGGCCATCCGATTTGTGGAAAAGAAAAACTATCGCTTGCCAATGCCGAGCGGACTCTTTATCACGCTGCGCCGTTTCTGCTGACTCCATTAGATAGAACCACACCGCGTGCTTTATTTGCGGCGAATCAAATCATCGAAGCGATTGGAGCAAAAGCAACTATCCTCGATGCTGAGGAACATGATCGAATTCTTGCATCCACGAGTCATTTGCCATATTTGCTTTCATCCTCACTTGCTCTTGCAACGCCAACTGATGTCGCTTCGTTGATTGGTCCCGGATTTCGTTCCACATCGCGTCTGGCAGGGACACCCACATCTATGATGCTGGGCGTTCTGCAATCGAATCAGGAAAACGTCTTGAACGGTTTGCATTGTCTGCAAAATGAATTAGCTAAAGTTGAATCTGCTTTAGCTTCAAAGGATTTTTCAAAACTTGAATTGATGCTCAATGAAGCACAAAGTAAATATCAAACGTTGATACAATGATCGCACCTTCACTTGAAATCAAACCCATCACTCATCTATTGAATGCAGTGGTCCGCGTGCCCGGCTCCAAGTCATTGACTAATCGCGCACTGTTGATTGCGTCGCTTGCCAACGGAACCACGCGCTTGAGAAACGCTCTCTTCTCCGATGACTCGCGTTACTTTGCCGGAGCATTACAAACCTTGGGCTTCGATATTCAATTGAACGAAGCTGATTCCGAAATGATCATCACAGGTCTTGATGGAAGAATCCCCTCGTACCAAGCTGAACTTTTTATCGGCAATGCCGGCACCGCAGCGCGATTTCTTTCCGCGTTCCTCACACTCGGAAACGGCGGATATATTTTGGACGGCGATGCGCGCATGCAAGCGCGTCCGATTGGCGATTTGATCGAGGCGCTTGCACCACTTGGCGCGGAGCTTGAGGCGATAAATAATTGTCCGCCAGTGAAAATAAAAGCATCCGGTTTGCGCGGCGGAAAGACAAAGATCGCGGGCGATATTTCAAGCCAATTCCTTTCGGCTTTGTTGATGGTTGCACCATATGCAAAATCTTCAATTGAAATAGAAGTCATTACTGAGTTAAATTCCAAGCCTTATGTGGATATGACCCTTGCCGTTATGAAAGACTTTGGCTTTGAGATCGAGCGCGATCATTACAATTGTTTTGTGATCCATCCTGCCCACTATCCTTCACTCTCTAATTATCAAATCGAATCCGATGCATCCGCGGCATCCTACTTTTTCGCTGCCCCGGTAATTTGTGGCGGGACGGTTCGAGTGGAAAACGTTTCTCGCAAATCTAAACAAGGCGATATGGCGTTCCTTGATATTCTCCAAGAGATGGGATGCGAAATAAACGAAGGAGATAATTTCATCGAAGTCACCGGCGCTCAATCTTTGCTCGGCATTGACGTGGACATGCGCGATATTCCCGACACTGCGCAAACGCTGGCGGCAATTGCGCCGTTCGCTTCTTCGCCGACAAGAATTCGCGGAATTGCATCTGCCCGCGTCAAAGAAACGGATCGTATCCATGCGGCTTGCACCGAACTCGCGCGGCTTGGTGTAGAAGTCGAAGAATACGCAGATGGCATGACGATTTATCCCTGCAAGAAATTCAGTCCGGCTTGCATTCAAACCTACAATGACCATCGTATGGCAATGGCTTTCTCCTTGATGGGTTTGCGCGTGCCCGGGATAGTAATTGAAAATCCATCATGCGTTTCAAAAACATTTCCCAAGTTTTTTGAAGTATTGGAAACTCTGCGATGATTCATCTTGGTCTGATCGGCTTTCCGCTGGAACATAGCTTGTCGCCTAAGATTCATTCTGCAGCTTTGGCTTCTTGCGGCCTGGCGGGAGATTATTCTTTATTTCCAATTTACCCTGATGATTTATCCGGCTTAAAAAATTTGCTTGCCCGAGTCCGCTCTGGCGAAATCACGGGACTCAACGTCACTATTCCGCACAAACAAAATGTGATCCCGCTGTTGGATGGACTGACATCTACAGCTAGAGCCATCGGCGCGGTCAACACGATTTATCTCAATCAAAATAAATTAATCGGTGATAACACCGATGCACAAGGTTTTTTATTCGACTCGAAAAGATTTATGGGGGATCGTGAATTCGGGATCGAGAATCGAACCGCACTTGTTTTGGGTGCGGGTGGATCATCGCGGGCGGTGGTGTATGCTTTAGTGAATGATGGATGGAACGTGACCGTTGCGGCACGTCGCATCGAACAGGCTCAGGAATTAGCGCCGCGATTTGAGAGTATCAAAGCCGTGGAACTCAACTCTCAAACTTTCCAATCTTTATTTCCTCAACTAATTGTCAATGCAACTCCGCTTGGCATGACTCCGAATGTTGATCAATCTCCTTGGCCTAAAAGTTTACCTTTTCCGCCTCAGGCCGTGGCTTACGATTTAGTCTATAACCCGCGCGAGACGAAATTGGTAAAAGATGCTCGCGCGGCTGGATTATGCGCGACATCCGGACTTGGCATGTTGGTCGAGCAAGCCGCGCTCGCTTTCGAAATCTGGACGGGCAAGCGAATTCCCCGAGATATTTTGTTTTCTGCTGTGGAGGAAAAATGACGTTGCGATTTTTAACGGCTGGTGAATCTCATGGTCCCTCATTGACTGCAATTCTTGAAGGAATGCCTGCTGGATTAAAACTTAACGCGT
>JBAUMB010000337.1:0-4631 GCA_049578465.1 Anaerolineales bacterium
TGTCTGAGGATATCGAAACCATTCTCGAAGAAGCCGAAGTGGACGAAGCTCAAGAGCGGCGATTGGAAAGAGAATTCTCGCGCGAATATAACTTGGTCACGCGTGAAGATCGCCTGGATAAAATCGCTGAAGATATCGTGCTTCACTTCATGGGTCGCGGCTTTCCAGGCAAAGCAATGGTTGTTTCGATTGATAAAGCCACTACGATCCGCATGTACGATAAGGTCCAGAAGTATTGGAAACAGCATCTAGTTTATCTGCAAGCAGAACTTGAAACCTGTGATGAAATGGATCGCCCGGAGCTGGAAGCCAAGGTTCGCTTTATGCTCGAAACGGATATGGCGGTGGTGATTTCACAGGGACAAAATGAAGTGGATGATTTGCGCAAGAAGGGCTTGGATATTCGTCCGCACCGCAAGCGCATGATTGAGGAAGACCTCGATACCAAATTCAAGGATCCCAGCGATCCATTCCGGCTTGTCTTTGTGTGCGCCATGTGGATGACGGGCTTCGATGTTCCGAACTGTTCGGCGATCTATCTCGACAAGCCCATGAAGAACCATACGCTGATGCAAACTATCGCCCGCGCCAACCGCGTCTTCGCAGAAAAAGTAAATGGCTTGATCGTGGACTACATCGGCATCTTCCGCGATCTTCAAAAGGCGCTGGCGATTTACGGATCGGGTCTGGAGGGTGGACTGGAGCCAGGCGAGATGCCGGTCGAAGCCAAACAGGCACTCGTTGAAAACCTGCGGCAATCCATTCAAGAGACACGCGAGTTCCTAGGCGAATACAATGTCGATCTGGATACGATCCGCGAGAAGGAAGGCTTTGAGCGCGTGCGCGTTCTGGATGATGCGGTGGATGCACTTGTAAGCGGCGATGAAACCAATCGGCAATATCTGATAATGGCGGATAAAGTGGATAGCTTATTCCACGCTATTCTGCCCGATCTATCGGTCAATGAATTCGGACCCGACCGAAAAGCCATCGTGATACTTGCCGAAAAGGTCCGCTCTCTCAGCGAGCCGGCGAATATATCAGCGATCATGGACAAGGTGGATGTTTTGCTTGATCAATCCATCGCGCCCAAAGGATATGTGATCGCGGACAACGGCCAGGACGCGGTGGATCTCAGCCAGATCGACTTTAATGCGCTTAAGAAGAAGTTTGAAAAAGGCCGCAAGCATATTGAGGCTGAAAAGTTGCGCGGGCTGATCAATCTCAAGTTGGGCGAGATGCTGCGTCTCAACAAAGCACGGATGAATTACTACGAGCAGTTCCAGAAATTGATTGAGGAATACAATAGCGGAGCCGCCAACGTGGATGCTTTCTTTGCGCAATTGGTTTCGTTTGCACGGGATCTAAACCAAGAGGAGCAGCGCGGGATTGCAGAGAATTTGCGCGAAGAAGAACTTTCTATTTTCGATATTCTCACGCGCCCGAATATGAAACTCAGTCGCAAGGAAAAAGAGCAAGTCAAGCAAGTAGCAAAAGAATTGTTAGATACGCTAAAAGCAGAGCGTCTAGTTTTAGATTGGCGCAAGAAGCAACAAGCGCGCGCGGCGGTTCAGCAGGCGATTGAGCAGGTGTTGGATAAGTTACCGGAAGCGTATGCGCCAAAGATCTACCATGAGAAATGTGCGCTCGTGTACCAGCATGTGTATGATAGTTATTATGGAATGGGGAAAAGTATTTATGCTCAAGGGTTCGTATGATAATCAAAACCATAATTATCCACGCTTGGAAGTTTCCGACGCCAGAAAGTTAAACAATGGAGATGTATAAGATCAGTCCATCCGATCTGACATTCAGTTGGGATGCCTGCAAGTTTTGCTGCCTATCTGAAAGTAAAACATCGCGCTGCGCATCATCTCCCCGACATATTCAGCAAGTGGTGAACCTAACTAGCTGGATCTCAGGAGACTGCCGCCAGGGGTGTTGAAGTTTCGCGAGAAGTTCCTGAAATCCGCTCTTATCTCCATCGCAGCGTCAAGCTCTAGTGCTACCTCAATGCTCGGTTCCACACCTATAACAAATTCATGGAGATAGGACTTTTGAGTAAGTAGAAAATCTGTCGGTAAAGTTGTAAAATAAGGTTGGTGGCGAATAGAAAGTACCGATGTAAGCCACTGGTACGTCCCTCACGCTGAACCATGAAAGTAGACGATGACAAATCTAGAACAGCTTGCGATATTGAAACAAGGCGCCGAAGTTTGGAATAAGTGGCGAGCCGAAAATCCCGGTGTTGAAATTGATCTCAGCGGAGCTGATCTTTATGGAGCAAGTCTTATACGGGTCAATCTAAATGGAGCCAACTTGGAGAGAGCCTTTCTTGAACAAGGCAAGCTTGTGTTGGCTGATCTCATGGGAGCCGATCTCGGTCAAGCCAATCTTATCAATGCCAATCTTTTTGGAGCGGATCTCACGCGAGCCAACCTCAATCGAGCTAATCTCTACGGATCTGATCTCATGGGTGCAAATCTCGGCGCCGCCGATATGACTGGCGCAACTCTTGCGAATGCAATGTTAGCCAATACAAGGATTGATAAGGCAAAAATTTCTGGCAGCTGGGTGTATGACGTAAACGTTCGAGATTTAGAAGGTGAATTTGAAGAACAAACAGATCTAATTATTACCCATAGAGGCGAGCCGACCATCACGGTCGACAATATTAAAGTCGCCCAAATCATCCACCTAATTCTCAATAACACAGAAATTCGGGATGCAATCAATACCATCACCTCCAAAACTGTACTTATTCTGGGCCGCTTTGAACCTCCGGAACGCAAAGCAATCTTGGATGCGCTAAAAAATGGTCTGCGCGAATACGACCTGCTGCCGATCGTTTTCGAATTTGACCATCCTACGAATAAGGACTTCAAAGAGACCATCAAAACACTTGCTGGCTTGTCGTATTTTGTGATCGCAGATATTTCCAATCCTAAATCATCTCCGCTTGAGTTGCGGGCAAAACTACCTGATTACCAAATTCCTTTTGTGCCAATTCTCCAAGAAGGGGAATGGCCCTTCACGACGATGATTGATCTACAAAAAAAATATGACTGGGTACTGGATACCGTACCGTATCGTTCCGTAGAAACGCTCATCAATGCACTGAAACCAGAGATTATCGATCCGGCAATAAAAAAGCGGAATAAACTAAGATTTAACGAGGCCATCGAACAAAGAATACGATCGTCAAAGGATTTGCCAGAAAGAGGCATTTAGGTGGAACCGGTGAAGGTGTTGCAAGAGTTATCTTTTGAATTCTGAACCTTTTCCACCAATTCTCTTCTTGCTTAAAATTCATATGTAGTTTATAGTTAATCCATAGTTAACTATAAACTACGGATTAATCACAATGGATATTCCTCCCTCCCATGCAGGCTTCGAATACATCTTAGCTCGCATCATTCAGGACTTCATGCAGTTCATGCGCCAGAGCGGCCTCTCCACGCCGCAGATCAACGTCCTGCTCCATATTTACCATTCACCGAATGGTGAATGTCGGCTCTCGGAGATTGTTGGTCATTCTGATGCAAGTAAGCCGGCTGCCAGCCAACTTGTGGAGCGCTTAGTACAGCAGGGATTGGTAGCGCGCACTGAAGATCAGCTTGACCGGCGCAACAAGGA
The DNA here is from genome assembly GCA_049578465.1 of Anaerolineales bacterium. Lineage (GTDB taxonomy): Bacteria > Chloroflexota > Anaerolineae > Anaerolineales > Villigracilaceae > Fen-1038. The sequence goes on from JBAUMB010000337.1 coordinate 3,637, forward strand.
ACTACGGCTGACCAAAAAAAGCATAAAGCTGATCCAAGATGGCATTACCTCAAACCCCTTTCTTGTTGATTTGATGAGCTCCCTGCCGGCCAAACAACGTGAAACCGTCTATGCCGCCTTTGGCTATCTCGCACAGGCTGGACAACAAATCCAATCTTCCCACATAAAAAAGGATGGCAAACATGCACAGAATTCATAACGAACCAAAATTGGGGAACGGTCCCGAGACCACTGGTCTCACCATTCACTGGGCGTATCGATACGATATTTTTACTGGGCTTTTGGGACTTGGTGTGAACAGGCCAAACAGCCGCATGGTCGTAGAGCTAGCAAAGATCAAGCCTGGCGACAAGGTGCTTGATGTGGGCTGCGGCACAGGCAACTTGACCTTGACCGCGAAAACATTCGCGGGGGAAAGCGGCGCGGTCTATGGCATCGATGCTTCGCCTGAGATGATCGATATCGCACAGAAAAAAGCAAAGCAGGCAGGCGCTGATGTCGTCTTTGATATCGGCTTGGTCGAGAAACTTTCATTCCCCGATGAAACCTTCGATGTTGTTATTAGTCGTCTAGTGATCCATCACTTACCCGACGATTTGAAACGCAAGGCTTTTGCAGAGATATTCCGTGTGTTGAAACCGGGTGGGCATTTTCTCGTGGCAGACTTCAATCCACCAACCAATCCGATATTAAACCATGTCACCTCGGCGTTTGTGGGTCACGGCATGATGCACACAAATGTTAGCAACATCCCTCTTTTGTTCTCGGCAGCCGGGTTTGTAGAAGTTACATCCGGCCCTACCCGCTCATTGTTCCTAGCTTTCGTTAGTGGGACAAAACCAGTTCATTAGTTTCAAATCCGCCGGCCCTTCATAGGCAGGTGCAATCATTGTATAAACTCAAGGCATTACCTGGGAAAGTTTCCATCTCCCCCAAGTGGCGGAGAACAATACTCCCCACCTGATGGATAGGATTGCGCAGTATCGGTGATAGGC
>JBAUMB010000338.1:0-3384 GCA_049578465.1 Anaerolineales bacterium
GATCATTTTCTCTGTGCCTGCCAGTCCCAGAATTAATTCGCTAATGCCCGGCAGGATCGCGACTTTATAAAACCATGAAAGTGGCATAGGACATGTTCCAATGGGATCAATCAAGATAAGTCTGCGGACGCGTTGCGGAAAATCAACCGTAAATGCCGATGAGATTGCTCCGCCCATCGAGAGACCGATCAGGTTAACTTGTTTAATATTCAAGATGTCCAATAGTTCTCTTAATTGATTCACGAATAAATCAATGTTGTATTTGACGTTCGGACGATCAGAGAAGCCGCGCCCGAAGAGATCGTATCGTAATACGCGAAAACTCGCGCGGATTAGAAAATTGAATGTCGGTTCGAAGATAAAGTAAGGAACCGAGAATCCATGCACCAGCACGATAGTTTGCCCGTGATCAGGGCCGCATAATTCGTAATGAGTGAAGCCGTCCGAAAGTCGGATGAAAGAGCCGCTCGTCGAGGCGCGTACTTGATCGTCAATTTCTTTTGTCTCGCCTCGATAAATAAAATCCCAATTCATTTGATCTTGCCGAGAGCTCTTAGCACGCGCTCAGGCGTGAACGGAAACTCGTTGATCCAAACGCCAGTTGCGTCATGAATGGCAGCAGCAATAGCCGGCACGAGAGGAAGAAACGGTATTTCTCCAAGACCGCGTGCACCCCACGGTCCGTTTGGTTCAGCGACTTCGATAATGACTGATTCAACTTTTTCAGGGATGTCAAGAATCGTCGGAAGCAAATAAGTACTAAGCTGATCAGTGAGAACGCGTCCGTCTTTTGTTTTAAATTCTTCCGTGATTGCATAACCCTGCGCCTGCACCACAGCTCCTTCGATTTGACCAACGACAAGCTGCGGGTTGATGGCTTTGCCTACATCGTCGGCACAGGTGACTCGAACGAGGCGTACTTGACCGGTTTCTGTATCTACTTCTACTTCAACGGCTTCCGCTGAATACGCATACGAAAAATTGGGCATTGAATAACCTGTCTCTTTATCAAAATGTGTAGTCGGAGGCGCGAGATATTTATATTCCGCGATGGCCGGATGTTCCTCTTCTTTCCATTTTTTCAGCGCCGCTTCTGCCGCTCCTTTGATGGCATTGCCCGCCATAAAAGTCATGCGTGAGGCGGAAACCGAACCGGAATTTCCTTGCTTTGCGGAATCCGATGTGACGATCTTTACCATTTCTGCAGGAACGCCGATCACCTCCGCCGCAAATTGCGCCATTACCGTATGCGTGCCTTGTCCGACCTCGGCGCCGGCGTGATGAACGATCACTTTTTCGATATCGCCGTTGCCGTGGATTTCAACTTTTGCCCAACAATTTTCTTGATAGCCAAATGAGAAGCCAACATTTTTGAATCCGGCGGCAAAACCGATTCCATGCGCAAGATGATTTTCGCGGCGCGTCCTGGTCGGCGACTTGTTGATCGGCATCCATCCAAATTTCTTTGCCGCGGCTTCGATTACTTGCGGCACACTGACCGGCCCTGGAAGAGGCGTGCCTACATCGAGAGTCAGTCCATCTCTTAGTGCGTTCTTCAGACGGAATTCAACTGGGTCCATGCCAAGTTTTTCAGCCAGTTTGTTCATTTGACCTTCAGCCATGAACAAGGCTTGCGGCGCGCCGAATCCACGAAAGGCCGCGCTCGGGACATTGTTGGTGTAAACGCCATACACATCCGCAGTAACATTGGGAATGAAATATGGACCGGTGCAGGTGATCGCTGAATTGCCCAGCACTTTGTTGGATGTATACATATATGCGCCGCCGTCGGCGATGATTTCGTTTTGTGCCGCGACAAGTTTTCCGTCTTTGGTCGCGCCCCATTTCGCACGTAGAATCGCTGGATGTCTTTTGGCGTGTCCGATGATTGACTCGCGGCGACTCCAGATGATTTTGACTGGACGCTGCAATTTCCAGGTTGCAAGCGCTAATACAATTTGCACCGATAAATCTTCGCGCCCGCCAAATGCTCCGCCAATTGCAGGATAAATCACGCGCACGCGTTCTTCCGGCAGGTTCAGCGCGTGTGCAATCGAATCGCGATCCGCGTGTGTCCATTGCCCTCCGCACACAATCGTCACGCGGCCTTCTTCGTCAATGTAAGATAAGCCGGCCTCCGGTTGAAGATAGGCGTGTTCTTGCGCGGGCGAACGATATTCTCCTTCGACAATTAAGTCTGCTTGGGCAAACCCGGCTTCGATATTTCCTTTGCGGATTTTATAATGAACGCAGATATTTGAATCGCCAATTTCGGTGTGGATACGCGGCGCATCTGCTTTCATCGCCTCAAGCGGATCCGACACGATGGGCAGATCTTCGTATTCGACCTGAATCAAACTAAGCGCGGCTTGAGCCGCCGCTTCGCTTTGCGCTATGACGACCGCTACTTGGTCGCCGACGAAACGGACTATATCCGTTCCGGGTTTGGATGAACCCGGTCCGCAAAGCACCGGCTGATCGTTTATCTGTAATCCATATTCATTGGTTGGAACATCTTTGGAAGTGTAAATTGCTACGACTCCGGGCGCGGCTTCCGCTTTATTTGTCTTGACGCTTTTCACGCGCGCATGGGGCCGCTCGGCAAATAATATTTTGGCATACAGCATCCCTTTCATCGAAAGGTCCCCAGAATAATTTGTTTTGCCTGTGACTTTGCCGCGGGCATCGATGCGCGGAAAAGATTGTCCAATGGATGGCATGATGGTTCTCCGTTTCTTTATTGTCCCTATATTATACAACGGCTTTTATTTGCTCTTTTAATGAGGCTGGGGTATATTCAATCCGTTTAGTGATGAGGTGAGAAATGCCCGGATTTGAATACAATAATTTATTTAATGAGACGGGACCGCAGAGCACTTTGGATTATTTGCAGAGTCGTCTTGCGGCACGTGATCTTTCCGCTGAAGAAGCTTTGGCGATGCTGGGCGCGGTTCATCAAGAATTGAACGACCCGGCAAATGCGGATCGTGGTGCATATCAAAAATATTCCGAGTTCATGGAAGCTTTGCGGAACGAAATGCCTGATGTTCATGATTACGTTGTCTCCGCGTGGGAACAGCGCGGCGAGAATAATGTCGAGGAAGATAAATCAGATGAACGCGAAGATGATAACGTTGAGGCTGGCGAAAATCTTGAATCTAGAGATTCTGAAACCATAGAAAAAGGCGAAGTCGATTCATCTGAGGATGGTGACGCGCCATCAGATGAGGAGGGCGGCGAAGAGGAAGATAAAGCAGAAGAGAGTGAAGAAAAATCTGAAGAGGCGGACGAAAAAGAAGAAAAAGAAGTAGTTGAGTCTGAAGCGGAAGAATCAGATGAGGTAAAAGAGTCTGGTAAAGAGTCTGAAAAAGAAGAAGGGGAGGA
>JBAUMB010000339.1:0-15350 GCA_049578465.1 Anaerolineales bacterium
ATAATATCAATCTCGCGCTGGATGTGGCGAGCAAGATCAAAGCCGGATCGGTGTGGGTCAACTCGACGAATCTTTTCGATGGTGCGTCGGGCTTTGGCGGTTATCGCGAGTCTGGATTCGGACGCGAAGGCGGCAAAGAAGGTTTGTTTGAATATGTGCGACCAAAATGGATGGATCGTCCGCGACCGGACTTTAAATTGGATGAAGCCAAGAAGTGGGGCGAACATATTCCGGCGCGTCCGTCCATGCCGACACCCTTCGACCATGCTCAGGGCGAGACGGCTCGAGCCAATGGGCGCGATCTGCCTCGAATTGATCGCACACCGAAGATGTATATCGGCGGCAAGCAAGTTCGTCCCGATGGTGCGTACACGATTGCAGTGATCGGTGCCGATGGAAAAGAGATCGGTCAAGTTGGCGATGGCAATCGCAAAGATATCCGTGACGCCGTCGAAGCGGCTCACGCCGCGCATCTGGCAAAACCCGGTTGGGCAATGCGGCACGGATATAACCGTTCGCAAATTTTATATTTCATCGCCGAGAACTTGGATGCGCGCAATGCGGAATTTGTTCATCGTATCATCAAGATGACCGGACGCACGCAAGAGTCCGCGCAAGCCGAAGTGGACGCGTCTGTTGAAAGATTATTTACATATGCGGCTTGGTCGGATAAATATGGCGGCACTGTGCAAGAGACAACTTTACGCGGCATCACGGTCGCGGTCAATGAACCCGTTGGAGTGATCGGAATTGCCTGTCCAGATGAAATGCCTTTGCTCGGATTTGTCTCGTTGATGGCTCCCGCGATTGCGCGCGGCAATACAGTGATAATGATTCCGAGTCAAAAATATCCGTTGAGTGCCACGGATTTATATCAAGTGTTGGATACATCCGATGTGCCCGGCGGCGTGGTCAACATCGTCACCGGTGATCGCGATCATTTGATGAAGACTCTCGTCCAGCACGAAGATGTCGATTCGGTGTGGTACTTCGGCTCAGCGGAAGGCAGTTATCACGTTGAGAATGAATCCGCCGCCAACATGAAACGCACGTGGGTCGGATATGGCTTGCCGCGCGCTTGGATGGATCGCGAGCAGGGCGAAGGGCACGAGTTTTTGCACGAGGCAACGCAAGTGAAGAATATCTGGGTGCCGACGGGAGAGTAATGAAATATAAGTAGGTCACGTTTCCGAAGTGACCTACTTACTTTAATCAGCATAAAGTTCGCATCAATCAGACTGCACTATGCTGTTGAGATGCTCTCTGTAAATAGGCTAAATAACCTCCCAATGTTTCGGCACCAATACCTGCTATAGTAAGAAAAGTTCGCCATAAAGTGCTGAATGATGTGGGTGATTGAAGTGCAAGCGAACAAGCGTTAGCAATCACAACTACTGCAATGCCGGTTGCTAATCCGAATAGGATTTCATTTTGTTTTGCTATTTTACCTGCTACATATCCGCCTAGTACCGATAATAGAAATCCAAAGGTTATTATAAAAGCGGATTGTGAGATGGTTGAAGCATCTGGCATCAACTGCGATTGTATCTGCGCCTGAGATAAACCTTGCGAGGTTAGTTGAATTGCTTTTGGAATTATAAGAATCATTGTATAAATAAGCGCTACAATATTTGAGCCACCAATGTCTACAATGGCACCAACAACAACTGCAAGTATGCCACGCCCGATACTAACCTTTGGTTCTTTAGTTCCATCTTTATTCTCGAGGGTTGATTGTGGAGATTGGGTTTGCATATTTCCTCCTAACAAGGTTTTACGACTTTTGAAAAGTATAACATAAATCCTATCTCCAAATCATTTCCATAATAAAATCTCCGAGGTCTTGAAGCCCCCGGAGATTTTGTGCTAAGTTCTAAACTATGGCTGGTATGCGCCCACGCCGCACACATCCGTGCCAACCTTCTCGTAATAGAATGTCTTCGGCTCGGTAATTCCGGTGGCAGGGTTAATGTATGCGTAAGTGATCGAACTTATATTGCTGGTTGTGGCGGCATCCCATCTCGCTCTGCCAAGCGGCTCTTGTGCTGAGCCAACCAAATTGGGGAATCCGCCGTTCGCGCTTTGGATCAGATGTGAGTCGATGCAGGCGACATAGAGGTCACGATCAAAGAACGGCGCGACTCGATTCGTAAAATCTTTGAGCGCCTGCTCGCGTCCGACCGTTTGATAATGTGCTATCGCCAACTTGAGCATGGCTTGCGCCTCGTCAGGCGTGCCGTGCGCGGAGCTTGTAGCGGCAACCGTCGGCGCGGCTTGCGGCACGCTGGTGGATGATGATTGCGTTATAGCACCGGAAGCTTGTGTGGCGATGCTTGCAGCCCGCGCACCCAAATTACAAGCAAACTGCGCGAGTGCCAGCACGATCAATAGAATAAAGATTTGTTTACGTGCAAATAGTTTTTTCATTTAAATATCCATTTCTGCTGAAATAATAAAACGTCATGGAATATGATATGACTGCAATTCGGCGGTTGTACCCGGATACGGCGCTCCGTTGACCTGCACAGTGTATGAGGATTTCGCCACTCCAACATTAGGCACGTACCAGTCGAAGCCATCAACGATGATATTGGTCGTTCGACCTGCAACCGTGGCTTGTGACGTAACATTCACCTCGACCTTCATGGCGTTGAAGCTTCCCGCCGCGACGATGACCTGCTCAAGTCCGATGCCTTTGAAACTATAGTTGAGCGTGAGGTTCACCGATCCCTTCGCGGAAGTGAATTCCATCTGCGCCTGTTGTGACCAAGCACCTCCGGCAGTGATGTTTGCCGGCAGGGTAACGCCTGTTGAAGAAATAGTTTTCATGGTTGCGCTGCCATAAACGCTTTGGAAAGTGGTGGCAAGCGGTCCGCCTTGCAGAACGAGTCCATCTGGTGTGCACGCCCATGAATCCGTGTAGGATCTTTGGGTTCCGTTACTTTGTGTTATTACAACCTGACGCTCGAAAGAATTTGCTTCTACGCTGCTAATTGTAATCGTGCGTGTATAAGTTCCCGCCGCGTCTTGACCGCTATAAGTCCAGGTTGCGCCCGCTTGAATGGGTATATAAGTGTTTTGACAGCCTCCCGATGACGATGATCGCGCTTGGGTAGGTTGACTCGCTGATTGCGCTGGTTGCGAATTAGCATTTGACAATCGCGAACCCAAACTGCATGCAAGTTGCGCCAAGGCTAACGCAAGCAGGACGATCATAATTTGTTTGTATGGCGATACGACTTTCATTTTCTTCTCCTTTGATTTGCCCGAGTTCACAAAGCTCTGATTGGCATGAATGATAGAACAATTTCTGCATAAATACAATGCTCCTCTAGCAGAGTCTTATTTTCTTCTCACTTCGAGCGCCGCGATTTTTGTCGAATGAACGGCAATGGATCAGTAATCGGTTCGCCAAAGAGCGAGTGGCTTTCATCATCGCTGAGTCGGCTCGAATCCGGTTTGGTACAATTGGTAAAAAGTATCGATCATGTCCTCCCAATGACTTACTTTGATATTTGTTGAGGAAAATCCGAAAATGTCAGATTATATTCTCAGTTGTTGTTCCACCGCGGACACGCCGCTTGAATACTTCCACAAGAGGAACATTCCGTTTGTTTGTTTTCATTTCGTCATGGATGGGAACGAATATCCTGACGACTTGGGGCAGAGCATGTCCTTTGAAGAATTTTATAAGAGGATCGCGGCAGGAGCGCTGCCGACCACATCACAAGTGAACGTGGCGCAGTTCGTTGACTTCTTCGAGCCATATTTGGCATCAGGTAAAGATATATTGCATATTTCTTTTTCTTCCGGTTTGTCAGGGACATACTATTCCGCATTAAAGGCGCGTGAAGGACTTCTGCAGAAATATCCGGACCGGAAAATGCTGGTTGTTGATTCATTGGGAGCTTCCTCCGGTTATGGGTTGCTGGTTGACTTGGCTGCCGATCTGCGCGATGGCGGGAAAACAATTGAAGATGTATCTGCATGGGTGGAAGAAAATAAACTCAACGTCCACCACTGGTTTTTCTCAACGGACCTGACTCATTACAGGCGTGGCGGGAGAATATCGGCGGCCTCTGCAACGGTAGGAGCCCTGCTGAATATCTGTCCACTGATGGATATGAACCGCGAGGGAAAATTGATTCCGCGCGAGAAGATCCGCGGCAAAAAACATGTCATCTCAGAAATGGTCAAAAGGATGGAAGAGCACGCCGAAGGTGGCACGAATTATTCGGGTAAGTGCTTTATTTCTAATTCCGCCTGTTATGACGATGCGCGTCTGGTTGCTGATCTGATCGAGGAGAAATTCCTGCGATTAAATGGCAAGGTCATGATCAATAGTGTTGGAACGGTAATCGGTTCGCATACGGGACCGGGAACGGTCGCGCTTTTCTTTTTGGGTGACAAACGCACCGATTGATTTTTACTCAGATTTTCTTTTCACTTCCATCACCGCGATCTTCGTCGAGTGATTGAATGGCGATGGATCAGTAATTGGTTTACCTATTCTCGTTGCATCGTATCCTATAAAATCATCAGGAACAGAAATCAGTTCTTTGATTTTCAAATAGCCATCTGCGCATAACGACTCAAGCGTCTGCATATATTCTTTTCCGCTAACATACAATGCGTTGTTGATCGCAACTAATAAACCGCCATCGTTGATCAGCGGGCGGACTTTGTTGATGAGCCGCGCGCCTTCATTAACTTGATCCACGGTTCCACGAGGCGACGTCGAGAAAAACGGCGGGTCAATAAACACGCAATCGAAGCGTTCATCGCTTCGTTTGATTTTGGCAACCTGCGCAAAGAAATCCGATGCAATGAAATCTTGTTTATGGATGGGAAAGTTATTTAGCGAATAAGATTCTTTCGCGACGTTCAAGAATGAATGATTGCGGTCAAGCTGGATCACGCGGCTGGCTCCGCCTGCCGTCGCAGCGACTCCCAAACTGCCGGTGTACGCGAACGCGTTCAACACAGTTTTGCCTTTCACGTTTTCGATGATCCATTTTCGGAGGTTGCGCGTGTCGAGATAAAAGCTGGCATCTTGATTTAGAGTCAAGTCAATCGAATACCAAACATTATTTTCTTTTATTTTGCGGTCCAAGTTAGAGCCGAAAAGAATCTTGCCACGTTTTTCGTCAACGGATTTTGCGTTGCGCGTTTTGATAATTCCCGTTTTGAGCCATGGCAATTGATTTTGATAAAACTCCTGCGCCTCTTTTATCAAAGATAATGTTTGTTCTGGCGCATCAGAATAGTTATGAAAAAGAATTGTCTCTGCATAAAGGTCAATAACCAGATTCGGATCCCCTTCGCTGAATCCATTGAAGAGTCGAAACGCTGATTCGCGGCGCGCATCGAATAAATCCGCGCGCGAAGCGAGAGCTTTATCCAGTAATTCGGAAAGCGGAGTTTGAGTCATAGCGTAGCTGGAACTGTCTCTGTCTCTGGCGTGCGCGCTCCGTTGATAGCATTGAGGGCAACACCTGCGAGAACAATCAATCCGCCGATCAATGCGAAGCGTCCCGGTTGTTCGCCGATGAATAAAAATACCCAAACCGGATTCAATACCGGCTCAAGCGTGCTGATGAGATTGGCTTCAAGAGCTGGCACATGTTTGATGGCGTTGGAGAACAGCAGAAACGAAACGCCCATTTGAATCGTACCGAGATAAAACAGGATCAGCCAGTTCGTGACCGTCCACGATTCTTTAAGGATGAACGGAATGCCGATGATCGCCGTAAAAATATTTGCCGCCAGAATGCTTTCGGCGGGCACACCGTCTTTTTGCGCCCGCATCGACACAATCATTAACGCGGAGGTCACGCCGCTGATGACCGCCAAAATATTTCCATCGAAACCGCTGGTGCTGAGTTTATCTCCAAAGAAAAGAATCATGCCGATGAAGATGATGAGCATCGAACCCCAGTCCACGCGCGAAGGCCTTTCATGCAGGAACCATAAACCAAGCAGGATGACATAAATCGGCGCGGTGTATTGAAGGAAGATCGCGTTGGCGGCGGTGGTCAGCTTGATTGACCAGATATAAAGGAATTGCGTCAGGATATACGCGACGGAGGCGAGCAATTTCCAGCGCGTCCATTTTGGGGGAATGCGGCGCAGGTAAATGAAAAGTACGATGCTTGAAAAAACACTGCGTCCGGCAAGAATGGCAATTGGCTGCCAGTTAATAATTTTGAGCAGTACGCCGCTCGTGCTCCAAAGTGTGGCGGCGATGATGATGAAGATGATGGACTTGCGGTGATCCAAAGAAGAATTCATTGACGTTTTATATAACCTTATCGTTCTTTCCGGCAAGCTGGCGGAATAATTCGGTCTGACCTACGTGATATGTTTCATGAAAATATAAAAAGAAGACTCGTTGCCCAACGGTCGTCTTGCGGTCGCCGGATTGAATTTCGCGTGACAGAGATTCATTATCGACATGATTAAGCGATTCTGAAATTTTGATTTGACCGCGTTCAAACCACTCCACCAATTCGTCGAAACGGATTGTGTTTTTGTCTTCGTGAGTCAACGATTCGGATTCGCGCTTATAGCGGTCCAGCCGACCCTCGAATAAACGCGGCTCACCTAATGCATCGAGAACGTCATCGTGATTGGCAACGAGATGTCCCAATACCCAATTGAAACAGTTACCATGAAACGGCGGCTGGATCAAACTGTCTGCGTGAGTCAAATCCTTGGCTTGGGAGTTGATAATGTTTGCGTTGCGTCCAAATGCTTTTGCCAAATCTGTTGGATCAATCATTTTCTGCTCCGTTCTGTTGCTTGATGTTCTTCGGATTTAAAATCGAAATTAACTTCGTGGTTTTACCAAACATTGGTTCCACTTCTTGATTCAATTCAACCCAATAAAAATTGCGGTGCTCGGAATACGGATCAATGCCGATGATCGTGCCGTCAAACCAGCCTTCACTGTTCCAATATTTTGAATCCAGAAATATCTTTACACGGTCGCCGATATGCAAGCCATTGGATGTCATCGAGTGATTATAAGTGAAATGAAAGACTTCCGAAGCATTGCTTCGGAAGTCTGCTTCTTCATATTTATAGTTTGGTAAATCAATATACTTATGGCGTGGGCGTTCCGGCAATCGCCGCGCCGACCCAAGTAAAGACTCGTTCGTCGCTTTGCGCACCGGCTGTATCCCAAATCGGTTGTCCTTGTGCGTCGGTACCATCATCGCGCACCGGCACAACCCACCAGCGCATCACGTGTGCGATGTTATCGCTTGGACGGAACGTGGTCGGGACGATGTATTTGGTATCGGTCACATAATCTACAATGCGCCGGCCTTGATCGACAGTGACATCTTCGATATTGACTTGATATTCTTCATTCGAGCGCAGTGTGCCGATGGATGCCCATTGCAACGTGACCACATCATCCGCGAGGGTGAATGCTGCGCCGTCTGAAGGCAGGAGCAAATTCGGGGCGGGGTAAGGAGGCGGAATGGTCGGCGTCGGTGTAGGTCCCGGTGTGGCCGCACGCATACAAAGCGGGATTATTATCGTTTCTCCAAGCGGAACCTGATCGGTCGAGAGTCCATTGAAATCTATGATGGCTTGCATTGGTACGCCATAGTTCGCGGCAATGCCTGAAAGTGTATCATTTGCTTCAACAGTATAATCTACATGATCACATGCGGCTTTTGTGGCATCTTCCGCTACAAGCGTATCCGTTGGAAGCGGAGGAGGTGTAGCCGTTGCCCAGGGAATCTTGATATGCTGGCCAACTGAGAGTAGACATGTGGCAGAGAGGTCGTTCAGAATGATGATGCTGTTAACGGACACTCCAAATTGAACGGCCAGCCCACCGCAGGTATCACCTTGGTGCACTGGCCAATCAATAGGCGGCTGAAGCGTAAACGTCGGTTGAGCAGTGGGTAAGGATGTATCCGTGGGGGTCGGAGAATCAGTCGGCGTCTCGGTGTCTGTTGGAATTGCGGTGGGATGCGCGATTTTTCCAACGCCGCCAACGCCGGCATTCAAAGCTACGAAAACCACTACGGCTCCAACCACGAGGAACAAAGCCAACATTCCAAGCGCGACCGGCAAGCTGAGAGTCACTTCCGGCATCCGCGCAGCTTCGACAGATGGTTCGGATCGTCGCGGTGTTCCAGCTTTGGCTTTGCCGCTTAAGTCGGTGCCGCAAACCGGACAACGCGTCGCGGTTTCAGATAAACGCGTTCCGCACGTTGGACAGACTTGTGTTTTTTGAGATGAGGGTTCTTGAGTCATACGGGCGAAAATTATACCATGCGAGTTAACTACAAATCAGTGACGATTCCTAAACACCTTCGATAACCACCATATTGCTTTTTGCATATTGATGACGCAACTGACGCAAGGGTGCGTACTCCGGTGAATTCAACCACGCTTTGGCTTTGTTTATATTTTCAAATTCCAAGATAACCAAGCGTTTAGCGTGCCATTCGCCTTCCAAGGTTTCATTGGTTCCGCCGCGCGCTAAATAACGTCCACCATATAACTTCACTGTCGCAGGTGCGAGCTTGGCGTATTCCTTGTAACCTTCTGGATCAATCACGTCAATATCTATGATCACATAAGCTGACATATTTTTCTCCTTAGATCAGACTAGCCGCATAACCGTCCGCGCGCGGATCACTTCCGCCGATGAGAACACCGCTTTCTGGATCGCGCAGGATAATTTGTCCGCGGCCGAATAAAGCGCGATCCCATCCCGCCACTTTCTGGACTTGATGTCCGCGTGCCGTTAAATCGGCGGCGATTTCATCTGAGATTCCTTCCTCCAACGCGACAACGCCATTCGCTGTTCCATCTTCGATGCAAAAGCGCGGCAGATCCAACGCGGTTTGTGGGTCAAGATTACTATCCACCATCGCTGTAAAGACTTGCACATGTCCTTGCGGTTGCATAAATCCGCCCATCACACCGAAGGAGGCAAATAATTCTTCGCCCCCCTCTTTCTCTCCCCCCAAATTCTGCGAATTTGGGGGGAGATGGTAGGGGGCCGTTGCCATGGCCGGAATGATGGTGTGATAAGGTCTCTTGCCCGGCATCAATACGTTGGGATGATTCGGATCAAGATCAAAATTGTGTCCGCGATTTTGAAGCGTAAATCCCCACCCTTTGGGAACAATTCCGGTTCCGAATCCCATGTAGTTGCTGTTGATGAATGAACAGGCGTTGCCAAATTGATCCGCAACGCTAAAATAAACCGTGTCGGACGAAGTCACTGGTGTGCCGCGTTTTTGGTCAATCGTTGCGCGGCGTGGATTAATCAGCTTTCGGCGTTCGGTTGCATATTCTTTTGAAAGCAATTGCTCGATGGGAATATTCGAGAACTTCGGATCAGATACATACCAGCGTGCATCGGCAAATGCCAACCGCATCGCTTCGATTTCAAGATGCAATCGATCTGCTGAAATTGGATCGAGAGATTCGAGATCAAATCCGTCCAGCAAATTCAACGCGATCAGTGCCGTGATGCCTTGTCCGTTTGGCGGGCATTCATACACGCGATAGCCGCGATAAGTAACGCTGATCGGTTCTTCCCATGTTGATGAATGCGCGGCGAGATCGTCCACACTCATGCATCCGCCTACTCCTTGAATCACTTTGGCAATCGCTTCACCAATCTCACCTTGATAAAATGACCCTTTGCCATCACTGGCAATTTTTTTGAATGTTCGAGCCAAGCCCGGGTTCTTAAAAATTTCTCCTGCACGCGGCGCGCGTCCATCAATGGTCAGCTCGATTCCATTCGGTGCAGACTTGAGTTGTCTTTCCGCGCCGCGCTGCCAAAAATAAGATGTGATTGGTGCAACGGGAAATCCTTCATCGGCAAGTTGAATCGCCGGGACAAGAATCTCACTCATTGATTTTGTTCCATGTTTTTCGATCAAGTCAAACCAGCCCGCGCCCGCGCCCGGCACAGTGATCGTGTATGGATGATAGGGCGGAAGTTCTTGGATGACTTCTTTTTTTAATCGTTCTAACGTTAATGATGCAGGCGCGCGGCCTGAACCATTCAGCGCACTGATTCGTTTTGTCTTCGCATCGAAAAACAATGCGAACATATCGCCGCCGATTCCTGTTGATGTGGGTTCCGTCACATTGAGCGCGGCAGCGACAGCCACAGCCGCGTCCGCGGCGTTGCCGCCTTTGGAAAGAAGCTCAATGCCGGCGGCGACCGCCATCGGTTGTGAGGCGGCGACCATTCCGCCGCGTCCGTAAACAGGTGAGCGGCGCGAGATAAATTTCGGTTCGTTGATCAATTCTTTTTAACCGGAATTGGTTGGGTCGGGGAACGCGGCGGCAAAGTTGTGACTAAGACTTTATCCACGCGATGACCATCCATGTCCATGACTTCGAAGCGCAGGTTGTTCCATTCGAAACGGTCGGCGGCTTGTGGCAATCGTCCAAGCGACATCATCACGAAGCCGCTTAACGTTTCGTACTCATCCTCATGAGGCATGCTTTCAACCTTAAAGATTTCTTTGAAGTTATCCACCTCTAACATACCATCGAGCAACCACGAGCCATCCTGACGTTGTGTGGCTTGCGGCTCGACTTCGATATCGCCGACGATTTCTTCGATAATGTCATTGAGCGTGAGCAAGCCTTGCAGGCTTCCGAACTCGTCAATGATGAACATGATCTCGGCATTCTTTTCTTTGAACACTTCGAGGGCGCGTGAAGCCAGCATGGTTTCTGGAATATAAATTGCGGGCCGTAATTTTTCTTTGAGCCTGAAATTATCGCTGGAAAGATTTGGAGGCGCAAGCAAGTCGCGAGCTTTGACAATGCCAAGCACCGTGTCGAGGCTATCCTGACAGACTGGAAAACGCGAATAGGGGCTTTCAGAAATCTTGCGGCGGATTTCGTCCTGTGAGTCAGAAATTTCTATCCAAACAATATCGGCGCGCGGACTCATCAAAGAATAGACGCGCGAATCGCTCAGGCTGAATACACCCTCCACCATATCCTGTTCAGCCTCTTCAAAGACGCCGGCCTCTGTTCCCTGATTAATTAATAATTGGATTTCCTCTTCCGTAACCGGCGGCTCAGTGCTCGGCTGGATGCCCAGCATTCGCAAAATAGAATCGGTGACGCGGCCTAAAATCCAAACGAGCGGCGAAAATAATTTTGAAATAAATAACATCGGACCGGAGATCGCCGCCGCGATTTTTTCCGGATTATGCAACGCGATCCGTTTGGGGACAAGTTCGCTCAATACAAGGGATAGAGTGGTGATCAACACAACTACGATGGCGAGCGCCAGCGAATTTGCATACGGGACCAAAGCCGGCCACCTATTAAGTAGCTCCGCTAATGGCCCGGAAAACGCCGGTCCGCCGAGCGCGCCGAGCAACACACTGACCAGCGTGATCCCGATCTGCACTGTGGAAAGAAATGTGTTGGGGTTTTGCGCAAGATTCAAAGCAGTGGCCGCGCTTTTATTGCCTTCGTTGGCTAGTTGTTGCAGACGCGCCTTGCGCGCAGAGACAACCGCCATCTCCGACATCACGAACAAGCTATTGATCAGGAGTAATAGTACGAGAATCAAAATATCAGTTGGAATAGTTGACATGATTACCTAATAGCAAGCCATCACTATCAATCCTATTTTACCTGAATCCCCTTGCCTTGTTTAACTTTTCCAATTACCCATAATGGTTGCTCAAGTTCTTTCGCACGCTTCATGAATGCATCTAATTTTTCTTGTGGAATGCCCAACAATAATCCGCCGCTGGTCTGCGGATCGAAGAGCAGCATTTGCGATTGCTCATCCAGCGATTCATCGAATTGCACATGCGATGAAAAGTAAGATCGATTATCGAATAAGCCTCCGGCAAATGCGCCCATCTCGGCATATTTACGCGCACAACTCACAAACGGAACTTTCTTGTATTCAATTTCCAGCGCAACACCTGCGGCGTTTGCCATTTCCCATCCGTGACCTAATAAACTAAATCCGGTGATATCCGTGCCGCCGCGCAGACCAAATTCAACCGCGAGTTGTCCGGCGGTTTTGTTCAAGCGCGTCATCCATGTCACAACTTCTTTGACATCATTTTCATCGGCTTGTTCGCGCTTCAATGCTGTGGTTGTGACTCCGAAGCCAAGCGGTTTTGTGATAACCAATGTATCGCCAACTTTGAGTCCAGCTTTGCTCAACATCTTTTTCGGATCCACAAATCCGATTGCAACTAATCCGTATTTCGGTTCTTTATCTTGAACTGTATGTCCGCCTGCGATGACCACACCCGCCTCGCGCGCTTTCTCCGCGCCGCCGCGCAAAATCTCAGCAGAAATTTCTGTTGGCAAATCTGGCGGAAGCGCAGCGACATTCAAAGCAAGGAACGGAGTTCCGCCCATTGCATAAATATCCGAGAGACTATTCGTCGCCGCAATTGCGCCGTAATCAAAGGCGTCATCAACGACCGGCGTGAAAAAGTCCGTGGTCAGGACCAGCGCGCGTGAATCATCCAGACGCCAAACTGCCGCATCGTCGGGACCTTCAAGTCCGACTAATAAATCAGGATAATCGGACGAATGAAAAATGTTTTGCACGGGGCGCAGAACCTGCGCCAGCGTTTCCGCGTTGAGCTTCGACGCTCAACCCGCGCACGCCGAAAGACTCGTCAGTCGAATCTGCCGGCCGCTTGGTTTGATTGGGTTCATGCAAATATTATAATCGCTTGCGATGCCATTCAAGCCATGTTAAGATGACATCATGCAAGCCGAAGGAATTATCAAAGAACTTGTTTTGCTCGATGGAAAACCCAGCGTTCGGATTCAATGTGATGTGAGTTTGATTCCCGCGCCGGGACAATATCTTCTCGCTGATGCAGACGGTTCAGACTCGCCGCTAGCGGTCTCCATTTTCTTAGCTAAAATTTTTGCTGACGGTTTTCTCGCCGCGCCGCCGATACCAACTTCATGGAATCCTGGCACGCATCTTCATTTGCGCGGTCCGCTTGGACATGGTTTTATTTTGCCGAACATTGCACATCGAGTCGCGTTGATTGCATTTGATAATCCGCCGTCTCGATTAATTCCTTTGCTTGATGTTGCTTTGAAACAACAAGCATCCATTGTTCTTGTCTGTCAAACCCCGCCGGAGGATTTACCGCTTCCAGTAGAAGTTCAGCCGTTCGATGAATTGATGAATGTTCTTCCTTGGGCAGATTACATTGCGATAGATTCGAGCCGCGAGTTACTGCCCGAGTTAGAGCAAATGATTGGACGGAGTAATCCGCTAGCAGTCAAGAATGAAGCGCAGATTTTAATCCGCACTCCGATGCCATGCGGCGCGCTCGCGGAATGTGGCGTCTGCGCTATCGAAGGTCATCATGGACAGTTGCTGGCTTGTAAAGATGGGCCCGTATTTAATTTAAAAGATTTATTGGATTAGAGACTAATACCAAATTCTAAACGAAGTCGTTGTGCTGCCATTCAAACTTTGATATCCGCAGTTGATATTAATGGGTATCAAAGTTCCCGATGGTTTGTTTGTAAATGAAAGTTGGAGGATGGCAATGCCGCTGCTGTTTGAGGGAGCGACGATCACTTGCGCCGATTCATTCGGCCATTGGATGGTGGCCGTACAGGCCGAGTTATTGAGTGATCGTCCGCTTTGATCGTTGACGACAATGAATATCGTTTGCTGGTCACTTCCCAACGTGACAGCTTTCCATACAGAAGCACGCACTTGTAAAGAAAGAATCGCTGGCTGGATGCTGGCATTGAGCGATGGAACCGCGTTCTTCAACGCCGGGTCTTCTCCGAGTTTGTCAAAGTATAAACTCCCCAAATCGGTGAGAACCACGCGTTCATCTTGCGGGTTGGATGGCTGCCATTCCATGCGCGCTCTCTGAAAATATTGAACGATGAGTCCGTCGTGATATTCAAACGGCGAAATCGGATAACCGAATTGAAGCGGCCCGCCATATTGATTGTAAAAATCAAGGAATGCAAAGCATACAGAGAAATTTGTTTCAGGATAAAGCTGACAAGCAAAAGGATTGGAAATAATTAAGTCAGTGGACGGCGTATACATTTGTGTGCCGAGATCGGTAAGCACCACGCGCTGACCATCAGGCAACTCAGGATGATATTCGAATCGGGCGCGCTGAAAATATTGAACTAACAATCCATCTTTTCTATTAAATTGTTCCGTGATGGGATAGCCATAAAGCGTGATGGGATCGGAGACAGCGTTATAGAACCGCAGAAAATCCCCTTGAACGTTGTGACCGGTTTCAGGAAAATATTGATTGTTCGGGTCTTGTGCGTTTGCAGAAGACCAAGGGATTGCCAGCAGGCAGAAGATGAACAACAATGCCAGCGAACGGCGCAACGACATCATCAATATGATTATACACACAAATGATTTGGAAAACCATTACAAACGATCGACTACGGTTTGTAATTCAACAATGCCTTGACGATGTTTTGCGCGGCGTGACCATCGCCAAATGGATTTGCGGCTTTTGCCATTGCGCGATATGCAGACTCATCCTCCAAAAGCCGCGTCGCTTCTTCGACGATGCGATGGGTTGCCGTTCCAACAAGTTTAAGCGTCCCTGCTTCGACTCCCTCCGGGCGTTCCGTCACTTCTCGCAAAACGAGCACGGGAATTCCAAATGTCGGCGCCTCTTCTTGAATGCCGCCTGAGTCGGTGAGGATCAGCGTAGAGCGCTTCATCAAACGAACAAGAGGAAGATAATCGAGCGGCGCAAGAAGTGTAATATGATTCACATCTTTCAAGATGCGATACACCGGTTCCTGCACATTTGGGTTGAGATGGACCGGATAAATAATTTCCACATCGCCGCGCAAAGCCAATTCTTTCAGCGCGTTGCAAATCTCTTCGAGCGGATTACCAAAATTTTCCCGGCGATGAGCCGTTACCAAAATGAGTTTCTTTCCATTGTCATTGCGGGCCGAAGGCGAAGCAATCTCCAACCTCATTAGCAAGTCTTTGATTTCTTTTGGCTCGGGTTGTTGCGCAACGAATTGCAACGCGTCAATGACGGGATTGCCGGTGACTGCGATTATTTTTTCTGAGATACCTTCTCGAAGCAAATTTTGTTTTGTCCATTCGGTGGGAGCGAAATGCAAATCGGCGATGACTCCAGCCAGGCGGCGATTGATCTCCTCGGGAAACGGCTGCCACTTGTCGTTTGTGCGAAGTCCGGCTTCAACGTGTCCAACGCGGATGCGGCGATAATACGCGAGCAATGAGGTAATTGCAACAGTGGTTGTATCGCCTTGCACCAAAACCCAATCCGGTTTGAAATCGGAAAGAACAGGATCAAGATGTG
>JBAUMB010000340.1:0-21883 GCA_049578465.1 Anaerolineales bacterium
CGCTTCTGCCACGCCGCCGCCGGCTTATTCCGAGCAAGTCTTTCAAGTGATCCAGCCTTCGCTCGTCCTCATCCAGACGAAGTCGACGGACCAAAGTGGAAATGTTGAAGACAGCTTGGGCAGCGGAGTCGTCATTGATAATGGCGGCGATGTTCTTACCGCCCTGCATGTGGTCGCCGACTCAACCAGCATTCAACTCACGTTCGCCGATGGAACGCAATCCAGCGGCAAGATTACATCCAAACAACCGCAGGATGATATTGCGGTGGTGCAACCGGATCATCTTCCTGGGATGCTCGTGCCCGCTGTTCTCGGGAATCCGCGCGCCATGCGTGTCGGCGACGAAGCTTATGTGGTGGGTAATCCTTATGGCTTATACAGTTCGATGAGTGCGGGTGTTATCTCCGGCTTCGATCGCTCGTTTCAACCCGTTGGAACCAATCTAACACTTCAAGGTTTGATTCAAATCGACGCGGCGGTGAATCCCGGAAACTCCGGCGGACCGCTGCTTAATCGCGACGGTGAGGTGATCGGCATTATCGAAGGGATCGTGAACCCGACCGATCAAAATTTTTTTGTGGGCATTGGATTTGCCATTCCGATCAATATCGCGGCGGGTGCCGCCGGATTGCCTCCCGATTAATATCAAATCAAAAAGGAGCGTACGATGGATCAAAAAACAGAAACCGATCATACACCGATGGAGCGCGTGTTATATGAAGTAAAGAAGATTATCGTCGGACAAGATCATTTGCTGGAGCGGATGGTTGTGGCGTTGCTCGCACGCGGACATATTCTAGTCGAAGGCGTGCCGGGACTGGCAAAGACGATGGCCATCAAAACCTTGGCTGAGTCGATTGGCGGCGAGTTCAAGCGGATTCAATTCACGCCCGATCTCGTGCCCGCGGATTTGATCGGCACGCGCATCTATAATCAGAAGACCGGAGAATTCAACACCTCACTTGGACCAGTCTTTACCAATCTATTGCTTGCGGACGAAATCAACCGCGCACCCGCCAAAGTACAGAGCGCGTTGCTAGAAGTGATGCAAGAGCATCAAGTCACGATTGGACGCGAGACGTTCAAGGTTCCGAATCCTTTCCTTGTGTTGGCAACTCAAAATCCCATCGAGACTGAAGGCACGTATGCGTTGCCCGAAGCGCAAGTGGATCGCTTCATGCTCAAGGTGTTGGTGGGTTATCCCAATGCGACCGAAGAATTTGTGATCGTAGAACGCATGACCGGCGCGTTGCAAGCGGTGCAAAAAGTATTGACCACCGATCAATTGCTCGAACTGCAAAAAGATGCGGATAAAGTATTTGTCGATTCGGCGTTGATCGAGTATGCGGTGCGTATGGTGACCGCCACGCGCAAGCCGCAAGACATCGGCTTGAAGGAACTGGAACCGTATATCATGTTTGGCGCAAGCCCGCGCGCTTCCATCAATTTGATTCTCACGGCGCGTGCGCTGGCTTTTGTACGCGGCCGCGATTACGCGCTCCCGCAGGATGTTTTGGATATGGCATCAGACGTGATGCGTCATCGGATGGTGTTAACTTACGAAGCGATTTCAGATAACGTCAGTGCGGATGATCTTCTAAAAAAGATTCTAGACCGAATTCCGATCCCGGTGGTGCCACTGCATGAACATGTCAACAGCCGCGTCGACGCCTGAACGAATCCTCCAGCGCCTCGATTGGCAGGTCATTCGCAAATTGGATGGCTTGCTTCAAGGCGATTACCGCAGTCTCTTCTACGGCTACGGCGTGGACTTTGCCAACTTGCGCGAATATCAACCCGAAGATGATATTCGCTACATGGATTGGAATGTCACCGCGCGCATGAACACGCCGTACGTCCGGCAATATATGGAAGACCGCGAAGTCACAGCTTGGTTCCTGCTTGACTTGAGTCCCTCGGTTGATTTTGGCACAGTCCAAAATTTAAAGCGCACGATGCTGATTGATTTCGTCACAACTCTGGCGCGGCTTCTGACGCGTCACGGAAACCGGGTCGGCGCGATCTTTTATGACAGCCGCATCGAGCGGACGATCCCGGCGCGCGGCGGACGCGATCAAGTGCTGCTACTTATCCATGATCTGCTCAAACAACCATCGCTCACGCGTGCACCTTTCACAAATTTAAATCTGTTATTCCAAGCGGCGCTTAACTCCATCAAGCGGCGTTCGCTGATCTTTGTGATTTCTGATTTCATCACTGAACCTGGCTGGGAACATTCTTTGAATATGCTCAACAAGCGGCACGAAGTCCTCGCCATCCGATTGTGGGATCCGCGCGAAACACAATTGCCGGATGCCGGTCCCATCATCATGGAAGATGCGGAAACCGGTGAGCAGTTATATGTAGATACCTCCGATAGAAATTTCCGCCAGCGATTCCAAGAGGCCGCTGAACAGCGTGAAGCACAATTAAATTTGGCATTCAAACACGCCGGCGTAGATGTATTGGCGCTCTCCACCGAAGACGACTTGGTAAAAGCCATCCTTGGGTTTGCCAAATTACGTCAGCAGCGCCGCAAGTAAATACGGATTCATTATGACCTTCATGTGGCCCATCATGCTTTATTCGTTGATCTTGATTCCGCTGTTCATCGCGCTGTATCTCATCTTGCAGCGCCGACGAAAACGGATCGCCGCGAATTATCAAACGCTCAGCACATCGTCAGAGAATGCAAAGCGCGATCCCGGTTCGCGCCGCCACATCCCGCCGATTCTTTTTTTGCTCGCGCTCGTGATTCTCAGCATTGCATTAGCCCGCCCGCAAACAGAAGTCAGTTTTCCACACATCGAAGGCACGGTCATCCTGGCGTTCGACGTTTCGGGCAGTATGGCCGCAGATGATCTCAAGCCAACTCGCATGGAAGCCGCTAAAGCGGCGGCGAAAAGTTTCGTCGAGCATCAGCCGAGCACAGTCCGAATCGGAGTCGTCGCGTTCAGCGATAGCGGCATTTCCGTTCAAACTCCGACGGATGATCAGGATGCGATTCTGATGGCGATCAATCGTCTCGCACCGGAACGAGGCACGTCACTGGCCAGCGGCATTGTTGCCTCGCTGGCGGCAATTGACGCGGGCGCGGGTCAGCCATCGGAGATATATACCAACCTTACGCCAGTTCCAACGCTGACGCCCACACCGATGCCGCCGGGAAAGTATACAGATGCGGATATTGTTCTATTGACCGATGGAGAAAATAACGAGAACCCCGATCCGTTGGCTGCGGCGCAAACCGCCGCGGACCGCGGCGTGCGGATTTATACCGTCGGCATTGGCAGCGCGGCAGGGACGAATTTGCATATCAATGGTTTCATTGTGCATACTCAGCTCAATGAAGATACGCTGAAACAAATTTCGCAGATTACCGGCGGAACCTACTACAATGCGCAAAGCACGCAGGATTTAATCAAGATTTATAACAGCTTGAATCCGCAATTGGTGGTGACACCGGAGGAGACCGAGGTCACTTCCGTGTTTGCGGGCATTAGCATTTTGCTCATGCTGATCGGCGGAATGTTTTCATTGTTATGGTTCAGTCACCTGCCTTAATTCGTTAAGGTTCTAGTTTACGGAGAAAGTATATGACCTGGCTTTGGCCGTCTTTTCTTTACTTACTGATATTAATCCCTGTGTTGATCGCGGCTTACATTTTGATTTTGAGGCGACGCCGACGCTTTGCCGTGCGCTATTCGAGTCTGGCGCTAGTGCGCGCTGCGCTTCCGCGTCAATCGTGGGTGCGGCGGCATCTGCCGTTCATGTATTTCCTAGCCGCGTTGACCGGCTTGATCCTTGCATTGGCGCGTCCGGTTAACATCATCAGCGTACCGGCCGGCAAGGCGACGATCATTCTCACGATCGACGTTTCAAGGAGCATGTGTTCCACCGACATTCAACCGACGCGCATTCAAGCCGCAGAAAACGCGGCGTTAGCTTTCATTCAAAAACAGAGTTCCAATACTCAGATCGGTTTGGTGGCGTTCTCTTCGTTTGCAGAAATCATCCAGCCGCCGACCAATGATCGGACTTTGCTGGATGCGGCGGTCAAGAGTCTGCTCGTGGGTCGCAGAACCGCAATCGGAAGCGGTATCCTGATGGCAATCGACGCGATCTCGCAAGTGGATAAGAATATCGTGCCGAGCATCAGCGATTCAAATCCGGGAATTGAACCAGCTCCCGGTCCCAAGGGCGCATACGCACCTGACGTGATCGTTTTGCTGACGGATGGAGTCAGTAATACCGGTCCGCTGCCATTGGACGCGGCGCAAGAGGCGGCCGACCGCGGCGTGCGAGTCTACACGATTGGCTTCGGGACTCCGAACGGTTCGGAGTTTGCGAATTGTCAAAGCACTGATCCATCCGCAGGCGGCTTTGGATTCGGCGGAGGCGGATTTGGCTTTGGATTCGGCGGAGGCTTTGGCGGATTTCCGCGCGGCATTGACGACACCACACTCAAACAAGTCGCGGCGATGACCGGCGGAACGTATTACTCGGCTTCGAGCGCGGGCGAGCTTCAAAATGTTTTTAATAGTTTGCCCACATATTTGATCATGAAACATGAGACCTCGGAGATCAGCGTGTTCTTTGCCGCGCTGGGAGCAATCCTCGCCGCGATGGCAATTGTGCTTGCGTTGCTCTGGCATCCGTTGCCATAAATGGTTGATCACGAAACATCATCGTCCTGGCCGCACTATTCGTTCTACGCCACCAAGTTTTCTTCACTTGTGAAGTGAATATTTCTCGTGTTCTTATACCAACAGCTCTATTATCGCAATAGGTTTTATTATCATGCATTAATATCAACAACCTATAATAGTTATTCGTTGAATAATGTTTAGAGGTCTTTTATTTTTAGATTTAGATATGGAGGTAAGGAACATTTTATGAACAGACGCAATTTTCTTAAATTGATGGCCGCCGGCGCAACACCTCTAGCTGTATCCATACTGTGCAACCTGCCTATTGATACATCAGCTCCCACCGCAACGGTTAAGCCAACTCGTACGCCAAAAGACGCCACTCCCACAGAGACCGCTGTGCCGCCAAGCGCTACCCCCACCATTGGCCCGGTGCCCGCGCCGCATAGCGGACTCGGCAGCAAAAACAATTACTTCCTGTACAGCGATTGCAATCCGGTAACGGGCTTATCTGTCACCATCGACATCACGCAAGATATCAGCTCGGATATTGGCTTCGGCTTCCAGTTGAACGCTTATTCACCAGAAGGCGCCAATTGCGTTTGGCAGCAATACTTTTTATCATTCGAAAAACAAGGCAATTCGCCGCTTAAGGCATACGCGTGGGTCGACAACTGGCCTTCCGCAAATTTCACGCAGTCCCAAGGCCTTGGCAAGGGCAACCTGATCAACCATTCGAAGTTAATGCTCACACTGCCAAGCGCCACATTGCCCGCCGGCTACAAAATTACCATTACCTTGAAATATGATAAGGACGGGAACGTCAACGGGGCAATTTACACCATTCTGGACAACGCAGGCAAGAGCACCGACTTGGATATAGATATGGAGTCGCTCACGTATGCCAAAAGTACCGGTAAAACAAGCCCTGTCACCTCTGCCGACCTGGCTCCCATTAATTCTTTCATGCTTGTACTGGTTGGGCCGATCAATGGAGAGCACTCGAATCTTTCGTCCGGCGCAGGGAAATTTACGTATAGAGCAACCAGTCCACTGAAAGTCTCAAGCCAGGATCCAGGCTGTACCTCGGCGCAAAAAATTCTCACTGCGGAAACAGCCAATAGCGTATATGGCACGTTGTTTGCGGGTCCAAGTCAGACATTCACACAGTCTTTCGATACCGTTCAGTAAAAGCTATCAGTTCATTTGCCCATTGACACCAACTGCTCGCTGACATCCCATAAACGCTTGGCTTCCGCCTCATCATATGACTCGTCGGAAGAACGCTTCTCTTTCAGATCGAAGTTAAAATACTTTCCGCTCAGGCCTTGCACATCCGGTGAGGAAGCCAAATAGATCGAACACTTGGCTCCGTCCTCGACCGAGATGCGTCCCGCCATGAACCGCATAGCAAAACGTACGAACCAGCCATTATTCCCGGCGAAGTTGCTAGCCACAAATCCTGGATGCAGACAATTGGCGGTGACGTTCGTGCCTTGCAAACGCCGCGCCAATTCATAGGTGAACAACACATTCATCAACTTGGACATGCCATAAACACGCATGCCGCTATACCCATGCTGACTTTGCAAATCATCAAAGTTGACATGGCCGCCATAATGTGCGCGTGACGATACATTGACAACCCTTCCCGATGGACCCGCTTTGACCATATCCAAAAGCAGATTCGTCAACAAAAAATAATTGAGATGATTTAGTGCCAGCGACATTTCATAGCCGTCGACGCTGACGTGGCGAGTTAAAAAGATTGCACCGGCATTGTTGAGCAGTACATCCAGTTTTTTATATTTATCCTTGAACTCTCCTGCCAATTTGCGGACATCTTTCAGCGATGAAAGATCGGCGATTAAATATGAGACGGATTGATTCCCGGTTTGTGATTTAACCAGCGCCGCCGCCTGTGATGTGCGTCCTTCATCGCGCCCCACCATCACTACTTCTGCCCCCAACTTCGCCAAACCGATCGCGCTTTGCAGACCAACGCCTGCGCTCGCGCCCGTGATCAATACTGTTTTGCCATTCATGTTGATTCCTCATTCCTTAGTAATAGTCATTTGCTCACATGGATTTATATATGAGCAATGCTCGCCGCGCTGGCTATCGTTCCTGTGTTGCTCTCGCATCCGTTGGCATAAGCACGAAGGTATTGAATCGGATCTGGCTATTTCATTTCCTTCAAGGCACGCTCAAGCAAATCGCTGACTTTGAGTTCGCCCGCCCATTTTCGCAAATAATCGAGATCGAGTTCACCTGCACGGGTTTTCAACACACCGAGAATATCGCGCCATTGACGTTCTGAAACTTCGCCGCCCATCGGATACCATTCAAGTTTGGAAAGGATAGTATCTTCGGCTGGCGAACTTTGCACTGACTTCTGATTCAAAGGTGAAGGTCTGCTTTTGAGCGCGGGCAAGTGAGCCGCCGATGAGATAGGATATGCCAAGTTTTTCAAAAACGTCGGTAACTTTTAACGTAACTTCAACGGGTTCATTCTGCATCACTGATCTCCCCGAAAACCTTGCGCGCCAGTTCTTCACCTAACAATAAACCTGCCAGCCTGCGGCGCAATTCAACTTCGTCTGCGGTGGGATATCTTGAACGCAAGCCCGCCATTGCCAGCAAACGCGCAGAGGCATTGAGTTGTGCGAGCATGTGCATTTTACGCGTGGGACTCGCCTGCCGCCACAACTGAATTTGCAGGGCTTCCATTTTGGGATGTGTATCGGAGAATAAGGCGGTCACAAGATAATTATATCCCCTCCTAAGCTTACCCTAGCATCCGTTGCCAAATAAATATTCCTATTGATAGTTATTTTACCCTGAGATCAATTCATGGATCTTGCGCAAAACAGCGGACAAATTTTTCTCTACTTCCTCATTCCGAAAGCGAATAATCCGTAACCCCATCTCTTTCAGCCCCTACCCAGCCTCCCCCAAATTCCAAGTTCGTGGAATTTGGGGGAGGTGACCGCCGAAGGCCCGCCGTTCTTCGCGGGCAGGTCGGAGGGGGCAAGGGGTTGGGTCGAATTTCAATCCTTTATCGCTTATGGAAGGTCACGCCTGTAAGATAGTCAATTAAAACAAAACAGGTCACGCTGTTCGCGTGACCTGTTTTGTTGCTTTTGTGTTTCTATGTCGTTTTGGTGGCGGCTTTTCGCGTCGGCGATTTGCGTTCGCTCAGCCGCGTGCCGCCGACCATTTCGTACTGGGACGAGTCGTCGCCGAAATTGCCTTTGACTCCGGCACGGACGCGCTTGACCTTTTCCCATATGGATACATAAAGGGCGTCGCGCTCGTTGCGCAGATTGGTCAACTGCGTCTCGAGGTTCGTGATCTGCTGTTCGAGCGGATCGGATTGCGTGATATCGGCGGTCAGCATGCCTAAGGTGAGATCGCCAAAGGTCATATCGGCTTTGATCTGGTCCCAGGCATCCTGCACACTTTGGGCTTGCTTCACCACGTCGGTTGGATAGAGATTCTTGGTCATGGTTGCATTCTCGCTTTCGTGAAGTGTATTTCCGGGGGCTATCCCCCAGATGGCTGAAGTATGCAACAGGAACGGACTCTGAACAATATGCACAATGTAATTCGTTGCTACGCAGGAAGTCATTTAGACAACAAGCGAGGGGACTAAACTAAGGAACAGGGGAAGTCAATTTCCTCCTGGGGGAACAAAACTAAGGAGCGGGGGAACTCAATTCCCCACCGGGGGAACAAAACTAAGGAGCGGGGGAAGTTGATTTTTTGACAGGGAAACTAAACCGAGCCGGAGCGGAACTCAATTCCTCCGTGATTGGACAAAAGTTATACTCGCGGAATACAAAACGAGCCTGCTGTGATCAAAACCGTTTTGCCATTCATGTTGATTCCCCCATTCCCTATATTTATAGTTATGTGTTCACACAGATTTTAATAGTTCAAAATTACTTGATTCTCTTCCAATGAATTGATTCTTCAAAAACCTTTTTGGTATTAACTTGCCCACCTTTGCCTTGTTTAAATGTGCTTTCTACCCTTCTTTGAAATTCCGGCAAGAATTCTTCCTCAGTATTAAATTCATCGCCAATCACTATCTGAACTAAATTATTCTCTTCATCTTTGAGTTGGAAAATAAGTTTGGTAGTGCTGTCAGGATTATTGGCTTTCTTCGATGAAATAACTTTTTTGTAGGCTGCCCATAAAGCTTGACCGATGGTTATCGCCGAACTCGTCAAGCCAATTACAGCCATCCAATCAAAAGTTATGTCGTAAACAACGCCAGGCCGAAGATTCCTTCTGTAAAAGGTCGCACTTTCGAGTTTGGATGCAAGAATCTCGATGAGTTCATTTTCTTCTTCAGGAGACGATTTTTCCATGATTGCCCCAGTGAGTTTGAGTTCCATTTGATTTTTCCTTTTCACATTTTATCCCAAACTTCATGAGGAAGTATTAGGCCAAACAACTGTGCCACAGTTTGGTTCTAGAAGAACTACAGCTTTTGCTGCCAAGAGTTTAGCTGTTTTTGTTTTGCCTTCTTTCAAATATCTTCTCAATGTAGTAACTTCGTCCTCACCTTCACTGAAGTCAATATCGCGTCCGAGGCAATCTACGCGGCGACCGACAAAATTTGGTTTATCTACTGATTGACCAAATTTTGAGTCACCAAAATCATAAGACTTAATTCGCTTTGCATACCAATGCTTCTGAGGATGCTTTTTATAAAAAATGTAAACATCAAAATCATTGATACCGGTCGTAGAGTCAATATAATGATTTGCTGCACCCTGACACAGTGCAATACAAATCACTCGATTAGCAAATAGTTTAGCCCACTTGGGGTTTTGATTGAAAAAGTCTTGTTTATCTTTGTAAGCTATTTTTGCAAGTTTTATAAGATCCCGGCGAGTTATTTTTCGATATGATCTACCTTTAGAACCTACGCTACTCATTGACGAATATTTCCTTTCTAGTTTACCGTCAGGGTCTTGGATAAATTGCGCGGGAAATCAGAATCAAAGCCGCACATCACGCTCAGCACATCCGTGAGACTCAATTTAAAAGCGGGACAGTAGAGAATTCCCAACCGTCCCGCTGAAAATCATCAATATCTGCTTGGTCTAAGGTCAGTTAATATTTGGGTTGGTATAAAAATTGCCCTGCCCATCCTTGACCATGATCCAGCCGGTTGATTGTCCATTCACGTTTTGACCGAAGGTGATCTGCACCCACACCAGTCCCAGCGAATCCACCGTGACGGAATTTCTTGTATAAAGAAAGCTGGACTGATACACAGCAGTAGCAACGGGCGACTCGATGGTCGGATAATTGATGCCGGGTCCGGTGCGAATGTACAAACCCTTTTGATTGGTCACTTTCAGAATAGAATACCCGGCTGGTATGCCGAGAGCCTCCGAGAGTTCTGCCTGTGCCGCAGAGCTGTAACCCGAGCCGTAAGAAGAGGATCCCGTACCAGAAGCCGGCAGATTGATCACTTCACCCGGGTAGATCAAATCAGCATCCCAAATCTGCGGGTTGACGGAAAGAATGCTGGCATAGGAAAACCCGGTCTTCGTTGCGATGTCCCCAAGACTATCTCCCCGTTGGACGGTATAAGTGCTGCCCGCTACCTGTCCTTGGTACGCGGTTGTGGATGCAGATGTAGTTCCAGTCGGGATATACAATACCTGGCCGGCATAAAGCCACGTGCCCAAGCCCGGGTTGGCGGCCTGGATCGCCGCGACGGTGGTACCGCACAGCGCAGCCAGACTGCTCAGCGTGTCGCCCCATTGGACGACTGCATAGCTGGCACAACCACTCCATGCCGCGGCACTGCCCGCCGAGGCAAACGATGCGACCAGTAACGCAGCGACCAACATCCATTGGAAAATTCTTTTAGTCATTGCAACCTCTCTACTATCTCAGGGATTGAATATGAAAAAGCGGAACGAAATAGAAACTGAGGCTAATATACAACAAATGTTCCATAACGACAAGGAATTTCAGCCCCTACCTATCCGAGCGTAGCGAATGGCGGAGGGGGTGCAATTGTCATGGTTAATTCTTTCCCTAATCCACGGTCAGAGTCTTGGACAAATTGCGCGGAAAAGTACTAAACAACTAAAAAGCAAGACGGCAACAAAAAAATGTTGCCGTCTTATCAGGGTATCGCTTTTATGCTGACGTTGCTTGACGCAAGTCGGCAATAATGGGTAAAGAGAAGAGTTCCCTTCTCAGCAGACGGTTGGTAAAAAACAGCACCTCAAGGTTCTCCACTTTCCCTGTTTTCGGGTTGAGACGCGCAATGATCTCATCAGCCAGCTCTTCAGATTCCTGTTCAGCGTAAGGTGTAACGGTATTGATGTACAGGATGTCTGCTTCACGGTCATATTGGAAGGTTAAATTTTCTGCCATTCGATCTCTCCATCTATTAAACGACGGGTCACATAGGCGGTAATGATCCAGTTGCGCTCGGTGGGAGCAGCTTCGCTCACGACCACTACCACGATATATTTCCCTTGACGAACGTCTTCAAACCAACGATAAAAAATCCGTGCCGCGCTCATGCGGATACTGCGCCGAACTTGATCGGGATCTGCCAACGTTTGCTTCACCTGTGGCAGATATTGCGGGAACAAATCTGGATGGGTCTGAGCGATATGCTCTTCACGCTCATCCGTTAACTCAACCTCACCTTTCAAGTAAGGGCATGGAAATATCTGCATGGCGTATTTCCTTTATTATACAACGATACCGCTAATACTAATCTACCGTCAGCGTCTTGGATAAATTCCTCGGGAAATCAGGGTCGAAGCCGCGCAGCACGCTCATGTGATACGAAAGCATTTGCAACGGCAAGACTCCCAAGAGCGGGCTGATATTGCTATCCGATTTGGGAAGCGCGATCACATCGTCGGCGTTGGATCGCAAACGGGAATCATCTTCGGCGATGACAATCGTCCGTGCGCCGCGCACTTTGACTTCGTTGACTCCGCTGATAATGAGCGGCACATCTTCCGGTCCCGCCACGAAGATGATCGGGAAACCTTTGCTCACCGCCGAGAGCGGTCCGTGTTTGAATTCCGTCGAAAGCATTCCTTCGCAATGCGCGTACGTGATCTCTTTTAACTTCAACGCGCCTTCGAGCGCAATCGGATACGTCGCACCGTAGCCGAGACAATACATGTCGTTCCACGGGTTGACCTCTTTTGCAATCGATGCAACTTGCGAATCAAGCGTGTCCATTGCGGCTTCCATCAATTCAGGAATCTTTTCCAACTCGCGCGTGTCGCGTCCTGCCATGCGATAGGCGAGATATAAAAATGTCACGACCTGATTGGTAAAGGTCTTCGTGGCCGGCACGCTGATTTCGTAACCGCAGCATAAAGGCAGGCAAAACAAAGTGGCTTTGGTCAACGTCGAGCCGATCACGTTAGCGAGTCCATACGATGCCATGCCGCGCGACTCGGCGGCTTCCAAGGCGTTCAACACATCCTTCGTCTCGCCCGATTGGCTGACGAACACGCCCACATCTTCATATCCGACCGCGGGCGCGTATTGCGCAATGAATTGCGGCGCAAGCACCGGGATGGCGGGTCGGCCTGCCAGTTGAGCAAAATACACCGAGCCGATCATGGCGGCATGATAACTCGTGCCGCAGGCGATGAAATATAAATGTCGCGCCTTCTTCATCTTCTCAACTAGATTTTCAACTTCGGGACTTCCATCCAGCAGATGCAAAAGTTCGCGCGCCACCTGTGGCTGCTCGTGGATTTCTTTCAACATGAAATGTGGATACCCGCCCTTTTGCACTGCATCCATCGACTCGGTAACGGTTTCCGCTTTACGCTCAATCAATCTTCCATCTTTGACGGACCGCACTTCGACGTGATCTGACCACAGCGTAACGATCTCGCCATCCTGCGGACGAATGATCTTGCGCGTCAATGGCAAAATAGATGGCAGATCAGATGAAACGCAAGTGAAGCCATCGCCGATTCCCACCACCATACCCGAACCTTTTTTAAACGCATACAGCTTATCTTCGTTGACGCGTCCGATCACGAAGGCGTAATCGCCCGCGAGATCACCATACGCGAGTCGGATCGCATCGATGAATTCATAGCCGCGATTGAGATATCGTTCCACGCCGTGCACACAAGTCTCGCCGTCGTTTTGCGAACGGACAACCATGCCTTCATCCATGAACTGTTGCCGCAGTTCAACATTATTCACTACGTTGCCATTGTGTGCACCGACTAAATCACCATCCGAGTCAATGTGTGGCTGGGCATTGACCTGGGACGGCTCGCCGAACGTCGCCCAACGCAATTGCGTGATGCCACGCGAACCGCGCATCTCGGCGAAATTATATTTCACCGACACATCTTCAACTTTGCCCACATCTTTACGCAAATCAATCTTGTCATCACTAAGAGTCGCCGCGCCGACCGAGTCATAGCCGCGATACGTGAGTCGCTTAGCGGCCTCGATGAGAATGGGACCCAAATTTTCTTCTTTACTTGTAACGTATCCAAAGATACCGCACATTTATCTTCTCCTGATTTCAATAATGTAAAGATTATATTCCATTGATAAGTCATGCGTAGATGACATTTATCATCTGGCGATAACACTGCGAAAGACTATAATCAATATTAACAGTTTGGTTTTCGGGAGGATAATCGTGATGAAAAAGCAACTTATTCAAATGCCATGGCGTTGGGGATTTCTACTTCTTTTGCTGGTATCACTCGCATGCCAGCCGTCGACCTCTACACCTAGTACGTTACCTGCTATGACCTCGACCGCGGAGATATCCACAATAACTCCAAGTCCAACTGCAACAATTATAGCAACACCGCTTAGCCCGACCGGTCCTCAAGCGGGAACACAAATGATTTATGCCGACGGTAGTACATTGGTATATATTCCAGCCGGAACTTATACCATGGGAGGGCCCAGCAAAAATAATCCAATCCATGTCATAGAGTTAGGCAGTTACTGGATTCAGCGTACAGAAGTGACGCGGCGCATGTACAATATTTGTAACATAACAGGATACTGTTCCTCACCGAGTCAAACCCCTTTCTTTGGCAGTATGGATGATACTGCATACCTCGATATGCCTGCGACCCAAGTAACTTGGGATCAAGCCCAAGCTTATTGCACATGGATGGGCGGTCATTTGCCAACAGAAGCACAATGGGAAATCGCAGCGCGCGGCTCCACTAACAATACCTATCCTTGGGGTAATACGAAACCAAGTTGCGGTCTGTCGAACGTCAATAAGTGTACAGCTCAAATATCACCTGTAACAAGCTTTATTGCGGATGCCAGTCCTTTTGGCGTATTAGACCTGGGTGGCAATGTGAGCGAATGGGTTAACGATTATTATCAAGCTGACTATTTCAAGAACGCACCTTCCGTCGATCCACAGGGGCCCGCCGACGGGGATTATAAAATTGTACGCGGTGGAAGTTTTGCCTCGAGTGCCGACAACGCGGTAGTATATTCCCGGGCTTTATCAAAACCCTCCATTCCGCATGTTGATATTGGGTTCCGATGCGCCGTGAGCACACCTAAAGATCACGCCCCTTATTGTGGCGCAGCTCCGAATATCAATCCAACTTCGAATGCGGCATCTCAGCCCACAAGAAGTTGTGTCCCCAGCGTGAATTATGATCTCCGCTATTTTGCGAACAACAATATGATGTCTGGTAACGTTACGGGAGGTCGATTGGTAAGCATAGGCGGACCAAATATAGATTGCTCAATCAGTGATAATTATTTTTCATGTGTCCCCGCCAACGCCTTCAATAGAAGTCATGGCTACTATCATGGCTCAATAGTGCGCGTGTGCGTTGCCTGTTCTGTCCCATTATCCCCTGCAGCTTCTGATTTGTCCTGTCCGCTCAACTATCAAAATGAAACAAATGGAACTTATTGCGAATATAAAGGCGGCGGCGCAGGAAATTGTCCAGCCGGTTCAACGCCGCTTAATCAAAATCAGTGTATCTATCAGACGCAACAAACTGGTGGTTGCCCGCTTGGATCATATCTAGATCAGGGCACGGGAAGTTGTGTGACAGTTGAACGAGCTGACACGAATTGTCTTTCTGGTTTCAATTATTTGGGGAATACTAGCTGTTGCAGTGCCCCTTCAAAAGATAGTTCGGATCCTCAATGCCAATCCGGTGAATATTATGATTATCAGTTGGGTTGTGTTCCTCTACCTCAAACGGGTTATCCTCAATGCCGATCTGATGAATATTACAACTATCAGTTGGGTTGCGTTCCTCTAGCTCAAGCGGGTACGATACAGAGTTGTATTACAGTACAGCCACCGTAAGCGCCAAGAGGAAACAATAAAAGACCACTGGTATCCAATTGATAAAGGAGTGAGACAACACTTCAAGATCACTTCTGTTAACAATAAAACAACTAAGATGTCAACGAGAATACCATGAAAACATTTCGCAAAGAACTTTGGTTCAACATCACCACCCGCCGCGGATTCATCAATATCACCTCGCGAGTGGAAGAAGCGTTGCGCGAGAGCGGAATCCGCGAAGGACTCGCACTTATCAATCCAATGCACATTACCGCTTCGGTTTTCATCAACGATGACGAACACGGACTCCATCAGGATTACGAAAAATGGCTGGAGAATCTTGCGCCGCATGAGCCGATCAGTCAATATCGTCATAATGACACCGGCGAAGATAACGCCGACGCACACATCAAACGCCAGATCATGGGACGCGAAGTGGTGGTTGCCATCACAGACGGTCAACTCGATTTCGGCCCGTGGGAGCAAATTTTCTACGGTGAATTCGACGGCCGCCGCCGCAAGCGCGTGCTGGTAAAAATCATCGGCGAATAAATTGTAATGAGTCTGTTAGCAGAAAAAATCCGAGCTAACTGTATAATGCAGTCATCCGTTCGCAGGGAAAGGAAATATCATCTATGCCCGATCCTCGTGTAACAAAGCTTGCCAAGGTCATGGTCAATTACTCGCTAGAACTCAAGCCGGGTCAGCAGTTTTGGCTTCGCACCAATCCGCTCGCGCAAGAACTCAACCTCGCTGTCTATGAAGAAGCAATCAAAGCGGGTGCGTATATTTGGGTTCAGCAGTCCATTCCCGGCGCGGAAGAGGCGTATTACAAATATGCATCCGATCAACTGCTGGATTTTGTCGCGCCGATCCGCAAGTTGATTACCGATACATTCGACGCCTCGCTTTATATCGAGGCGGAACAAAATACTAAATCACTCTCCGGCATTGACCCAAAGCGGATGGCGCGTTCAAGAAAAGCAGGCGCCGATCTTTTCAAGACCACGATGGAACGCTCAGCGAACGGTTCGTATCGTTGGTGCATCACGGTTTATCCCACGCCGGCGATGGCTCAAGATGCCGATATGAGTCTCGCCGATTACACCGAGTTTGTTTACGGCGCAGGGATGTTAAATGAAGATGATCCCGTTGCGTTTTGGAAAAATGAAGGTGTGAAGCAAAAGAAGTTGGCGGATTGGTTAAAAGGTCACGACAAAGCAAAACTCAAGGGCTCGAATGTAGACATCACGCTTTCGATCAAGGATCGCATCTTTGAATTAGCCGACGGCAAATACAATTTCCCGGATGGCGAGATATTCACCAGCCCCGTGGAAGATTCGATCAATGGATGGATTCGTTTTAAATATCCCGCCATCTATGATGGACAGGAAGTGGAAGACATCGAGCTTTGGTTTGATAATGGAAAAGTTGTCAAAGAGAAAGCCGCAAAAAATCAAGCCTTGTTGACCTCCCTACTTAATACCGATGCCGGTGCACGCGTTTTGGGCGAATGGGGAATCGGAACGAATTATGGCATTCAACGTTTCAGCAAGAATATGCTCTTCGATGAAAAGATCGGCGGCACGATTCACTTCGCGGTCGGGCAAGGTTTTCCGGAATGCGGCGGAAAGAATGAGTCTGGCTTGCATTGGGACATGCTCTGCGATATGGCTGACTCCGAAATCAAAGTAGACAGCAACTTATTCTATCAGAACGGCAAGCCGATGATTGGATAAAGAATGGCAATTACAAACATTAAAGAATTTTTCACGGCGATCAAAGAAGGCAAACAAGAAGTTGTTTCACGCCTTTTGCGCGCCGCGCCGGGTTTGATCCACGAAAAGGAAAATGGTCTCTCACCGATTCTGGTCGCGGCATATAACAACCAGTCGAAGCTTGCCAATTTCCTTGCGGAAAAAGTTGTCGCACTGAGCATCTTCGAAGCGGCTGCGATTGGCAAGACGAATCACATTATCTTAATCCTCGCCCGCGATCCACAACTGGTCAATGCTTATTCCGACGATGGATATCAACCGCTTGGATTAGCTTGTTTCTTTGGACATCTTGAGACGGCTCAATATCTGATCAATGCGGGTGCACGCGTCAACAGCGCATCCAAAAATAAGATGAAAGTCACGCCGCTTCATTCTGCGGCGGCGGGCGGACACACTGAACTCGTAAAATTTCTACTCGAGCAAGGCGCCGATCCCAATGCGCTTCAGGAAAGCGGCTTTACTCCGCTGCATGCTGCGGCACAAAACGGCGACGTGGAATCGATTCATCAATTACTTTTGCATGGCGCCGATACAGATGTTAAATCCGCTCAAGGCAAAACCCCGCTCGATTACGCAACGGAAAGCCAGAAATCTGAAGCGATCGGATTGCTAAGAGAAGGAATCACCAAACGACTTCGGGTTCGTAAGTAAATCATCAAATGATAATAAAAAAATCCGAGGATGAAACAATCATCCTCGGATTTTTGAT
Organism: Anaerolineales bacterium; assembly: GCA_049578465.1. Taxonomy (GTDB): domain Bacteria; phylum Chloroflexota; class Anaerolineae; order Anaerolineales; family Villigracilaceae; genus Fen-1038. The sequence goes on from JBAUMB010000340.1 coordinate 17,467, forward strand.
TCAGGGATTCAACTCTACGGGCAATCCTTTAAGTAAAGGACCTGTTGTGTAATTACTCCACTACTGCCAACTCGATTACCATCTTTTGCGAGGCCAACAAATTGATAATCAAACCAAGCTCTGGCACTTGCCCTTAAATCGGGACTCAGTTGTTGAAGTGTATTAACGTCAAGTGTGTAATTTCCATGGCCATCACCTGTCATCTTGCCCAAATTTTCCGGACCGCTGATGGTAACGGGCTGGGTCGTCAGGTCTTCCAGGTGATAGTACATGTCCACCTCAACCACACTTGGTTCGGAAGTGGAAACACTGAAAGTAATATCTTGCGGCGGGCAACGTAAGTTGAAGTAACTGCCTGAACGGGTGAGATTGCTAAACATGACTACTCCTGCTTTCGAGAGCCCTCCCGCGTCAGAAGGCAGGGTGGCTGTCGCCGTTGCAGCACCTGCGCTGGTAGTCGCCGCCGGGGCCGCCGCGGTATTTGCAGAAGTTGCCGTGACCACAATCACTTGCGGCGTAGGCGAAGGCGGAACGGGCGTATCCGTTGGCACCGGAGTCGGAGGTTGGGTCGCAACCACCGGAACTAAAACTGTTGCAATGATCACCTGAGCAGTAGGTGGCGGCGCCGAGGTAGGTGTGACTGGTGACAAAGCGCCACATCCGCTTAACACTAATGCGAGTGCTAAAATCAAAATCTTTTTCATTATCTTTCTCCTTTTCTAATACAGAACCAGACTAATCCATTCTAAATGATTGTACAATTAACTCACTAGCCCATTTGGTTGACTTTTCAATTTTGATAAGTCCATCAGGTATAATCAAATCATGCTAAATCCTGAAGAAATCGAGGCACGCCTCGAACAAATACTTTTAAAGGTTGAAAGACCGGGTCGCTATGTGGGCGGCGAAATTAACAGCACACGGAAGGATTGGGATAAAGTCCGAACCAAAGTGGCTTTGATCTTTCCGGATATTTACGATATCGGCGTATCCAACGTTGGACTGAAGATTCTCTACGACCAAATCAATCAACGCGAAGATGCTCTCGCGGAACGCGCATATGCACCTTGGCCCGATATGGAATCCTTGATGCGCACACGCGGGATTCCATTATACTCGCTCGAATCAAAACACGCTCTAAGCGGATTCGACCTGATCGGCTTTTCCCTGCCCTACGAAACATTATACACTAACACGCTTAATATTCTTGACCTAGCTGGCATTCCTGTCCGTGCCGCAGACCGCGACGAATCACATCCCATTATCATCGCGGGTGGACATGCCGCCACCAATCCCGAACCGATGCATGCCTTCATCGATGCGTTCGTGATCGGCGAAGGCGAAGAAGTCATTCACGATATTATCGATGTGATCCAAGCTAACGAGACGCACGAAGACAAACTCCGTGCATTGGCAAAAATTCCCGGCGTGTATGTGCCAAAATATTATCAAGTCAATTATATGGATGACGGCACAGTTTCGCATGTTGAAACGCTGATGGATGGAATCGCGAATCCGGTTATCAAGCGTATCGTGGCGAAACTTCCGCCGCCGCCGACAAAGTTCATTGTGCCGAATATCGAGGTGGTGCACAACCGCGTCTCTGTGGAGATTATGCGCGGATGCACGCGCGGTTGTCGATTCTGCCAGGCGGGTATGATCACGCGTCCGGTGCGCGAGCGAAGCGTGGATGAGATTGTAGATACGGCCGAAGCCGCCATCAACGCCACCGGCATCGAAGAGCTGGCATTGCTTTCTTTATCTTCATCAGACTTTTCTTACGTAGTAGAACTGGTTAACAAAGTCAGCGAGCGATTCAAAGGCCGCAAGTTGACCATCTCGCTACCATCTCTGCGAATCGAATCCGTTTCGATTGATCTCATGGACAAATTGCGCGAGCATTATTCGGGCGGGTTCACGCTCGCGCCGGAAGCCGCCACCGAACGGATGCGGCGCATCATCAACAAATTCATTCCCGATGAAGACATCCTCAACACCACGCGTGAAATCTATCGCCGCGGCTGGACAACGATCAAGTTATATTTCATGATCGGGCATCCATCGGAAACGCTTGAAGATGTGCAAGCCATCGCGGACCTTTGCAAGCGCGTGATTTCTGAGGGACGCAAAGTGGCCGGAATGAAAGTCAAACTGCACGCAGGCGTCAGCACGTTCGTGCCCAAACCACAAACTCCATTTCAATGGGTGGCAGTGGACACACGCGAAAATATCATCGCAAAGCAGAAGTTGCTCAAGAATGAATTGAAAGATCGCAACATCAAATTGAGTTGGACCGAACCGGAAGATACGTTGCTGGAAGCCTGGCTTACGCGCGGCGATCGGCGCATGGCTGAAGTCATTTATTCAGCGTGGAAAAACGGAACGAAATTCGATGCGTGGAATGAACACCGAAAAACACAAGCATGGCTGGACGCATTCGCCGCGCATGGACTCGACCCGGCGTTCTACACACATCGCCAACGCCGCACCGATGAAGTCTTTCCGTGGGATCACATCAGCGCGGCACTACGCAAAAACTTTTTGTTCCAGGATTTTCGTCAATCGCTGGAAGGCAAAATCCGCGTGGATTGCCGCTTGAATTGTTTCGCTTGCGGCATCCTGCCGACCTTTGCTAATGTGCGCCGCGATAATCCCGGCGAGATTTGGAAATGTCCGGATGTGAAATCGCCAGCATCGAATAAGCAACCAGCAGTAAGCAGTGTGCAATTGCCGGTGGTTGGAGATTGATGAGGGTAAGAGTTACTTTTTCCAAGACCGGCGCATTGCGTTACATTGGACATCTTGATCTGAATACGATTTGGGAACGCGCCGCACGCCGCGCGGGACTTCCGCTGGTGTACACACAAGGATTTCATCCTCAACCGAAAATGACTTTCGCTTCCGCACTTCCGCTTGGATTTTCTTCGCGCTGCGAAGTAATGGATATGCGTTTCAATGAAGATGTAGATTTGACATCGTTATCAACACGATTACAAAACGCGATGCCATCCGGCCTTGGCATCATCCATGTGCAAAGTGTCGATGAAAACGAGCCTCCTTTACAAACGCAAATTATTTCAGCGGAATATGAGGTCACTTTAACGGAAGCCGCCAACGAGTCGGAGTTGAAGCGGAATATGGATGAAGCGATGGCGAGTCAATCTCTGCCGCGCGAACGCCGCGGTAAATCTTACGACCTGCGTCCATTAATTGAAAAAATTGAATTGTTACCGGAAAATAAAATCCTGATGAAACTCGCGGCGCGTGAGGGTGCAACTGGGCGCCCGGAGGAAGTCTTGGATGTGTTAGGAATCAAGATTGAACACGCACGCGTCGAAAGAACAAATTTGATTTTTAGAAATTAAGCGTGGTAAAATTTTTTCATTCGCCCCTGTAGCTCAGTGGATAGAGCGTCGGCCTCCGGAGCCGGAAGCGAGAGTTCGAGCCTCTCCAGGGGCGCCTCGATATACGCACACCATCCCCATCGAGACAACCTTCAAATTCCGTAAAAAACGATGATTGTACAGTTCCCATCTGGCTACAAGGCGCTAATCTCCTCGTTTAAGGAAGAGGCGATGTCCAATATGGGAAGTAGTATGAAACCTAGCGCTGTGGCATCCCTCCTCAATTAAGAAGGAGGCCACAGCGCGCCACGAATGCCATGCCAATTGAATGGCATTCTGGTTTATCTTTTCCGCGAATATTTCAAAATTATTCGTTTCGTTAAGGTTTTATGCCAGTGTAACTACACCGCTCAAATATCTGCAAGTTATATGGAGTAAAACCTTTCATATTTTCCATGTTTTGCATTGCATCCTTGCTGGTAGCTACAACGCAGCTATAAAAATCTAGAAACGATTAATCTTCTGGAGCAAGCAATCGTTTTATATCCGCAGGAATAAACGGAACATCCAAACTATCATATACTTTCCACAGTTCAGAGTGCCGTACAGTTTGCATCGGTTCAATTGGCTCAAGGGAACCAAGCGACTCCAATTCGATAAATTGGTCATTGCAATAAATCTCAGCATTGCACCCTTGATCAGGATATTGCACACCGCCAAATGAGTCAAAACGCTTCACGAATAATATGTTATCGAGTCAGTAACCCAGCCAGCCTTCAGGGTTGTAGTAGCCGAATTTAGCCGGCAGCAGGCTAGGATTCGCCTTAACGAGAATGAAGTCATCATCCGCAAATAAATTGGGCTTACCTTTTGGAGAGAAACGCACGATGCGCGCCGAATTCACAAGGTATTCCAACTGCAAATATCGGCTTTCAAGTATCTGCGTGGGGTCCCGTGAAAGTTAGTCATGTTACATTTTCGCAAAACTGGATTTTAGCGCCGGATATAACTCTTGGTAAAGTGGATATGCTTTACGATAAACCCCAACTTGTGCGGGATCCGGCATCATACTC
>JBAUMB010000341.1:0-14672 GCA_049578465.1 Anaerolineales bacterium
TGATCCATGAATTAAATTGATCAACACTCATGTTTGCCCAATCATTATATTTTGAATGTAAGACATCGCGCATTTCCCAGAACTTGTTTTGGTCGCCCGCAGCTAATGCAGCTTGAACTGAAATTTGTGATTTATCCAAAACCCCAATTGCAGGCAGTGGACGATAAACTACTCGTAAATCATTGGGGTGATTCTGTTGCAATTGATCTACTACATCACCAAAGCTTTGGCATTGTGCGGATTGAAAATCGCAATACAAGATCATGGTCACAGAGGCATTATCCGGACCGCGCACATAATCAGAGGAGCTAATGGGCGGCAATGCGGACGAAACGTTTGCTGTCGGCTCTGCGGCGACCGTTGAACAGCCTGCATATGTTACCGGTGTATTCGGAACAGGCGTGAATGTCGGCGCAGGAGAAGCTGTCGATGTTGCTGTTGGCATTGATGATGCGCAAGAAGTAAGAATCAAAAAAGATAACAGGAAGAAGATAATGGCAAAAAGTTTTTTTGTTTGCATATGGAGTGGATTATAACCAGAATAGTGTCGCTCTGTTAAAAATGTGTAGGGACGCAATAACACTGCGTCCCTACAACCCCAACCTGCCCTCAGGAGATTATTTCTTGTTTTTTAAATACTCGTCAATCGCGGCGGCGGCTTTGCGCCCTGCCACCATGGCAGTGACAACGATGTCAGGGCCGGTTACGCAATCGCCGCCGGAGAAGACACCTTCACGAGATGTGGCGCCGGTAGTTTTATCTTTCACCGTAATCAAACCCCAATCATGTGTTTCAAGATCGGATGTGGTTTTGCTAATGATGGGATCGGGCCAATAACCGAGTGCGAGAATCGCTGTATCACATGCAACGCTGAAATTGGAATTCGGAACTGGGACTGGTCTGCGGCGGCCCTTTGCATCCGGTTCGCCGAGGACCATTTCAATGCATTCCACCGCTGTGAGCTTTCCGTCTTCGCCCGCGATGAATTTCACCGGTTGCGTTAAGAAGCGATAGCGCGCTCCTTCATCTCTTGCCATCTTGCGATCTTTTCTTCCGCCAGGCATTTCCTTTTCGGTGCGGCGATAAAGGCACGTCACTTCTTCCGCGCCGAGGCGAAGAGCAGTGCGTAAACAATCGGAGGCTGTGTCGCCGCCGCCGATCACAACGACGCGCTTACCAATCTTTAGCGGCTCTTTCATATTGTCAGGGAGAAGTTTCTTGGTTACGTTTCCGCGAATCAGGAAATCGGTCGCTTGATAAACTCCGGGAAGATCGGTCCCGGGAGTATTTTCCATCGGAGCGTCAACCTCTGAACCGACGCCGATAAAAACCGCTTCAAAGCCCACGTTAAATAAATCATCAATGGTTTTATTTTTTCCGATATATGTGTTTGGAACAAACTTTACGCCGGCGCGCTCAAACTCGCCCCATTTCTCGAACCATACTTCTTTCGGAAGTTTGAAGTTCGGGATGCCATACACAAGCAGGCCGCCAGCTGCAGGCTTGGATTCAAAGATAGTTACCTCGTATCCTTTTTGGACGAGGACATCGGCGCACGCTAAACCGGCTGGTCCGGCCCCGATAACGGCGACCCGTTTTCTGGTCGGCGTACCGAGCGGAATAATGTAGCCAATAGAGCGTCGCTCATAATCCACTGCAAAAGCTTCGAGCTCGCCCGTCAATACCGGTTGCTGATCTTTATTATGCACACAAGAGCCTTGACATAATTGTTCGTGCGGACAAACGCGTCCGCAGATTTCCGGCAGGGAACTGGTTTGATGATATAGCTGGGCGGCTTCCACAAACTTGCCTTGTTCGAGCAGCCACATGGCTGAAGGAATATCGTTGTGTGTGGGACAGGCTTCCATGCAGGGTGCGGGGTCCGGACAGTGGATGCAACGTCCGGCTTCAACCATCGCACGCTCGGCATTAAACTCGATGACCACATCATTGAAATCACAGGTTCGGATTTCAGGGGGACGCAGATCAAGATCATAGAACGGTTTGTTCGCGCGTTCTTTGCGATCTATTGCCAGGAATTCACTGGGAACAGCCTGCATAGTGCCTCCAAAATGAATGTGAACCTTTGTCTATACTCATGATACTCAAAGCGGCTATCGGAACACAGGCTCTAAAGTCACTAAGGCGGACGACAATCATCACAATTTTGTTAATAAGATTTTCATATGATTTCATGGCTAAATTCACTGCTAATTCATATTTGTGGAGTAAAATCTTTCTTCGGCGAGGCAACTCCTCGCGAGAGGAATATGTATGTCGAAGATTGTCAATTCAATAAAAGGATTTTGGAAGAAACATCGCGGACTTTCGATTTCAATTGGGATCGTTCTGCTGATTGTCTTGGGGTTCGTGTTCGTACGCAGCCGTGCTAAAACAGTCTCGAGTTTTCAGACTCAGGCGCTGGCACGCGGCGATTTGACGGCTACCATCGGGGCGACGGGCACGGTACGTGCAAATCAAAGTGCAGTGCTGGCTTGGCAAACCACCGGAACTGTCGATCAGGTCAATGTAAAGGTTGGCGATCAAGTTAATAAGGGTGATGTGCTGGCATCTCTTTTGCAGACTTCACTTCCGCAAAATGTCATTTTGGCGCAGACGGATCTGGTGTCCGCGCAACAAGCGCTGACTGATCTGCTTGACTCTGATACGGCACGCGCTAACGACTGGATCGCGTTAAGGAACGCGCAAACTGCTTATACGACCGCGCTCAACAATCGCACCTCACTGAATGGGCCGGTAACTTATCAGTATGTTGTAATGACTCAGATTGGAGCGGTAACGGTTCCTCAACTTCGAACCTATCGCTCCAATCCGGATCCAAGTGATATTGCAGATGCGGATGCTCAACTAGCATTGGCAAAAGCACAACTTGAGGATGCTCAGCGCGCATACGATCTGATTCAGAATGGACCGGATAGCGCCGACTTGTCAGCGGCTCAAGCGCGCGTGGACGCAGCTCAAGCGGCTCTTAGTGTGGCTCATATCGTTGCTCCTTTCAGCGGTACGATTACTCAAGCACAACCTATATCGGGCGATCAGGTTGCGCTTGGAACTGAGGCTTTCCGGTTGGACGATCTTTCCAATCTGCTGGTGGACGTTCAGGTTTCAGAAGTGGATATCAATAGTGTAGCGGTGGGTCAGCCTGCAACCATCACCTTCGATGCCGTTTCAGGGAAGCAATATGATGGAACCGTTACGGAAGTTTCCCAGGCAGGCGATGTCACATCCGGCGAGGTGGACTTCACGGTGACGGTGAAGTTGACCGATGCTGACGTACAAGTGAAGCCGGGGATGACTGCCGCAGTCAACATTATCGTTAATCAGGTCAAGAATCAATTATTGATTCCGAATCAAGCCGTTCGTTTAGTAAATGGGAATCGCGTTGTTTACGTTTTGGTCAATGGCCAGCCGCAACAAGTCGAGGTTGTGCTCGGACCTTCGTCAGATACAATGAGCGCCATAACCAGCGGCAAATTGAACGTAGGCGATTTGATCATCTTGAATCCGCCTGCGCTATTTCAGCCCGGCGCTGGCGGCGGAGGTGGGCCGGTCATTCGCGGAAGTGGTGGAGGCGGATAGATGGATTGGGTGGTTGAAGTCAAAGATATAAAAAAAGTCTATAAGATGGGCGAGGTTGAAGTCGAGGCGTTACGCGGTGCTTCGCTGCAAATTGCGCGCGGCGAAATGGTCGCGATTATGGGACCATCCGGTTCCGGTAAATCCACGATGATGAACATCCTTGGATGTCTTGACCGCCCAACTTCTGGTGAATATGTTTTGGACGGTCAACCCGTAGCTTCACTTAACGATGATCAGCTCGCCGCGATTCGGAATCACAAAGTCGGATTTGTGTTTCAATCTTTTAATTTGTTGTCAAGGCAGTCAGCGCTTTCAAATGTGGAATTGCCGTTGCGTTATGCAGGTGAGATGAATAACCGCCGGCAACGCGCTGAAGAAGCGCTTGAAGCGGTTGGGTTGGGTGACCGCATCAATCATCGTCCCACTGAACTTTCCGGCGGACAACAACAACGCGTGGCGATTGCGCGCGCGATTGTCAACGAACCGGCGATCATTATGGCGGATGAGCCGACTGGCAACCTTGATTCAAAAGTCGGCAAAGAGATCATGGCGCTTTTGATCAACTTAAATAAACAACGCGGCACTACATTGATTATCGTGACTCACGATCCAACAATCGGCGAACAAACCCAGCGTATTATTCGTATCCGTGATGGAGTGGTAGAGAATTTGGATGGAGGTCAGAACTAAATGAACCTCGTACAACTTTTAATTGAAGCGCTCGAAAGCCTGAATTCAAACAAGATGCGTTCAGGTTTGACGGTGCTCGGCATCGTGATCGGTGTTGCGGCTGTGATCGCGATGATGGCAGTCGGGAACGGCGCGCAGGCTTCGATTCTCGGATCCATTAACGGTGTCGGAACTAATTTATTATTTGTTTTTTCGGGAGCGCGCAATAACCCGGATGTAAAAAATCCACGCCCCATTACGATGGCTGACGCTGATGCGATGATGGATCCATACGCCGCCCCAGATGTCAAGGCGATCGCCCCTGTTTTGCAAGGAAATGCAATTGCAGATTACAACGGGACAACCAAGACTACAACCGTTATTGGTGTCACGCCGGATTATTATTCGGTTCGCAATATCACTCTGCTCGATGGAGATTTTATTAGTGAATCGAATCAGCTTGGCCGAGCCTCGGTGGCCGTGATCGGCGTCGATGTGGCCGATGCGTTATTTAATCGTCGTGATGGATTGGTCGGCGAAACCATTCGAGTTGCGAATGAACCGTTTCGTATCATCGGTGTCCTCACGCCTACGGGCGGAAGTTCTTTTGGATCGCAGGATAATGAAGTTTTAGTGCCGATCACCACGGCACAAGCGAGATTGATATCTCGCCCCACGCCCGATACGGTAGACGTGGTTTATGTGGAGGCCACCGATTTCAGCACCGTGAATGCGGCTTCCGATGAAATTTCGCAAGTTTTGCGGACGCGCCATCGGACTGAAGTTGGGCTGGATGATTTTACAGTTTTCACACAACAAAGTATTCTTAGCACAGCACAAACTGTTACAGGAGTCCTGACCATCTTCCTTGGCGGGATTGCGGCGATTTCATTATTAGTGGGCGGGATCGGCATCATGAACATCATGCTTGTGTCCGTGACCGAACGCACGCGCGAGATCGGACTCCGTAAAGCGCTGGGCGCGCGCAAACGGGATATCCTGATTCAATTCCTGGTCGAGTCTTCGTTGTTGAGTTTGATCGGAGGCATCATTGGAATCTTGTTTGGCTGGCTGATTGCTTTTACCGTTGGGGCAGTTGCCACTGCTCTGGGTAATAACTTTACGCCCGTGGTCGGTCTCAACGCGATTCTGCTCGCAACGATTTTCTCTGCGGCGGTTGGTTTGTTCTTCGGAATTTATCCGGCGAACCGCGCGGCCGGGCTTGAACCGGTCGAAGCTTTACGATACGAATAAACTTCGGGACGATAAATTGTTCTCGTGTTAAAATTGAAGTATTCTCAGAATCATTGCATCCTACAGGAGATTTGCAAATGAATGATAAGCTGGAACGCTTTAAAGAAATTATGGCTGAAGTCGCGGACTTGAATGAGGCGGGAGCAGTATTGAGTTGGGATCAACAAGTTAACATGCCTCCTGGTGGGGCGGAGGCGCGCGGCAATCAACTTGGGACGCTTGGAAAATTATCGCATCAGACATTTACCTCGGACGAGGTCGGTAAACTATTAGACGGGCTTCATTCGGATGGAGCCGACCTCAGTGCGGATGATGAAGCGATGGTGCGCGTCGCCAAACGTGATTTTGATAAAGCCACGCGTGTCCCGTCTTCATTTGTGGCCGAGATCGCGGTCGTTTCGACTCAGGCGCATGAAGCGTGGGTGGAAGCGAGAAAGAAATCCGACTTCTCGATCTTTCGTCCGCACCTTGAAAAAGTCGTTGACCTGACTCATCAGTACGTTTCATTTTTCCCGCCGGCGGATCATCCCTACGATGTTTTGCTGGATGATTACGAACCGGGCATGAAGACGGCCGATGTCAAAAGTATTTTTGATCCTCTTCGCCCGCGTCAGGTAGAGTTGATCCAACGTATTGCCGAATCAAAACAGGTGAAAGATTCTTTCCTGCGTAAAAAATATGATGAGAAGAAACTTTGGGATTTTGGCGTTGATGTGGTGACCCGCTTTGGATACGATTGGAAGCGCGGTCGGCAGGATAAAGCGGCGCATCCATTTGAAACTTCTTTCAGCGTCAACGATGTCCGCATCACGACGCGCTTTGAAGCCGATCATCCGATTGCGATTTTATTCAGCACCATGCACGAGTCGGGACATGCAATGTACGAGCAGGGAAATAACCCGGCTTACGAACGCACGCCTTTGCATCACGGCACATCGCTGGCCGTGCATGAATCTCAATCTCGCATGTGGGAAAACTTGGTCGGTCGTTCGTTGCCGTTCTGGAAATATTTCTTCCCACGACTTAAAAAAACATTCCCATCCCAGCTTGGCAATGTGGATTTGAAAACTTTTTATAAAGCCATCAACAAAGTGGAACCGTCGCTGATCCGCGTCAATGCCGATGAAGCTACCTATAATCTTCATATCATGTTGCGGCTCGAACTGGAAATTGGAATGGTCGAAGGTACGATGGCGGTGAAGGATCTGCCGCAAATTTGGAATAGCAAGATGAAAGAATATCTAGGCATTGTCCCGCCGAACGATGCGCTCGGAGTTCTGCAAGATATTCATTGGTCCGGTGGAATGCTCGGATATTTTTCCACGTACGCGCTGGGCAACCTCATCTCGGCTCAGTTATGGGAAAAGATCAACAAGGACGTTCCCGATCTCGATGAACAATTTCGCAAGGGAAAATTCGACGCACTGCTGGGTTGGTTGCACACAAACATTCATCAATACGGACGCAAATACACTCCTCAAGAACTTGTCCAAAGAGTGACCGGTTCGAAGATCACATCCGAACCTTATGTTCGTTATCTAACGAAAAAATATAGTGACATCTATGGATTGTAGATTTTAAGATGAAAGAAGGAAGCCCTCCTCGCAGAGGGCTTCTTTATGTTGTTATGCTTCGTAAAATTATTTTACTCGCTTCTCTTGCTGGACTTTTAGCCGGTTGCGCGTTTCAAAGTGATTCACCCGCGCCGACCTCTTATCCCGCTAATTATCTCCCGACGGTAATTTATCTAACCGCTCAATCTATCCACGCGACATCCATTGTTCAAACTGCTGCGGCGATTACTCCTACGCTAACTCCGACCTTCACGCCTTCACCCATCCCGCCGACTCCAACAGCCAGTGATACACCGACGCCTCTGCCGGGGATGTCGTTAGGCGCAATCCAAATCACGTCGCCGGGACCCATGTCCAAAGTGATATCGCCACTCGAGGTACACACAACACTGGTCACTGAAAAAAATTCTACAGTTGAATTCAAATTGTTTGGAGAAGATGGAAGTGAAATCAATGAACAGCTTTTCCGTGTAACTGGGCCGTCGAGCAGTTTCTACCTTCCTTGGAAAACCACCTTTCAGATACGCGCCGCCGCGGAGGATGGATTCTTGCAGGTGACCACCCGAGATGAAACGGGTGTGTTGATGGCGTTGAGCACTGTTCAAGTTTTATTGTTATCGAGTGGAGTTAGCGAAATAAACCCACCGGGCAACACTATTTATGAGCGTGTGGCGTTGGAAACACCACACTACGAAGACACGATTTCTGGTGGCGCGTTAACTGTCAAGGGAACGTATATGCCCTATAATACGCAGACCTTATTCTTTGAGTTGATCGATATTAATGGTAAGAGTCTTAATGCCAATCGTCAATTGTCTCTTATGGGTTCAAGCTCTCAATCTATTGATACAACGATTCCTTATAAAGTTGATTCATCAACGCCTGCTTATCTTGTAATCCATCAGGAAGATGATGTTCTAAAGAATCCGGTTTATCTCGCTAATCATCAAAATGAAGTGCTAGTGGGACCGGTTTATATTTACACTCAATTGATTACGCTGAATCCATAATAGTGATATCAGGTGTTTGCTTGCCAAAAGCGAATCGGGCAGTTATAATGCGTCCTGCTTCAAAAAATAGTAAGTGAAGTTTCGGGGCGTGGCTCAGACCGGTAGAGCGCACGGTTCGGGTCCGTGAGGTCCCGAGTTCAAATCTCGGCGCCCCGACAAGAACGAACCAGAGACCGCACGGAGAACCAAATCTTTCCATCCGTGAGGTCTCTGGCAGCAAAAGGGGAAGAAAATCGTTGTACCGCAGGGTGCACGGTTCGCAGGCTTTCAATGTACGAAAAAAAAGCCATTTTGATTATCACAACATCAGGTGATTATCAAAACAAGCGAAACTGTACCTGGAGGCACACGGATGAACAATCTCACTTTTTCACAAGCAATTGAAGGCTATCTTTTGAATGCAGGTGCGCGGCATCTTAGCCCGCATACCGTTGCAGATTACCTGAATACCTTTCACAAGTTTGAAGATTATTCGGAAGATGATCCCTGTTTTGTAACGATTTCACAAAACGATATTCAAGAGTTCCTGGCGGCTCAAACGAAGCTATCGGACAAGACATTGTTAAATTATCATACGGGACTTTCCGCGCTGTGGAGTTGGGCGGTGAAAGAGCAGATTGTCTCAATCAATGTTGTCAAAGGAATCCAACCTCCCCGGCCTGAGAAACGTGAAATTGTTCCCTTTACAGAGACAGAAATAAAAGCGATGCTGTCTGCACTTAGGCGTTCGCGTATTTATTCTCGCCCGGGAAAACGTTCTTCCAATCATGGCTTACCGGACGCAGAACGAAATCATGCAATCCTAATGCTGATGCTGGACACCGGGATTCGCGCCAGTGAAGTTTCCTCACTGAAAATTGTGGATGTGGATCAGCGGAATCAACGCATTCAGGTAATGGGGAAGGGGTCCAAAGAATGGAGTATTCCTTTATCGCTTTCGCGATACGTTTGCAATCCAATATTTACCCAATAGTGGAGATGCGTATACCTTTATAGGCTATAACGCTGTTTGTTGTGATTTCAGGTATTGACATTACCCCCGGATCAATCATTCAGTACGGTCCAAATGAGCACTGCTTATGACTCTCAATGACCTACTCCTCCATTGAACAGCCTCATTTCTCTTCGTAACACTTTCAACGTTTTATCGTTTATATAAATGAACCGCAGTGAAGAACAATTTCCCTGAACCCAATTCCGCTCCATCGCCGGAGGAACGCCGACTGGTGCAAAGCGCCGAGTCCGGCGAATCGGAAGCGTTTGCACGACTCCACGATGCTTACTAGAACGCGTGTATCGCCGTATTTATTTTCGGGTTGGCGACGACGCGGCTGCAGAGGATATTACTTCGCAGGTTTTCTAAAAGCTTGGGAGAATCTTGCCGTTATCAGTTCATTAATTCGCTGTTCGTGGCATAGCTTTATACAATTGCTAGAAACCAAGTGATTGATCATTATCGTACTAACAAAGAATTAGGCTCTATGGATGAAATTGTTTCATCGCCTGCAAAAGAAAATGCAATAGGTGAACAGGTTCACGCTCGATTCGATTTGCAGGCCACGCGCGATACGTTGCAGTTTTTAACGGAGGAACAAAGCCGAAGGCGCGATCCGCGCTTTGAAAACGCTTGTGTTGTTAACATTCATTTCTCGATAAAGTAACAATCAGTCGATGTACAACTAATAAAGCCGATTGGAGTAAGCGTTGTTCAAGCGTTACGCGGTCGATCCTATCGGTAGAGACCGAGTAATCGTAGGGCAAAAGTAGGCAAAAATAGTACTTTTTTCCTATGTTTAACTATTGACTCCTGGGCACAAAATATGTATACTTTTGGTATATATGGTCTGACCAGCAAACCACAGGTAATAAATGAAAATTCAACCAATCATCCATAACACACTTTCTGAGACCGCCGCTGGCAAGTTGGCAGTTTCAATTCTGGATGGTACCTTGCCGCCCGGAACCCAGCTCCCGCCCGAACGCGAGTTGATGATACAACTCAAGATCAGCCGCTCAACATTGCGGGAAGCGCTTAAAACCCTTGAAAAGAACAACTTAATCGAGTCGCGTCCGCATGTTGGATGGTTTGCCAAAGTTGTCAGCGAGTCGAATATGGCTCAAGCGAGGGAGATGGCCGGAGCCGCACAAACCCCTTCACGTCCGGCAACGAACGAACCCCCAACTGGGCCAATGCGTATTCCGATCGCACCCGATAAGCCGATCCATATTCCGAATCTTAAAAAGGATCGCCTCGGAACCTTTGAATTCATTTCGTGGTGGGAACGTGAGAAAGTCCAGAATGCCAAAGTGATGGTGATTGGTGCAGGTGCGCTTGGAAATGAGGTCATCAAAAACCTAGCGCTAATGGGTATCGGCAATTTGTTCATCGTGGATTTTGATAAAGTTGAAGCTGCTAATTTGAGCCGTTCGGTTTTATTCCGCGAGACCGACAATGATCGCAGTAAAGCCGAAATTACGGCCGCGCGTGCAAAATCTATTAACCCGGACATTCATGTTCAATATATGAATGGCGATGTGACCACACAATTAGGTCTTGGAATCATCCGCCGTATGGATGTAGTGATTGGCTGTCTCGATAATCGAGAAGCTCGCCTGGCGGTCAATCGGTTTTGCTATTGGGTGAATAAGCCCTGGGTCGACGGAGCGATCCAAGAATTGCTCGGATTAATGCGTGTCTTCGTGCCAGGTCAGGGTGCTTGTTATGAATGCACGTTAACTGAACAGGCTTTACGCGACCTGTCCATGCGTTATTCCTGTCCTTTGTTGGCACGCCAAAATATTTTGCTTGGCAAAGTTCCGACGACACCGACCATCGCTTCGATTATCGGTGGGATGCAATCGCAGGAAGCGCTCAAATTGATCAATGGAAT
The DNA here is from genome assembly GCA_049578465.1 of Anaerolineales bacterium. GTDB lineage: Bacteria > Chloroflexota > Anaerolineae > Anaerolineales > Villigracilaceae > Fen-1038. The sequence goes on from JBAUMB010000341.1 coordinate 10,999, forward strand.
TCCGGTTGAGGCAGGCAAAGTTGTGCACTATAACGGCATGGTCAATGAAATGCACACCACCGCATATTCGCCACGCGATGATTGCGAAAGCCACTGGACATATGGTGAAATTACTGAACTGCCAGCGCGTGCTGAACGCACAACCCTTGCGGATCTACTGCGGATCGCTCGTGCTGATTTAGGGCCGGACGCTATGATTGAATTAGATCAAGAGTTAATCACTTCTCTTGAATGTCCGAACTGTCATACAGTCGAACATATTCTGAGACCATTGAGTGAGGTTTCATTTGAAGCAGGACATTGCCCAACTTGCGGCCTGTTACGCGAATCAACTTTGACGCATCTCATCTCCGGCGATGAAGATTTCCTCCATCGCACATTATCCAGTGTTGGAATTCCGGCTCTACACATTGTGCGTGCTCATAATGGCGTGCAATATCGTTTCTATGAATTGACCGGCGATTTACCGGAGGCGCTTCACTTCCGCCACTTTGAGCAAACACGCATTACGGTCAATCCCTCCTCACAAGGACGTGTCCGCATCAAAGAAGAAGCAGATACCGCGAATCCCCAGAACGTGGTGAGGATAAAGAATCCATCTACTAACACTGTTCAAAAACGCGTCAAGCTGCGTGGATAAACTCTGGACTAAGAATGGTTGAACGAACGATGAGTATCGGTTCTGACTCAACTCCTGAGCGTTGGCATTTGGTCCGCAAATTGACCTTGCTATTTCTTCTGGTTATTGCGCTTGCCTTGGGTCTGACGATCCTGCTTCGTGAAAAAAGCAATTTTCCGTTGCTGGTGTTCGATATCTTTTCAGATGCTAGTATTGCGTTAGTGGCCGGACTCGCAGCGCGCGTAGTGTTGCAGCGGCGGAACTGGTTTATTCGAGCCATTGCTTCTGCCGCGCTTGTGATCATCGGCTTATTGGCATTGGGATATTTGACTGACGGGAAAAGCGGGATCGTCTTTCCGCCTTTCGGATTCTTTTCAGTAAACTGGCTAAACCAATTTCATGTTCCTTTGAAACTGCCTTTGTCAATCGAAAGCAACCAGGTGAATTGGGTCGCGCTGATTTATCTTGTGATTGGGATTGACATTTCATGGATCGCATTACGAGCATGGAAACGCGCTGCGCCTAATATAACTGAAGTAGCTGCTACTCCCAAAACAAAGATACAGCGATCAACGCATTCCCCACGAGTAGGCGCTTTACCACATTTATCTTTCCCAAAGACCAGGTTTCGGAATTCAAATGCAAAACCGAAGGTCAGAAGAAAAGGAACCAAGCGTCCTTTAATTTCAACTTCAGTGATATCTGACTCGGCACAAGTTGCTCGGCCAAGGCACTGGAACCCATTGCATCGCGGGCCACAGATTCAACTAGCTGTTTACGAAGATCATCGCTGTCCGTATTGTCTTGAGGAAGTAAAACGAAACGATCCACGTGGAGTCGTAGAGTGCGATGTTTGCCACACACTACATCACAAAGACTGCTGGGATATTACAGGCGCCTGCCAGGTGCCACACCTCAATACTTAATTGGAGGATATGCTATGCCTGATTTGAACGTAACCATTGTTTTGCCAAGTGGAGGCGCACGCGCGGCCGAAGTTCCCGATGATGTCACTATCCGCGAATTAATGACCGAGTTTACATCGTTATTTCAACTTCCAACGGTTGGCCCGGATGGACGCCCAATGGCTTATCGTCTCGATAGCAAAGCCTTGGGACGCGAATTGAAAGAAGAAGAAACCCTCGCTGCAGCTGGAATCCCGGAGAACGACCGGTTGATGTTGACAGCAGATATTACTGCTGGTGCCGGTTCAAACGTGGTTGCAGAGAGTCCCCGTATGCGACGTTTGCGCGGCGATTACGAGTTGATGCAGGAACTCGCTTCCCGCACCGACCTGATTTCTTTTGTGGCTCAATCGCCGCGTCCAAACCTGCCGCCTGAACGTTACATTGTGACGTTCAAATGCAAGAGTATTGCCACAGTGGACCGACAAGGCAACCCGCAGTTTAGCGAGCATCATCAAGTAGAGATTTATCTACATAATCAATATCCGCAGCGCTGGCCCGGCATGAAATGGCTCACGCCGATCTGGCACCCCAACATCAACCACCTCAATGGAACAGTCTGTATTGATGCCGCATGGTGGACAGCCAGCCGTTCGTTGGATCGTCTTGTCATTATGTTGGGCGAAATGCTTCAATACAAAAATTTCCATGATGACCCAACTAAGCCTCCGTTCCCGTGGGACCCGGAAGCGGCGCGCTGGTGCCGTGAGTATCGCAAGACTCACCCCAATGCATTTCCCGTTGACAATCAGGAGTTGATGCGCCCAGAGCGCGTCAAGCTGGGAGCAGGCAAACAAGATAATCAACAGGATCACAAGAAGCTGGGCATTAAGTTATCGAATCCAGTATCTAAAAATAAAACAGCGGCTTCATCAAAGGTTGCGAAGCCGAAATCGAAAGTTCGAATCAAATAGCTATTCATCCGCGTTGTGCACAGAGAAGAAGCAAACCGGTTTTGCAAGTAGAAGTTCGTCCAAATTTAGAAAGGAGATAACTATGTCAGATGTTCCTATCACGATCGTCCTCCCCTCGGGAGGCACCCGCAATGCCGAGGTTCCAAATGATGTGCCGGTAAAAGAATTGATCCCGGAGTTAACTACCTCGTTGGAGCTGCCCGTTACGGGTCCGGATGGACGCGCTATGTCTTATCGTTTGGATAGCAAAGCGCTCGGCCGCGAACTGAAAGAGGAAGAAACGCTTTCAGCGGCCGGGATCCCGCAGAACGACCGGCTGATGATGACTGCCGACGTAACGGCTGGATAAATTGAGCCGCCCCTCGCCCGCCTTGTTATGAGCAAGGCGGGTTGAGGGCAAATATAAAATTTATGACATCCATGTCTCGAATCCGTTTTTTGACATCCGATATGAATCAGCCGATCACCACACCTCTTCCGATTAAAAGAGCCAGCCGCTGGAACTCGCTCTATGATGAAGTCAATCTGCAACCGCTTGTGTCCGTATTTGTGACCCAGCAGGCGTACAGCCGTATTTGTGTCCATTCCATAAGCGACTTAAAAAATGAGGTGGGTGGATTCTTGATTGGACAATGGTGTTTAAGCGAAAGCCACCAGCAGTTTGTGGAAATCGAATATGCTCTGCCTGCGCGTTACACGCGTCAAGGCAGTGTTTATCTAACTTTCACACAGCAAAGTCTGGTTGACATCCACGACCAGATCGACGCCAATTACAAGGGTCAGAAAATCGTGGGATGGTACCATACGCATCCCAGCATGGGTGTTTTTCTTTCTCATTACGATACATGGCTGCACAATAATTTTTTTCCTGAACCTTGGCAAGTTGCTCTGGTGGTGGAACCTGTCTCGGCAATCGGTGGTTTTTTCGTTCGCCAAGCAGGTGGAATTTTGGATCCAACCCGCTATTTTGGCTTTTATGAATTGGATGGCAATTATGGCCGCAGTATGGTTTATTGGAAGAATTTGAATCAACTTGAAGAAGAGAAAGGAGAAGCTAAAAATGAGTAGACGAATGCGAACGTATTTCTATGCGGTGCTTGGCGCGATTGGCGGTCAGGTCGGAATCGCCGCCGATGGAGGCGATGCCGTAGACCGGCAGCGGCACCTGGATGCACT
>JBAUMB010000342.1:0-2902 GCA_049578465.1 Anaerolineales bacterium
ATCTAGGTGTGAGTCGCGAATCAGGAAACATATGTAGCCTTCATCAATCTTTTCATCATTGTTATTTTCTGAATTCAGCTAAAGCTTTTGCTTGAGCGATTAGCTTTCACAGATCATCACGGCTCAATCGTTGAGCTTATAAATAGAATCATCAATTTACACAAACCAAGTATAAAACAAAATTTGCCTCTAGCAAATAGCTAAAGGCAAATCCATCTGATCAAAAGCTCCTCGCCGAGGATAAGAACTTCGAACTAGCGATTACAGCCACCCACAACAACTTTTCACTTTCCCGTTCCCAACATCTCTTCGCTAACTTCATCCAATTTCAAACTAATAATTTGACTCGCCGAGTCGCGTCCCACAAGCAGTTACTTGATAATTCCTCGATCATCCAAGAACTCAACGGGGGCTTTATCTTTGCCGTGCTCCCACATCAACGAGAAAAACCAAATTCCGCTTTCGCCGATCCAGAAATCGGCAGGAGTAAACTTCATCTTTGAGTCCAAAGGCTTCTTATCGCTTTCAGCAGTATATTCCGCCTGCCAGCCAAAGATTTCTCCCTGCCAATGTTTGCCAAGCGAATGCAGGTGATTCGCAAATGATTTTACTTCCTTCAAGTCAGGTACAGCCAGAGGAAGGATAGGTTCATAATCTGCGTGAGCGGGAATTTTTGCTTTAACCGTTAACATGTTTGTCTTTCTCCTTTTGCCATGCGCCCAACAGAAAATCATGATTGTCTGCGATGATGCGTTGGATATCGCGCAAGTCGGTTTTTCCAAATTTACCTTCGCGTTCGACCTTGATAGGCTTTAACCAAAACTTCGCTTCGTTTCCTTCTTTGGTTACGTGAACGTGAGGAGGCTCATTGGCTACATCCGCTTCATAGAAAAAGAATTTGTAGCCATTGACGCGCAGGACAACAGGCATGGGAACTCCAAATAAAAGATAAAAACATTATAGCACTTGCGCGTGAAAAAATTCTATTTTCCAGTCCCCAGCATCTCTTCGCTGACCTCATCCAATTTCAAACTGATAATTTGACTCGCCGAGTCGCGCCCCATTGTCACGCCATAGATCACATCCGCAGCTTGGACGGTGTTGCGGTTATGCGTGATGACGATGAACTGCGTATCCTTGCTCAAGTCCACGAGCAGATCACGGAAGCGTCCCACATTGGCTTCATCGAGCATCGCATCCACCTCATCCATCACACAGACCGGTGTCGGCGAAACTTTGAGCAATGCAAAGACCAGCGCGATGGCGGTCAAACTGCGCTCGCCGCCGGAAAGCAATGATAAACCTTGTTCGCGTCGTCCCGGCAAACGCGCTTCGATTTCAATTCCCGTTTCGACCAGATTATCGGGATCGGTCAATGAAAGATGCGCCGATCCGCCGCCGAATAAACGCGTGAAGATGGCGCGGAATTGTTTATCCACGGCTTCATACGTGCGCGCAAATTCCTGACGTGTCAATACATCCAACTCACTGATCACTTGCCGCAAATCGGCTTCGGCATGATTCAAATCTTGAATCTGCGTCGACATAAACGAATAGCGTTCCGACTCAGAATCATATTCTTTCTTCGCATCCGGATTGATGGCGCCCATGCGGCGCAATTGTGCGCGCTGTTGCGTCATATGTTCTTCAAGATCAGGCGGTAGTTGCATCACGACCGGCAACTGCTCCACCAATCCTTCAAACGGCAGCGGCACAGGTCCTTCGATGTTCGCGGCGTATTCAAAAGAGACAAGTCCAAAGTCGTCAATGATTCTTTGCCGCAGATTATCCAAGCCTTCTTCGCGTCTCACCAAATCCAATTGGATTTGTCCCACCATGCGCTCGGTCGATGCAAGATTTCTTTGCGCGTTCGTTTCCACTTCCTGCAAGTGTGTCTCTTCCTGTTCGGCAGTTTCTAAATCTTTTTCAACGGGTTCGATTTGAACGCGCAGTTCCTCGATATGATTATGCATCGCACTTTCGCGTTCGCGCAAAATGGATTTCTCTTCGTCCAATTCCTTCAACAAGTTTTCGGTCTCGCCCAACTTTGCCTGCACATCTTGTTGCTGCGAAACAAAGCGATCCACCGATTGCTGTCGTTCCGATTTTCTGGATTGCAAACTATTGGCCGATTGCTGAATCACAGCCAGACGCGTATTCCAATACGCGACTTGTTCCTGCGCTTCATCCAGATTCAATTCATTCAATTGATTCGTTAAGATTCGGATTAACTCTTGTGCTTCGATTGTTTTCGCTTCATTCTCCGACGCCAAAGCGGCAAGCCGTTCCCGATCTGCTTCTGCGGCTGAAATATCTTTCTGCAATTCATCGTGCTGAGATCGTTGCCAATCCCATTGACGACGCGCGGTCTCAACGTCAATCGCATCTTTCTGTTCCACGGATTGAGCTTCATCGAATTCAGCGCGCGCTCTTCGCAATTCTTCTTCGCTTGCAACCTGTTGATGTTGTGCCGAACTTAATTCATCAGAAAGTTTTGTAATGGAAGCATTCAATACTTCGAGTCGACTCATTAGATCAGATAAAACTTCGGTCAATTCGCGTTTTTGGCGCGGTCGACTCAACGTTGAAGCGGAAGCGGATTTACCAGCAATAATGAGTCCATCGCCGCGGAAGACTTCGCCGCGCAATGTCACGATGCGTGCATGAGTCGGAATCTGATTCAATAATCGCCGCGCCGCATTTCGGTCACGGACAATGAGCGTATTGCCAAGTAACAAATGGACCGCGGCGCGCAAATCATCCGGCGCATTGATCAGCGACGAAGCAATGCCGAGGCAATCCGCATCGTTAGGTTGAGCGAGCGAATGATTTACATTTCCATCCAACGGAAGCAAAACCGCGCGTCCAGCATCATCCGATTCGAGCAAACGCAGCGCTTCTT
>JBAUMB010000343.1:0-1528 GCA_049578465.1 Anaerolineales bacterium
CCGCACTGCTGTAGGTGCCTTCGATCCATATGGTGCCATTCAGCGTTGGTTGATTTGCAGTCAAATAACCAAGCAGACCATTTAATGGAGTAGCATTGGTCAAGTAAGTAAAGGCAGCTGTACAACCGCCTGTACCAGGCGTCGGCGCGGCGAGCGTGGCCGGACACCAAACCGGGTCGCCGTTATTGAGAATATCCTGCGCCTGCTCGCTTCCCAGCGGAACTTTATCGCCATTCGAATCAACGATGACCACTTTTGTTCCGCTTGGAACATTGGATAAATTATTCGAGGAAGAATGGGCGCCGCGCGTCGAGCCGCTGCCCGATGTCGGCGGTGGGGGATTTGTTGTGCCGCTATCGGCGAAGGCCGGAACCGTCCAAAGTGCGTTGGCGATCAGGCCGATCAAGATCGCCAGGGTCAAAGCTTTGAAGCGAATGTTTAGCATGAGGTTCATGTTCATTTCTCCGTAGGATTAGGGCACCGGACAATCGCGCGCGGTGGTCACAAACGTACCGCCAGTGATGGCATAATTGTTATTGCTTGCGTTAAGGTCAGAAAGGACGCCGCTCAATGTGAGCGTGTGGGCAGCGATAAAGTTGGCACTGATTCCCGATGAACCGTTTCCCGATGAATCATTTCCAGTGAAGCCTCCACAAGTCACGGTCGAATTCGCACCTGCGGTTAGATCTAGACCATCGCTGGCATTATTATCGGCATAAATTTTGGTGAGCGATACCTTGCCACTGCTGTTGATAAACAATCCATCGGTGGCGTTATTTTCGAACATGTTGAATCCGGTTAGCGTAATGCCTGTCAGCAGCGTGCCGCCTGAATTATTGAGATAAACGCCATCATAACCGAACAGATTGGTAGTACAGTTATTGCTGCCATTACAGTTGGCGGTGAGATTGTTGGCTGTGATCGCGCCCAAGGAAGCGACAGAAAGCCCATCCAAGTCGTTGCCTATAAATGTGTTTGTGCCCGTGACGCTCACACTTCCAACAGAGCCGGCGCCGCTGTTATCAATGTTGACGCCATTGCCTTTGAAGCTGTACTCCGCGGTCACATTTGCAGTTGTGATGGCGCCCTTGGATTGAATGTACAAGCCATCCCCGTAATTATTATTGAACGCATTGGCGGTACCTAGCACGGATACTTTTTGCGGCGTGGCGGCATTGTGGTTATCAAGTTGGACGCCATTTCCTATGCCAGTTAAACTACTACAGCCGCTATGAAAGCCATTGCAATTCGCGGTGAGGTTGTTGGTAGTAATTGCGCCCGCGCTTTGGATGGAGAGTCCATTGACATGGTTGTTCTGGAAAAGACTGGCGCCCGTCAGCGTCACGGTGGCTTTCGAACCGCCGGTGCTGTTATCGATATCCGCGCCATCGAGTGTCGCAGAATTGCTGGCTTGCAGATTGTTGACTGTGATCGCACCGATGGAGGTGATGGACAAACCCAGGCCCTGATTGGAATTAAAGATATTCGTGCCGTTCAACTTTACGGTTTGAGGCTTGAGCGGATTCGC
>JBAUMB010000344.1:0-7340 GCA_049578465.1 Anaerolineales bacterium
GTTCAATCACAGCCGACTTCCAATTGGATAGACGTGTAAGATAGCCGTCATAAGCAGCGGTCACACGGGTGATGCCAATATCGGTTCCTGAAAAAATATCAATCCCTTGATGTCGTGCTCCAAACTGAATTGTGTCGCCCCATAGAAAACCTACCATGCCGGTTGTTGGAAAAGCAAAGGGAGCATTATTGCAATGAACACCTGCTTGTATCTTCCATTCTGGATGAGATGCGGGGTTTTTAAGCCAAATAAAAACTTGGGTAGCGCGTACAGCCGTTGGACGATTCTCCCAATAAAAATATAGCAATCCTGCTGCAATAATGATCACTACTACAACTGTTATACCGGACCAGAATAATTTACGGGACATAGCTAAAATTATAGCACTATAAGAAATGCGGATAAACGTTCGATGAATTCTTCTTATAAAAAATTGATCTTTCGTTATCTGCTTTCTGATGTTCGCTGAATAACATAGTTAAAAATTAGATGGAATCAAGGAGAAAATAAAATGACTTTCTATGCTTATCCCTTCCCTCATCGTATGGCTCGCCGCTGGGCAGCCGCTGGCGATCATGTGCAGAGTGCGCGCTTCCTGGCCGTGAATATTCATGACGAGGAAGAAGCGTTCGTTTTGACCGCGCTCGTTCCCGGTCTCAAAGCCGATGACTTGAACATTCAAGTGTTGGAAGATGTTCTTCGCATCGAAGGCGAATTCCCTGCGGATGAGAATGAATATCTCATGCAGGAATTGCCCAACGGTTCTTTCCGACGCGAACTCCGTCTGCCCTCGGCATTAGAGTCGGAAAAAGTCGAGGCTAAGATCGCGGATGGAATTTTGACGCTGCGTCTGCCTAAGGCTGAATCTGCCAAGCCTCGGAAAATCAAAATCGTATCCAAATAACCTGATCTGTATTAGGATGAATCTCCCGCCACATTGGCGGGAGGTTTGCGTTTGGCATGGAACGGCGCAAGGTATAATTCAGATAATCTTTTCTGTGGAGCAAACTTGTGCGCGCAAAAATTTTCCTTTTCGTTTTGTTGATCGCAATCTTGTTGACTGCTTGTGGATCAGGCGCCGCGGCAGGCACAGCGACTCCTGACCCAACTCAAACATCCACGCCGCGTCCCGTGCAGACTCCTACTGCGGTTGTTCCGCTTGTGATTCTGATCTTGCCGTCCAATATGGATAAAACAACTTCAGACTTGTATCAAAAAACGGTATACGATCTGACGCAACAATCGGGGATGCACTTTCAGGTGCGGAATACACTTACGCCAAACGATCTGCCCGCGGGCCTCAAGGTTGTGATCGCGTTACCGCCCGATCCGGGAATTGCCGCGCTGGCGGCGGCTGCTCCGCACGCGCAATTTCTCGCGGTTGATATTCCTGACATCAAAGCGGGAGGCAACGTCAGTGTTTTGGCGGCTAATAGTTCAGTGGATGTCCCGGCATTTTTAGCAGGTTACACGGCCGCGATGATCACGAATGATTATCAAATCGGGATGCTTCTTCCGCAAAATAATCCAGATGCAGAAAAAGCGTTGGTGGCTTTCAGGAACGGCATGATCTTTTATTGCGGCCTATGCCGACCCTTTGCTTATCCGAACTTTTGCATTACCAATAGTTTGAGCTATTGTTATCCTCAAGCGGTTGAGATTCCATCCAGCGAAGACCCGAGCCGGTATGGCGGATACGCAAATTCCTTGATCAATACTTACGATGTGGGTACTATGTATGTCTATCCGGATATAGCCGTTAAATCATTAATGGATTATCTTGGGACAACGGGCGTTGATATCATTGGCTTGTCCACGCCCAGCCCGGAACCAAGCGGATGGGTGATGACGATTCGCGCGGATGAGATCAAAGCGATTCAAAACGCGTGGCCCGATCTGGTCGCCGGAAAAGGAGGCGCAAGTGTTCCGGCTCCGCTCGGCATTTGGGATATTAATTCATCGAATCTCAGCGTTGGCAGACAGCGCCTTGTCCAACAGACTTTGGATGAATTGACGGCCGGTCAAATTGCGACCGGAGTCGGTCAGTAAGCTTTTCGAGATGTCGATTCAAAAATCGGCTATACTATTAATAGTTAAGGAGGCTCTATGAACCTGACTTGCTCGTATTGTCAAACACCGTTTACATTAGGCATCGCGCAAAAGGTGGCGGCTTTGCAAAGGATGCATGCTGAAAACTTGAATCATTATGATGCGCATTGTCCGCGCTGCGGCCGCGCAAATGCCGTCTCGCGCGAACGCTTACAGATGTTCACACCCGGTTGGCAGGAAGCGATCAAGCAATCGACTCCTGAATCAGCTTCCGCCTCATCCCCGGAATTATCAGCGCCTGAACCGCCCACTCCTTTGGCAAAGCCTGAGGCTAAAAAGCCTGCAAAGAAAGCTGCCAAGGTTGAGCCTAAAAAAACGGCCAATAAAACTACGGCGAAAAAGACCAAGCACAAATGACTCTGCGCGCCATTTTCTTTGACCTTGGCGGAGTCATCGTTCGAACTGAATATCAGGCGCCCCGTGAACGACTCGCGGAGCGCCTCAACATGACGTACGAAGAGATCAGCAAGGTTGTCTTCGAATCCGAGACCGCGCGCAAAGCTTCCATCGGTGAAATGAGCGTGGATGAACATTGGCTGGCTGTGACACGCAAATTGCGGCTGCCTGCGTCTGAAGTAGAATCCATTCGCACCGAATTTTTTGCGGGCGACGTGATTGACCGCGATCTGTTGAACTTCATTCGTTCACTGCGGCCGCGCTATAAGACCGGAATCATTTCAAATGCTTGGGGCGACTTGCGCGAATACATCGTCAAGAATCAATTCAAGGACGCGTTTGATACGATCATTATCTCGGCGGAAATTAAGATGATGAAGCCTCAGCCGGAGGTCTATCAATTGGCGTTGAAGCAAGCCCAAGTCGAGGCGAGGGAAGCGGCTTTCGTGGACGATATGCCGCAGAACGTCGAAGCCGCGAAAGCGCTTGGTATGCACGGCATCGTATTTCGCGATCCCGCGCAAGTGAAGGAAAATCTCAACACTTTGATGAATCATCGGTAATCGTCAATGACTCGATGCAGCGAGCCTGGCAGATTTTCTGTCAGGCTTTTTTGTCTCGTATAATCGAACCATGTTTGAATCCATCCGCACTCACACGATCGAACCCATCCGCAGTTTCAACCGCGCCGCGCGGCTGTTCTTGTTGATGATTCTGATCTACGGCGTGATTTATAGCGGCTGGCAATTGTTCTTCAACTTTTATATTTTGCAAAACGGATTCAGCCGCGACTTCCTCGGCTTGGTTAATTCTTTGCCATTCGCGGCGGGTTTGATCTTTGGGATTCCACTCGGACGTCTTTCGGATCGCATCGGACGCAAAGCCTCGTTGATCATCGGCTTTTTGTTTTACAGCATCACCTTGCTGATGGAAATCACATTCCGCCAGCCGATGATGATCATTCTCTCTGCGTTTTTGTCCGGCGTCTTCAACATGCTTTTTATCATCAGCCAAGCGCCGTTGATGGTCAGGCTTTCGGACGAAAAAAATCGCACGATGCTTTTTAGCTTGAATTTTGGTTTGCAAGCCATTGCAGGCGCGGCAGGAAGTTTATTCGCCGGGCAATTGCCAGGACTATTTGGAAACATTTTGCGCGTCCATGCGGATAGCGCCGCGGCTTATCAAGCCGTGTTGATCGTCAGTATTATATTGGGCATGACGGCGCTGATTCCGTTATGGATCATGAAAGAGCCGCCATCGAATCCGGCTCCGACCCTTCGACAAGCTCAGGACGGCTCGCCGTCCAAGAAGCCAGCTTCCGGTCTGACGGCGATGACGCTTAAGATGATCGCGCCTCAAGTGCTGCTTGGTTTTGGCGCGGCGATTCTGATCCCATATATGAATGTTTTTTTTAAGTTTCGATTCAATATCACCGACTCATTGCTTGGAATTTTGTTCAGCTTGTCATCGTTGATGATCGGCATCGGGACGGTGATCGGTCCGCGTTTGGCGACGCGGCTGGGAGGCAAAGTCCGCGCTTTGGTTGTAACTCAATCCAGCAGTCTGGTATTTTTATTGGTGATGGGATTTGCGCCGATGCTTTGGCTTTCTTCCATCGGTTATTTGATGCGCACCGCGTTGATGAACATGGCTTCGCCGTTGTATTCCGCATTTTGCATGGAGCACACGCCCGAACACGAACAGGGCTTTGTCAACAGCGTTTTGAATTTATCGTGGAATATCGGCTGGGCAGTGGGACCGTTTGTTTCCGGCGTGGTGCAGCAGAATTACGGCTTTGCGCCGCTCTTCGTTGCAACTGCGATCTTGTATTTTGTTGCGATTGTTCTTCAATGGAAATTCTTCGATGCGGTAGACCGCATGGTTCCGATACCTGCTTAATTATTTCTTTGATAAAAGTTTCTTCAAATCATCTTCTGTTTCCACTCGTGCGCGGATGGCAATCGGCGCACGCAGATGAAGCCGCAACGTTTCTTCGCTTTTATCGTTGTCATAATAATCGCGGAACATCTGAAGAATCGAAATCGTCTCGCCTTGATATGATTCAACTTTAACTTCATCTCCGGTGTGAACAATTCCTTCTTGAATCACGCGGCAATATAATCCCGGTCTCTCGGCTCGACGATATTTCTTAACGAATTGCGGATCGCCCATGCGCGCTGCCAGCGTGGAACATGGAATACGCGGCGCGGTGACTTCGAGTATCACCGAACCAACATTCAGACGATCTCCGATGTTGAACTGCGCGCTTTCCAATTCACTGACGGTCAAGTTATCGCCAAACGTTCCTGCGGACAACTCGCGTCCCAATTCCTTTGACCACCATTCGTAATCAGACATTCCATAAATATAAATGGCTTGATCCGGCCCGCCGTGATTCTTAGAGTCGCAAATGAAATCGCTTTGAATCCCAAGCGACTTGATCTCAACCGGTTCTTGAACAGGAAGTTTATAAATTCCCGTGGTTTCTTTTTCACTTCCTTTTGCTTGGGTTCGCTTTTGACCGATGTTTACGCTAAGTAGTTTCATATTATTATTTTACCTTTATCACACAGCAAGTTTTTCAGTGTGGGGTTATCTCGGCCCTAAAAATTTATCGCCATTAAAGTGGATCATGTGTGAAGGCATCTCTGCAATCCAGACTTCGGTTTCCCAAGCAATTTCATTTGCATATCTCTTATAGTTTGCAAAATCCAGAAAAGCAGTCACATATACTTTTCCAGCTTTGCACTTTTCAAATAGCTTTTCAAGTTCAAATTGACGTTTTGGCGAGACAGGCCCATGTGAGGTTACGGCCTCGATCAAGAAAAGCCATTTCCTTTTTGTATCATACAGAATCGCATCAGGAAATTTACCGTGTTCTGAAACAGGAATACCAAGTTTGGCAAAAGCAGATTCGTCAAACACCAATGTCTTTTTTGCTGTATCACCGAGATAAATAAGTTTTGCACCAGGCGCAAAACGTGGCGCAAAGTCTTCAACAATAGCGACTTCAAGTTTATTGTGTTTGCCAGGTGATAATTTGTAAACTTTTCCATCTGCCACCCGCAAAGGAATTTTATTTTGCTCTCTGGCTTTTTGATAGGTTACTAATAATGATCCTTGCTGAGCAAGAAATTGGTTGACCATTGATTTCCATCTCGATGTGCCATAAGAATGAAGAACATCTAGAACTAGATCAGACAAAATATAGTTGTTCAAACCGCTGTTAGTTGGGCGTAATGGATCATCTGAGTTGCGAATGACAATACCCGCTTGTTCAAATTGATGCAAAACTTTGCGGCGAATGGTTTCTCTGCTATTTTCAGCATATTCCCGTCCGTAATCTTGTTTGATTTTAATGAGAATATCATGGACCCGTAAATTCTGACTAGCAGCATCTTTCCAACGTGCTTTTTCTGATAGCTGGGCAAGCGTCAATAGTGTTAATGCTGAAATCTCATTTTGTTGAGCATAAGGTAAACCAAGTGCTTCCAAAACTTCCTGAGCCTGTTCTATTTTTCCCATAGTTAATCTAGTCTCCTGTATCATCGGAAATTCTTCAGCAAGCAAATTCATTTGCCAAAGTATTGAAAAAATAATATTATCAGCCTTTTCGGCAGTAGGGTTTTGAATCTGTTGGATCTTTTCGCCAATATTTCTGATAACTTCCGCAGGTGGCAGGGATACTGTGCGTAATTCTGCGGCATTAACTTGTGTGTTTCCATTAACAATTCGGAAATAGCGATCGACAATTGCGCTATTGAAAAGCGCTGACAAACCGATGGCTTCAGATGGCGAAAGAATGTTTTTCTTGCTATAAATAAAATTTAAATGATTCTCGAAACCAATTTGTTCAAAATTAAAATCTTTACCAATTAATGGAGCAGAAATTAAGCGTCGGCGATCTTCCTTTGAGCTAAACCGCCGCAATAGAACATAGTTTGAATTTGGAACAAGCAACGCGGCATCTTGTGTAGAAATGGCTTGCGGTTTGTCAAATTGGTTTAGTGGATACTCGACATAGTAAGGTTTGACATTCTGCATCCAGAGCAAAGGGACTGTTCCATTTCCTGTTATTAATCTCTCCTTGAGTAAATGCTCGGCTCGAAATGGCACCACCCTCCCTGTGGAAACTTGCCAGCCATACTTTTCAAGTGAGCCATCCCAATGGTCAACCGCATCCAAAATTTGTTCGTCATGTACACCTGTAGGTAACCTAAAAAACACTTGCCCATCTCTGTCACCTAGAAAATGTTGGAATGAAACTTGACGATTAAGAACATTTTCATTCAGCTCTGCATCGTCCTTGGAAACCGAGATATTAACCGAGCCTGCCCAATATCTTTGTTCTTTTGACTTGGATAATTTCTCAAAAGTGAAAATGACATTTTCCTGTAAAACTTTGTCACCTTTGAAAACATCATTACGTGATTGAAAAACATGAATTGCCAATGGAGTCACATCCCTTAGCAGATCACGACGAAATTCCGAGAAGTAAACGCCTGAACAAAAACTACGCGGAACTATAAAACAAGCTTTTCCTTCTGATGCAAGCAGTTTGGTACTCAACGCTATAAATATAGTATAGATGTTGGTATGCCCATTGATTTTTCCTGCAATAGCTTTTACGCGTTTATCTTCTGCATTAAGTTTAAAGTAGGGGGGGTTACTGATAACAAAATCATAAGTCTTTCGGCGCGATTGCTCTAAGCTAAAAAGAGATGGCTGGTATTCGGGGAGGCAAGCTAGCACAAAATCTTCCTGAAAGACCTCCCAATGGATTTTGATTCTGCTCTCTTCGGCTTTTTTGCTTGCAAGAGTTAGCACATCATGGG
>JBAUMB010000345.1:0-2270 GCA_049578465.1 Anaerolineales bacterium
GGTGTGATCGGGTTCGACATCATGGGGATATCAAAGGAAAATCAGATGGCGTTCGTCTCTGCGGGCGGATACCACCATCATATCGGACTCAATACCTGGCAGGGACGCGGCGCTCTGCCGCCTCCGCCCGACGCGGTGGGCTTGCGATACTTCACAGTGGACCTGCCAACCCAGCAGGCCTACGATGAAGTGGTGACTCGAATTGACCGCGCGGGCCTCTCATCGAATCAGACCGAAGGCGGATTGCTCCTGCATGATCCGTCGCAGAACGGTCTCGTGTTGAGAGTTCAATCCAAATAACTTAAAGACCCTGATCAAATCGGGGTCTTTTTTGTAGTGTCTCAAATTTCATTTTGCACTATGATAACTGCATGATATACTTTGAGCGGGTAAATATGCGCATCATCAAAATTCTAAATAGTGATCAAGAAATCGTCAACCGTTTCATGGCTGTGCTGGGCAGTGGATTGGCTATCGCTGGGAATAGCAAGATGGCGCGGCCGGGTTTCTTCGTGTTTGCGTGCAACTTCATCCATCAATATCTCGAGCCGGTGTACTTCAAGCAGGAAGAAATCCTGTTGAATGCACTGGAAGAGTGCGGCTTTTCAGCGGACAATGGCCCGTTGGGGGCGATGTATTCTCAACAAAAAAAAAGCTGTGAGGTTTCAAGAGTTCTTTTCGATGCGGCGAAACAATGGCAAGGCGGAGATGAAACCGGTCGCGCCGAAGTGGTGTACGTCGCCAGTGAATATACCGGCATCATGCATCAGCATTTTGACTTATTGAAGAGTCTGATCCAGCCTTTGCTGGAACAATCGCTCTCGCCGGACGGTGAAGAAAAAGCCGCGGAGGCATTAAACCGGCTGGCCTTTGAAGAGACTACGCCAGAGTCACTTGATAAGTATGTCAAAATTATCGAGATGTTGGAAGAGGAAGTCGGCGAGTGGAAGCAATAAATGAGCGACCCAATTGGGTCGCTCACTTTTATTTATTGCTTTTTTTATAATAATCGAGCAATACATTTAGAAGCAACCGGAGATCCTCTTCGTAGTTAAGATCAGTAATATCAACTGCTGCACATGGTCCATTGTAAAAATTTTGCACGCCGCTTGACAATGATGCAATTGCGTAATGTTTAACGGTATTCCTGATGATTTCTTCAGGTATCATTGCGATAAATCGAATCTTTTTATTCCTAAGTTTTATATAAGCAATGTTCTTTGGACCTTTGATCGAGATATAGTATTTTTGGGGATTGAAAACAATTGAGCCATCCTTGTTCAAGGTTATTTCTTTTATTTTTGCATATATATCCCTTACTATCTGAGACACTTCTTCCAAGTGAAATTTTTCGCTGATAACCGTGGTTTCTTCTTCATCTTCTTGGAGTTTTTCGGATGGTTCAATATATTGAATCGTATCAAAATCGGGCGTGATAGTGTAAATAGTATCTGATCCAGATACAAATTTATGAATCTCAAGAAATTTTACAAGCTTTCCCCATGTATCTGAATAAGTATCTATAATCTCTGGTAGTTCATCCATATGACCATCGGCAATAAGGAGGATGTTTTGGTTCGACTCGATAACATCACTTAGGAATTTATAGACTTCGGTTTTATCAAGGAAACTTTTAAATGCTGATTTAAGGGCATCATCTTTATCAATTATTGAATATAGCTTATCAACTAACTCTTTTCTTAGTTTGGTGTTTTTGAAAAACGCAAAGAACTTTGTAATTTGAGGAAATACGTGACTAAAGAAGCTGTGTTGTGTGACTTCTACTTCGACAACATAAAACTGCGGATCAGTTATATCGGTAAAATCAAAGAAAAAACCATCTGGAATTGTGCCTCCTAACGCCTTTGCCTCAATTTTCTTTTTAGCATTAATATAAATTGTGTCTCTACCAAAAAGGATTCGGGATGAAGCCACAATATCATCTTCAAATTCTTTCTCTGAAGCGTGTATAACTTCTGAGTAACGTTTTCCATTCCCTATAATTGTCATTTTGTCGCTCCTGCCAGCATCATTTCAACTTTAGTTTAAGTCTGCAAATATAATTCTATCCCATTTTCTTCTTGGCTTGTAAAATCAAAAGAGGGCGGATGATATAATTCATCCGCCCCCGATCCTCAATTCTCTTTATT
The DNA here is from genome assembly GCA_049578465.1 of Anaerolineales bacterium. GTDB lineage: Bacteria > Chloroflexota > Anaerolineae > Anaerolineales > Villigracilaceae > Fen-1038. Next base: position 2,151 of record JBAUMB010000345.1, read on the forward strand.
TTTTCTTCCCAAACTTCTTCATCAGCAAATCCTGCAACGTCGGCTGACCGATTTCCTGCAATTCATATCGCACGCGTTGATAAGGTTTCTTGATCTTCATCACGCGTGAGAGATCAATCG
>JBAUMB010000346.1:0-1711 GCA_049578465.1 Anaerolineales bacterium
AGGTTGGCTATTCTTCACTTTATCCACACCTGCAATTGCATGGCAGGCAATGCTGAAACTATTTGGTTTGTCTTGATGAATAGCGTTCAACCTTTTCGCCTTCTAATAAAATCACTATTCGTTTTCACGGTCCTCAATCTGGCTTTCGCCGCGTTGAATCCACCGGTGGGAAAGCTTTCCATCTATGGCTGGCCGGTGCTCGGACGTTTAAGATTCTTCTTGGGAAACCGCAATGATAATATCATTTCGGTTGGCGATTTGGATGCGTTGTTCAGTTCCCATGTTATTTCGAGTACTCTGAAAACCCCTGCTGAATATCGCGTATTGGTTCTTGGCGACTCGCAAACTTGGGGCGCTACTTTGATACCCGCCCAAACTCTCACAGAACAACTTAATAGTGCTAATTTAATTGCGTGTGGCCGGCATTTAAAGTTTTACAATTTATCATTTCCTTATCCTTCTGTGGTTAAAGACTTTATTATCTTAAATCGGAGCTTACGATATAAGCCCGACTTTGTAATTTGGATGGTAGCACCCGATAGTCTGATTCCATCTGCAGCGTTGAATTTTTTGACTAATGGAAACCCGCAATTTGCAATCGCAATTCTTCATCAATATCATCTTGATCGGTATGCAAATAGCATTATCTATAAATCTAATTTTTGGGATCGTACCCTAGTTGGCCAGCGCAGTCATATCGCGTCCTTGTTCCGACTGCAGATTTACGGCCCGCTTTGGGCGGCGACTGGGCTTGATTATCAACTTACCAAGTATAAACCGCTTGATGTTAATCTACAGGCGAGCCAGAGCTTCCTAGGGTTTCAGCCTCCCAGTCTGGCATCATCCATTTTTGCTTTTGATGTTTTGGAAGCGGCACATACCATGCTTGGGAATACGCCTGTGTTGGTCGCGAACGAACCGATTTATATTGCACCGGGGGAAAATTCAAATATTAGATATAATTCCGATTATCCCCACTGGGCTTACGATCAATACCGCCAAATCTTACAAGCCTTTGTAGCTCAAACAGGCTGGATGTATTTGGATTTGTATAATTTGATTCCTTATCAAGAATTTACAAATTCAAACCTACACCTCAACCCAATCGGGGAAGTGAAGTTAGCCAAAACAATAGCGCCTGCCGTCCTACACTTCGAATGTCCTTAAAACTCAACGGTGATTGTGATATTGATCAGTTCTTCACCGTTGTTTTGCGGCTGTTCTTCGATCTACACATGCCTGCAATTGCATGGCAAGCGATATTGAAGATGTTTGGGCCGGCTTAAGGGATAATCGTTTATGATGTCTGCTCCTGTAAAGCCGTGGCGCGTTATAGTGAAAGCAATCGTGATTTTTGGTATCCTGAATTTTGCTTTCATATACTTATATCCTTGGCTTTCCAATGAGCAAGTTTACAACCATATTGTCCCGGGGCGATTGAGATTCCCATGGGCACAACCTGAATTCGAGCAGACTGCGTATTCGCTCTCCTTGTATGATAATATGGACGCCATGCTTGCATCGCACGTGATATCGGCAAAAGATAAACCTTCTGGTGAATTTCGCGTTATCTTTTTGGGCGACTCATCGATTTGGGGCGATGGAATATCAGTATCGGAAACTTTACCCGAACAAATCAATAAGCTTGATCTATTAAATTGCCGTAATCAGCGGATCGTTGCTTATAATCTGGCTTTGCCCTCGCTATATA
>JBAUMB010000347.1:0-4958 GCA_049578465.1 Anaerolineales bacterium
AGCGCGACCTGCGCAACTTTAACGGCCTGCTTCATCGCATCGACTTCAGAATCATCTTTGCGTAAACGCAGCGATGCCAACGCCTCCGACGCATCCGGAAAATCCGCTTCGGGCGCGCCGCCGCGCATATATTGAAATTCCAATAAACGCAATTGACGCGGCTCAACACCAATCTTTTTTCCATCCAGTCCAAGCGATTGGATCGCTTTGCGAAAGACAGCATCCCACTCGGATGGATTCTCTCCATAAGTAAACGCGTTCACTTTATAAGGAAAGAGATTCACTTTCGGCGATTCAAGTTCCGGCAAAACAATTACGGGGTCTTTTCCTCGAGCGACCAATAACACAACCGGCCGCTCCATGAGATGGAATTTCAAACCCGTTAAATAAGTGAGAATCGGGCCTGGGTTGATGACCACCGCATCCAGTCCAGCTTGAACGAGAGCGATCTGAAGTTTTTCGAGTCGAGTTGAGTCCATATATAGATCCTACTTCATTTCCAGCTTATGATTTCGGCGAACGAAAAATTGTTTTAAAAACCAATCCACCAAATCGGGAAACAATGTATCCACTCCAATAAAAATTTTATACCACCATGGAATGATGACCACGCGGCGCGGATGCTTTGCCAGTTCTAGCACGCGGCGAGCTACATATTCGGATGTCATGGATAAACCTTTAAACACATTCAAACTTCGCTTGGCTTTGGAATTGCCCGTGTGTTGTCCAAACTCCGTTTCGGCAGGACCGGGATAAATCCCTGAGACTTTGATTCCAAACGGCGAGACTTCCCGGCGCAAGGCATCGGTAAAAGCGCGCACGCCGAATTTTGTAGCAGAATAAATTGTATAAAGCGGTGCGGCGATCCAACCCGCAACGGAAGACATGTTGATGATGTGTCCATATCCTTGCTTCAACATGTATGGGAGCACCGCGCGCGTCACCTGAATCACGCCCAGCAAATTGACATTCACTTGAGTTTCGATATCGCGCGCCGTATCCAGATTTTCCAGCCAATCGAGTCGACCAAAACCGGCGTTGTTAAATAGAATATCAATCTGGCCGTAGACATCCAACGCGGACTGCACCATGACTTCGATCTCGTCGCGTTGTGTCACATCCACCGGTACTGCAATTGCTTCGCCACCAGACTTTTGAATTTCTTCCACTAACTTTTGCAGACGATCTAACCTGCGCGCGGCTAGCACAACCTTGCAGCCCTCTTTTGCAAAGAGCCGCGCCGTATCCTCGCCAAAGCCGGAGGATGCGCCGGTGATGAGAACAACTTGACCTTTGAGAGAATTCGACATGATAACCAATCCAAACATTCAGAATGATTGATAAACTATTCTAAAATTATTCCGGTTCCTCAGGATTCTCTTCATTCGTCCGTTTGCGTGGACGCGGCGGTTCGATGGTTGCTTCGGAAGAAATGGCAAGTTCAATGACTTGATCCATGTGTGCAACCGGAATAATTTTCATTTCGGAGCGCGCGGTTTTTGGAACATCATATAAGTCTTTGAGATTCTTTTCGGGGAGCAGAACCACTTTCAGCCCGGCACGATACGCGGCCAGGACTTTTTCGCGCACGCCACCGATCGGCAGGACGCGTCCGCGCAACGTGATCTCACCGGTCATCCCAACCTGACGATAAACAGGACGACCCGTTAGTGCAGAAATCATCGCAGTGGCGATCGTGATTCCAGCCGAAGGTCCGTCTTTAGGAATCGCGCCTTCGGGCATGTGCAAATGAATGTCCATGCGTTCGAAGACTTCCATATCGATGCCAAGCGTTGCGGCGCGCGATTTGATATACGTGAGCGCGGCTTGACCTGATTCTTGCATCACATCACCGAGCTGACCCGTCATCTGCAAAGCGCCTTTGCCCTCCAGCACCGCAACTTCAACTGGCATGATCTCGCCGCCGTTTTCCGTCCATGCTAATGATTGAACGACTCCAACTTCATCTTGCTTTTCAACTTCAGGCGGAATATATTGCGGCGGGTCGAGGAACTTCTCAATGAGATCCGCGCTGATCTTCGTTGGATATTTTTTATCTTCCGCTTTGAGCCGCGCAACTTTGCGGCTGATGCGTCCAATCTCGCGTTCAAGGTTGCGGACGCCCGCCTCGAATGTGTATTCACGGATGATGCGTTGAAGCGCACCGGTCTCGAATGAGAATTCGATATCAGCAATTCCATTCTCTTCGATCTGACGCGGGATCAAATAACGATTCGCAATCTCAAGTTTTTCTTCCTCAATATAACCGGGGAACTCGATCACTTCCATGCGGTCGAGCAGCGCGGCGGGAATCGAGCCGAGATAATTTGCGGTGGTCACGAACATGACTCTAGAAAGATCGAACGGCATTTCCAAATAATGATCGCTAAACGAATTATTTTGTTCAGGGTCGAGCACTTCGAGCATCGCTGAAGCCGGGTCGCCGCGAAAATCGGAATAGAGTTTATCAATCTCATCCAGCATGAAAAGCGGATTCGCTGTGCCAGCGCGCTTGATCGTTTGCAAGATTCGTCCTGGCAACGCGCCGATATAGGTGCGGCGATGTCCGCGAATTTCGGCTTCATCGCGCACGCCGCCCAAAGAGACGCGCACGAACTTACGTCCAAGCGCTTCGGCGATGGAACGACCTAAAGATGTTTTGCCGGTTCCGGGCGGGCCGACAAAACATAAAATCGGCTGACGATCTTTCTTTGGCTTTAATGAGCGCACCGCGATATATTCCAAGATTCTTTCTTTGGGTTTCTTAAGTCCATAATGATCGCGGTCGAGAATCTTTGCGGCGTGTTTGACATCAAGATTATCCGGCGTAGATTTATTCCACGGCAGATCAAGGATCCAATCAATGTACGTGCGGATGATTCCGACTTCCGGAGCCATAGGCGGCATTTGATTCAGCCGCTCCAATTCTTTCATCGCAACGGCTTTCGGTTCCTCGGGTAGATTCGCGGCTTCGATCTTCGCTTTCAAATCTTTGACATCGCGCGTGAAGATATCGCCTTCACCCAACTCATCCTGAATTTGTTTCATCTGTTCGCGCAGATAAAACTCGCGCTGACTTTTGTCCACTTCGTTCTGAACGCGCGAATGGATTTCGTCTTGCAATTCCAGCACATCCACTTCCTGCGCCAGAATTTTGTTGACGGCTTGCAATCGCCCGCGCGGATCAAGCAGAGTCAACAAACTTAACTTCGCTTCGTAATTCAATGAAAGCGATGTGGCGATCATATCCGCCAGCCAACCCGGCTCAGCGATATTCATGGCGAAGAGATGCGCTTCTTCGGGAATGGCGCGATCTAATTGAACGCAGCGATCAAACAGATCAAGCACGGAGCGCATCAAAGCCTGCGTTTGACGGTCAGCCGTTGTCGGTTCGAAGGTGACGCGGGCGCGCACTTTCATGAACGGACGCGTGCGCGTAAATTCCACAATCTCGACGCGTCGGCGTCCCTGCACCAACGCCGATGATGAACCATCCGGCATCGAAAGCAAACGCCCCACCGCCATCTCAACGCCGACTGGCAAAAAGTCGGATGGCTTCGGATCATCCACTTCGGGATCTTTTTGCACGAGACCAATCACGGTTTGATTTTTTGCCTGCGCATCTTGAACGGCAACCAGCGATGATTCACGCCCAATAAATATCGGCGCGACCATGCGCGGAAATACCACCAGATCGCGCAACGGCATCACCGACGCTTCGATCAAGCCTTCTTCATTCGCCTCGTAATTGGGAACCCGATACAATTCTTCGGTGCGCTGCGATAACGCTAAATTAAAATTGTCTTCTTCATTCCAATCGTTATTCATTCGCTTCTCGTTTTTTTCCATGCCATCATGACTTCCGCCGTGACGAACATCGAACCGGCGGATAATACAATGCTACCATCTTTTGCAGACAAATCCAACGCACGCGCAAACGCGGCTTCGACGGATGCCACCGCTTCATTCGGGATTCCAGCCTGCCGCGCCAACTCCTGAATTTTCTCCGGCTCGAGCGCACGCGGATGATCGGCGCGCGTAACGAACATTTTTTTGACCTTCGGTTGAATCTCCGCAAACATGCCGGGAATATTTTTATCTTCGGATGCGCCAAAGATCAGATAAACCGGCTTATTCGGAAAATAATCATCGAGCGCTTGACGAAGCCGCGCAAATGAATCCTGATTGTGAGCCGAATCAAAAATCACGGGCGGATCGCGCCGAACGACTTCAAAACGAGCGGGCCATTTGACCTCGGTAAATCCTTTGCGAATCTGATTATCTGAAATTTTCAATCCGCTGGCTTTCAATGCCGCGTACGCCGTGACCGCATTTTCGATTTGATGAATGCCGAGCAATGGAATGTTCAAAAGCAAATCGAAAATCTGCAAAGTTTGTCCAGCCAGTGAATGACTCAATGGCTTGTAAGTAACATCACGTCCAACCAAAGTGAACGGCGCGTTTCGTTCTTTAGCGATGCGAACCAACACTTCCAGCGCTTCATCTTTTTGCGGCGCAGAGACGACCGGCACGCCGGGCTTGATGATTCCAGCTTTTTCGCCCGCGATCAATGCCAATGTGTTTCCAAGAACAGCCATGTGATCGTATGATAATGAAGTAATCACCGAAACCTTCGGCATAACCACATTGGTCGCGTCGAGCCGACCGCCGAGTCCAACTTCGATGACCGCCGCGTCCACTTTTTGTTGGGCAAAATATAAAAAGCCAAGCGCGGATGTGATCTCAAACGTGGTGAGTTTAGGAATCCTTGCCACCGCTGGTTTGATCTGCTCGACCAAATCCACCAAGCCTTCGTGCGAAACCGGCTGACCATTGATTTGAATCCGCTCGGTGTAATCCAACAAGTGCGGCGAGGTATACAAGCCAACTTTATATCCCGCGGCCTTTAGTGCCGAGGCGCACAAAGCGGAGACAGAACCCTTGCCTTTTGTCCCAGC